>NZ_LR134383.1:0-262500 GCF_900637635.1 Legionella jordanis
GTGTCTGCAAATGTTTGGCAGAAATGTTTGGGGTTTTTGAAAGAGGAATATCCTCCCCAGCAATTCAATACATGGTTGAATCCTTTGCAAGCTGATTTTCAAGGAGCTAATTTGATTTTATTTGCCCCAAATCGCTTTGTTGTGGATTGGGTCAAAAAAAACTTCTATTCCAGAATCAAAGAATTAGTTTTGCAATTTGGCGCTGGAGTTATTTCCTCAGTAAGTATTGAAATTGGGCCAAAATCGGTTTCTGAGAATTCTGTTGAGCAAAGCCCTGCTGCTGCGATGTCAACTAACGCTCCTTCCAATGCCAGCAAACCCATGGCCAAAAAAACTGCTGAATACAAGAACAGCTATTTAAATAAGAAATTCCTTTTTGACAGTTTCGTGGAGGGGAATTCCAACCAGCTTGCTCGTGCCGCCTCATTACAGGTCGCCGAGCGTCCTGGTGAAGCGTATAATCCGCTGTTTATTTACGGGGGCGTTGGCCTGGGTAAAACCCATTTAATGCATGCCATTGGCAACACCATTTTAAGGAATAATCCAGAAGCAAAGGTGTTGTATCTGCATTCAGAACGTTTTGTTGCTGATATGGTCAAGGCATTGCAAACCAACTCAATTAATGAGTTTAAACGTTTTTACCGTTCTTTAAATGCTTTGCTCATTGATGACATTCAGTTTTTTGCTGGTAAAGACCGTTCGCAAGAAGAGTTTTTCCACACCTTTAATGCCTTGCTTGAAGGTCAGCAGCAAATTATTTTAACAAGCGATCGCTATCCTAAGGAAATTGAGGGCATGGAGGAGCGGCTAAAATCCCGCTTTGGCTGGGGCTTGACCGTTGCAGTAGAACCTCCTGAACTCGAAACTCGAGTTGCTATTCTAATCAGCAAGGCTGAACAATCCAACATCGAGTTGCCTTATGAAGTGGCATTTTTTATTGCCAAGCGCATCCGCTCAAACGTACGGGAATTGGAGGGTGCTCTAAGGCGAGTGATTGCCAATGCTCATTTTACCGGCAAACCAATTACCATTGACTTTGTACACGAAGCGCTCAGAGATTTGCTTGCTCTCCAAGATAAATTAGTCACGATTGAAAATATTCAAAAAACCGTTGCTGAGTATTATAAGGTCAAAGTGGCTGATTTATTGTCAAAGCGGCGCAGTCGCTCAATTGCACGTCCCCGGCAAATGGCAATGGCCTTGGCGAAAGAACTAACCAATCACAGTCTACCTGAAATTGGCGATCATTTCGGTGGGCGTGATCATACTACTGTAATTCATGCTTGCCGAAAGGTGAAAGAATTGATACAGAGTGAAAGTGATTTTGCCGAAGACTATAAAAATCTGATGCGAACTTTAACTTCATAGTTTGGATTGTCATGTTTGAATTAACACTTAGCAGGAATCACTTATTAAATCCTTTATTGGCTGTCGCTGGTGCTGTTGATAAAAAGCAGTCTTTGGCCATACTGTCCAACATTCTTCTTTATTGGGCGAATGATCAATTGCGCTTAACCGCCACCGATTTGGAAATGGAAATAACGGCCCGCATCGATTGTGCCAGCCACGGTTCATCGGCAAAAATTACTGTCCCTGCCAAAAAATTCATCGATATAATGCGTTCTCTGGATGAAGATGCCACACCTACTATCAGTTCAAAGGCAGGGACGGTGATTATCAGCTGCGGGAGAAGTCAATTTAAATTAGCTACTTTACCTGCAGAGGATTTTCCATCAAGTGACAACGATGTAAGCGACATTGAATTAACGGTTGCCCGGCAGGATTTAATTCATTTGCTGCAATCCACCCATTTCGCCATGTCGCAGCATGATGTTCGGATTTTTTTAAATGGTTTGTTGCTTGAGCTTGACTCCCAAGTCATTACGGCAGTGGCTACCGATGGTCATCGCATGGCTGTATGCAGATTGCCTTGTGATGCCGTTGACTCCCACCAGCGTTTTTTATTGCCCAGAAAATCCGTGCAGGAAATGTTAAGATTACTCAACAGCATTGAAGATGAGCATATTGCAATTTCGGCTGGCAAAGGCCATTTCAAATTGGACAGTCGTGAATTCAGCTTTCAATCCAGACTTATCGAAGCGCGCTTTCCCCCTTATGCCAAAGCTATTCCAAAGCAACAGGATAAATTTGTGTTGGTGGATCGCGATTTGCTCAAACGGGCATTGTCACGCATTATGATTTTAGCGCATGAAAAATCACGAGCCGTCATTTTGCACATGCAAAGCGGAACATTCACTTTAATCGCCAATAATCAGGAACAGGAAGAAGCGACGGAAACCCTTGAGGCTCATACCGACGGGAATGAAATCAAGATTGGTATTAACGCCAGTTATCTTCTTGACGTGCTCAATTATTTTGATGAAGGATTGGTTCGCTTATCGATGTCAGCCATGGATAGCAGCATTTTGGTAGAGTCACTGCAAGATGAACAATACCAATACATCATTATGCCTATGAAATTATGAGCCTTGCTCAGCTGCAAATTTATCATCTGCGAAATATAACAGCAGCTCGCCTGGATTTGCATCCTAAATTAAATTTTATCTTTGGTGCAAATGGCAGCGGAAAAACTTCTTTTCTGGAAGCGATTTATTTGCTAGGGACCGGCCACTCTTTTCGTAGTAGGGAGATTCTGCCGTTGATTACGCGAGAACAGGAAGCACTAACTGTTTTCGCCCGTACATCCTCTGATGAAACCATCAGTATTCAAAAGGCTCTTGGCTCGCCAACGCAGGTTCGTTTGAACGGCACCGCCTGCCAGGCAAGCAGTGAGTTAGCTCGTTTCCTGCCTTGCCAAATATTTTATCAGGACATTTTTCAAATCATTGATGCAGGCCCTGCTGTGCGTCGAGCAGTTCTGGACTGGGGGTTGTTTCACGTGAAACAAAACTACCATGACCTATGGAAACACTACAAACGGGCGTTGAAACAGAGAAATGCTTTGCTAAGACAACGAGCAAACAAAGAGCAGCTTTTGCCCTGGAATAAGATTCTTGATCAGTTTGGCAATGAACTTCATCAAGCGCGTTTGTCTTATGTGCAAAAGCTTCTCCCATTTTTTAATCAGATTTCATTAGAGTTAAGTAATATCCAATGCAGCTTTGAATATTTTAAGGGTTGGGACAGGCGAGAAACAGGAAAGAGTCTTTTACAAATTCTTGAAAGCAACTATGAACAGGATATTGCTCGGCAATTTAGTCAATATGGACCACATCAAGCCGATTTGCTGTTTCGGGTTGAGGCTAATGCCGCAAAACAATACTTATCACGTGGCCAACAAAAAATTCTACTCTTCGCTTTAAAATTAGCTCAAGCTCACTTGACGCAAAAACCTTGTTTATACTTGTTTGATGATTTCACATCCGAACTCGATGAAGCACATGTAAATCGCTTATTACAGCATATGAAGACCCTGTCAGGGCAAGTGTTTATCACAACGTTGGCACTGCCCTCACTGTCCAATCTGCCTGATGAATTTAAGCTTTTTCAAGTCGACAACGGCAGCGTTAAAGAAATAGAACGCTTAAATTGAAATTCTACATCTGCTTTTCAAATGAGTGAATGTGTTCATTGCCACAACAACATGTTGCTCTCAGTAGTAAAGGCAGGATAGCAAGAGAGTTCAGCGGACCATCAAATCCATGATTAGGTCTTAGCAAACCTGCTAAATGAACTTCTAAAATGGGCTATGGGTTTCGCAGCTTCACTGTGCATATTTTTTCATTTCCAACACTTTACTGAATGCAAACGTGCTTTTTGATTGAAGGAGTTTCGCCATGAAACCATTTTTGCGCTGAGCACTGACTGCAGGCAGGATTATTTTCTCGAGGGCAAAGCCGTCACAAATCTTGAGAGAAGTTTAAATGCCATACAAGGCTAGTCGGTTATGCAATTCAGTGCCCTAAATATTCTAATTTTTACTTATTTTTCACTTTGCTTTGGATCTGTGTTGTTTAATGTTTGTATTTATGAGCCGTTACTATTAAATTTAAAACTGGGTTTAAGCTAGTAAGTCGGATGCCCAATTGCTTGGCTAAAGACCATTTGACTTAAATTCTGATAGAGAGAGCTGTGTATGAAATGGGAACTGAGTAATGATACTAGTTTAGAAGTGCCCGCCATGTTATTCATTCATAAAAGTAGTAAAATGGTCGATTCATCCATCTCCGACCGTTAAATGGCCCTAGTTGCATCCTTACTACTCACCATTCGTTGATTCTAATTTTTGCTTCATTACTCGCCCAATTACTTGCTTCAGTAAATGAAAATGTTTCACGTGAAACAGTACATCATTGTTGCAATAGCCTCAGTAATCATATAAAAAAAATGATTTCGTGGTATAATATACTATTTGCTATTGCCAGTAGGCAACGAGGAGTTCTATGAGCGTTGGCGCCAGCTATGATTCGTCAAATATCAAAGTATTAAAAGGCTTGGATGCTGTTCGTAAGCGCCCAGGAATGTATATTGGTGATACTGACGATGGTACTGGTCTGCACCATATGGTTTTTGAAGTGGTTGATAACTCCATAGATGAAGCATTGGCTGGACACTGTCGTGAAATATATGTAACCATTCATGCTGATGAGTCAATTACTGTAAAAGATGATGGCCGCGGGATCCCCGTTGATATCCATAAAGAGGAAGGTCGCTCTGCGGCGGAAGTGATCATGACGATACTTCATGCCGGGGGTAAATTTGATGATAACTCCTATAAGGTTTCTGGTGGACTGCATGGCGTAGGTGTTTCAGTCGTGAATGCCTTGTCTGAAGAATTGCATCTTTTGATTCGCCGCAATGGCAAAGTGCATGAGCAACATTACCGCAATGGTGTACCCGATGCTCCCTTAACGGTAACGGGTGAGGCGAGTTCCACTGGCACCCAAGTTTGGTTTAAGCCGAGCTCGAATACATTTAGCAATATAGAATTCAACTACGATATTCTTGCCAAGAGACTACGAGAGTTATCATTCCTTAATTCTGGCGTTACCATTCATCTCTATGATGAACGTAGCCAAAAACGCGATACGTTCTGCTACGAAGGTGGCATCAAAGCCTTTGTCGAGCATCTGAACCGAAATAAAACCCCGATAATGCCAGTTGTTTTCACGCTCTCTGCTGAAAAGGATAGCATTGCGGTGGAATTGGCCATGCAATGGAATGACTCATATCAGGAAACCATTTTTTGCTTTACCAACAATATCCCACAACGGGATGGCGGCACGCATCTGGCCGGTTTTCGTGCTGCATTAACAAGAACCCTTAATTCCTACATTGAAAATGAAGGCTTTGCCAAAAAAGCAAAGGTTGCTACAACGGGGGATGATGCGCGTGAAGGATTGACTGCCGTGTTATCTGTAAAAGTCCCGGATCCAAAATTTTCCTCACAGACCAAAGATAAGTTGGTTTCATCGGAAGTAAAAGCGGCTGTTGAATCTCTAGTGGCAGAAAAATTAAACGATTTCTTACTTGAAAATCCAAACGTAGCGAAGTCAATAGTAGGCAAAATCATCGATGCCGCGCGGGCTAGAGAAGCTGCTCGCAAGGCCCGTGAAATGACCAGGCGAAAAGGTGCTTTAGATATTGCCGGTTTACCGGGTAAACTGGCCGATTGTCAAGAAAAAGACCCTGCGCTTTCCGAACTATATATTGTTGAGGGAGATTCAGCAGGAGGCTCAGCAAAACAAGGCCGTGATCGCAAATTCCAAGCCATTCTTCCTCTAAAGGGAAAAATTCTTAACGTTGAGAAAGCCCGTTTTGACAAAATGCTTTCTTCTCAGGAAGTGGCCACCTTAATTACTGCTTTAGGTTGTGGTATTGGTCCGGATGAATATGATCCGGATAAAATACGTTATCATCGGATCATTATCATGACCGATGCTGACGTCGATGGTTCCCATATTCGAACCCTGTTGCTGACATTTTTTTACCGGCAAGCGCCAGAATTAATTGAACGCGGATACATCTACATCGCGCAACCGCCCTTGTATAAGGTAAAACGAGGCAAGCAAGAGCAGTATGTCAAAGACGATGAAGCCCTATACGATTATTTGACTCAAAGCGCATTAGAAGATGCCCAATTTTTTCCAGGAAAGGACTTGCCAGCGATTTCAGCAGCCGCATTGGAAGATTTAGTGCTGAAATATCGCCGTGTGGAAAAAATCATCAAGCGCCATTCGCGTCGATATAATGTAGAAATTTTAAGAAGATTAATCTATCTGCCTATGCTTCATAATGATGACTTCAACCATCGCGAGATCATAAACAGCTGGGCAAATCAACTGCACTTAAGTTTACAGCAGCTTGGCAATAAAACTCAGCAATTTAAAGTAGCCGTTATTCACCATCAGGAAACGGACTATCATTTACCTCGAGTGAGCATCACTCAGCATGGAATGGATCATCATATCCTTTTGAATGCTGAATTTTTCTTCTCCAAAGATTACAAAGAAATGGCAGCTCTTGGCGCTAAATTATCAACTTTGATTGAAGAAGGCGCTTACATCAAGCGTGGTGAGAAAGTGCAAAATGTGGAGTCTTTTGAAGAAGTATTAAGTTGGTTAATGGATGAAGCCAAACGAGGACAAAGCATCCAACGATATAAAGGACTTGGTGAAATGAATCCGGAACAACTTTGGGAGACAACCATGGATCCTGAAGTCAGACGTATGCTGCAAGTGAGCATTGAAGATGCGGTTGCTGCTGACGAGATATTTACGACCTTAATGGGTGATCAGGTTGAGCCCCGTCGAGAATTTATCGAAAACAATGCATTGGAAGCAGAAAACATCGACATTTAAGTGGCAAAATTTCCTCCTTTCCGTATGCGATGTGCTTTGCTTAACCATTATGGTAGCAAAGCACATCGCATTAAATTAAAAGCATGATCGGATGGAAAGGGGCCGTTCAATAATAACCCCCAAACCCTCTAAAGCATTGCCCGAAATGAATCGAATGATAAGACAGGATTCTCTAGTCTATAAAGCCCCTGCAGTGCAATCATGGGATAGCTCATTCAAAATAATTCATTCGAAAATACCGATCTGCGATGTTCAATGAATTTTATTCAGGTTCCTAATCCTTCGGTGATCAGCGTGTGAAGAATCGGTTCATTAGAATGAGCAACGTCTGGTGTATCGCTAATGAAATTATCAAAAAAATGTGATTATAAATTAATCAATTATGGACTTCATATAATTGCTCACCAATTGATGCCCCGAATAGGTCATGAAATTTAATTTGCAATTAAAAACAATCAGCGAAGAATTTCTTGCAAGTTCAATGACCAGAGTGGGATTGTATTCCCAATCCAATCTCGTATATTAAGAAGAAGGCATTATGCCTTAATTAGCTCTAAATTTAGATTTATTAAATATCCCAACGCAAGACTCGATACTGCTCCAGTGCTGAGGGGAGTAAAGTTATTCAATCCCGTTTGAACCAACAGTGATTTTAACCCATATAGTAGGCGAAAATTAAATTTGGAATCTGAATGTCTTAATTAGAAACGGTATAAAATGAAAAATAATCATTTTTCTACAACAAATTGATGATGTTGCAGGATACCCGATTGAAGAGCCCCAAAGGAGCAAGAGACGGAAGTGATTGTTGATTATTATTCCAAGTACCCAACAGGGAGTTCCTTGTAATCCACGAACAGTTCGCTTCTAAAAAGCTTAAGAGCCCTATTCGAAAGGTGCGACTATCTAAGATTAATTCGTATCGAACAATTCTTTGTAAAGTAAAAGTTGGATATCATCACCAAGAGCTTTCCACTTTCCAAATAAGCATCGAAGGTAGAGGCTGTTTTTATGTTGACTTTATTTGAAGGATTTTCATATGTGTACAATGACGATAACTAAACGTTTTAGTTTAATATTTTTATTAGCATTTGGTATCAATGCAACACTTAAAGCTAGTTCATTAAAAATGGAACAATACTTAAAACAACCAGCAGTTGGAATGGTGCTACATTACCAAGCATAACCCCGGGTCAAACTGAATTTAGTATTCTCCGCTTCAAATTCCACCCGGATCTAAAACATCGATACATTTACATCCAATGAATGGTGCAGGTTATATTCTCTCGGGTGAGTTGACAATGTATGCCACTGACGATCCCCACGGTAGCTTTGCTGACAAATCCAAGGTTAAAAAAATAGACTAAAAACCGGACAGACATGGACAAAAACAGTAAATACTTGGCATTACGGAGAAAATAATAGCAATAAAGATGTAGACTTAATTCTATTTTTCGTAGGTCCAGTTAAAACCCCTATAGGCTTATCGCTGATGGATAGAGCCTTTTTTACAAGCTTGGAAGCTCCTAGGTGCAAAGTCTACTCCAATGTGTAGCAACAAAAAATCAAACCATTTTAGTAAGTAGTGTGGATATGCACGATACCTTAGCTACAGCCAACGACGTTTCGGCTGTAGCCAGATTAAGACCTCAAGCAATTGCATTATTGAGAAACAGTTAGCCACAGCCGCCACAAACAACTCAATAGTTTTTCGGCCTAGAAAATTGATTTTTTGGTTTATTGCATTCAATTGAGTAAAAAGGCACAAAAATTTATGTTCCTGATGGCTTATCAAGAATATATTCCTGTCTTATGGGTCTTAAAAGAAGAATGTTGTGCTATAAGGCCTACAGCTAAGAACATCGAATCGATTGGGAATAAAAAAATTAATGGAACAATTTGGCACAAGTAATAGATGGGATTAAGAGTATTTGGGTGCTGGACGATCGATAGAAACGACATCCACGTATAATTACATCCTTAAGCTCTGATGGAAAAAGGCCGCATCCTTACGGCGAAGCACATCCATTGTGCTGGTCCCTTAGTTGACATCCTGTCAGACAATCCATGTCAAATCCTTATGTACTGAGTATAACTCTTCCACGGTTGATGTCATGGGGAAATGGCATTTATGAATTGTAAGAAATTTCTCAAATCAAGTGAGGTTTTATCTGAGGGGAAAGCATGGCCTTACTAGCCAAAGGCCATGGCTGAAGGTAATTAGGAAATCGAGAGTGAAGCTTTGTCTTTGGCTTCTTCTTTTTTGTCGGCGTCAGAGCCTTGAGCTGATTGTTCAACGTGGAAGCAATAACGCAGATTGCCATAAGGGGAGAGTTTTCGTTCTTGCTGCTTTGATTCAGCGAGTTTGCCAAATTGCCTGTTAACTTCTTTAAATAGCACTTGTTGCTGATAGGCAACAGGATTCAGCTGTTCGAGCTTTTTAGCGATTAGCGAATGATATTCGCAGGGAGCATTGGCTAAGCGCTCAGCAAGGCTGTCTATATTTTTTAAATTCACAGCGACAAATGAAGAGAATTCATGGAAAAGCCCTGCATCGAAATCTCGGCTTTGAAACGCTTGGTAAGGAGTATCACCATCCAATTGTTCCAATAAACGCTTAAGGATGGCGATGCGGTTACAGGTTTCTGAAAATGGCGTGTGATGGAAGACGACGCGGATGCGTTTGAATACTTCTTCCGATTTCTCATTGGATGCGGTTTGCAAGATACGCATGGCCAGCGGGTGGGCATGTTGATTTGCCAATGTTTGCGAAAGCCTTTGGAATTGTATTAATTCATCAAATTTAAGTTGATTCGTAAAAACAGTCTGGGGTTCTTGTTGCTGCGGGTCTAATATCAAATTGAAATAATGTTTTATTTTAATAGCATGCTCTAAGTATGGGGCAAAAACAGGGGCTGATTGCTTGAGTTTATCCATTTGTACCTCAATGAAGGCCATGCACTCTGGCGGGCAAGCTAACATGAGCTTAGTAGCCAATTCAATCGACTGCCTTGAACTCATTAGCTGCAAGCTGTCGCTGCTCTCGCATAAAGAATCATCCTTTAGCAAAGATTCATAAATATGCTCATCCTTCATTTCTAATAAATCAGTGAGTGCGAATTTTGTCATGAAAATCTCCTTATTTGCTGATGAAGAACTAAGTTGGAATTAAGAGTAAAGATTTTACAACTTAGGGACTCGTAATTGGACAAACAGTGTCCAAATGAATCCAGGGTCTATAGTATCTAATTTGATTGAGCATGTAATTAGCAAAGAGTGAATTTTAAGAATTAAATAGATGGTTAAAAATAATACAAATCGCTTCTATACTTATACAACCAGCAGTAGCCTCTGAGTGCATCTATGAAACTTAACCTACAATCTTTAGAAGCCATCTGTGGAGACAGTAAGCAAGTAGTGGTTTATGGTTTTAATGTGTTCCAATATCACGAGCTTTGCCAAGCCATTAATGAGAGCTCAGATATAAAAGCATTTAACTCAGATACTTATGAGTATAAAAATAGTTTTTCAGACAAACGTCAGAAATATCAAATGAACAGGCATTTCAAAGAGCTTATCAATGATTTGGTTCTTGAAAATTATAAAAGGATACAAAAAGGTGAGGCGATTGTCCCTTTAATTTTTGTTGTGGGTTTGAATAATAAAAATTAGTTATTGCAAAAGTAGCCGAAAGAGAAGATCCCTATGAAAAAGGAGTTACCCAAGCAGAATTGAGAAGATGCTTTAAAATAGCCCATGAATTTGGAGAGCGATTCAGTGAAGTTGCCAAGCAAACGTTCAAATTTGTGGAACTAACAGGCGATGAAAATGGCTATGAATTGAAGACAGTACCCCCTTTTTGGCAAGACAAGCTCTGGCAAGAACTCTGGCGAGAACGGAAAGAAAGCACAGTCACTGATGATGCAAGCGGGAATAAGAACCTATTCTGGCGGGAAAATTACAAAAAATTAATCGACGACTCCACAGAGGAGAGCAAGGACGACCAGATTAAAAAACAACCCCAATAAGACAAAACTGACTACAAATTCAATGCCCCAGGATAGAACTGTGATCAAAGCATCTTAAGGGAAAGCCGCCTGCATTGTGCATGGTCTATATTAAAAATAAACAAAAAGATTATTTTTATATCCATGAGACACAATTAGATAGGTGCTTAATGAAAGAAAACACCGGCACAACTACTGAAGATTCCATGAGTCAAGATGGAAGCGTAGGCGTTGAAATGGTGAGCGCCAATGATACGGTAAGCACGGAGAATGCACAGCTTAATTCAGTTATCAAAGTTCAAAGCCTGATTAGAAAATACCTTACCCAAAAACGTTACCGGTTTAACCAGTCGCCTAAGGACCAAATGACTGAGTATATGGCCTTTTTATTGGGCAATGATCCCAATATTGAAGGTCTTAATCACCATGCTCCAAAGGAAGGAGGGGTTGCACTTGTGGCTACTTCCGCTTTCCGTGCGATTAAAATTGCCTGTGAGCTGTCGGTCAAAGATCGCTCCGTCACACCAAGAATTTTCATCGTTGATAACAGCCAAAAAGTGCATGATGCTTGGACTTCCCTTAAAAAAAGCGCTGAACAATCCAGTGCACCGGAATTTTTTGAACAGCTCTCCCAATATTTAATTCAAGAAGAAAATAAGGGTTATCGTGCGTTTAAAAAATATTCCTGCGAATGCGCAGACAGCCAAACGCATCCTCCGCAGGATCCTTTTAAGTTCTGGGGCGAGCTTATTGATTTATACACTTACGATTACTTACAAAAGCTAATAGCAAATACCATTTGCATCAAACAATCCTTCGCAGATGCTGCAAGCTTTATCAAAATAAAAAATCACATCCAGGATTTAAGTATAAAAAATACGTTTGTATATGCTTCCAACATTCTTTGTGATATTTACTGGACAGCCCTGCAATATCGACCCCTGGTCAATGTTATTTTGGAAAACATTGAATTGCTTGAACCCAAACTGGCTATTCACACCGACATTTGCCGCAAGCATTGGGAGCCTAAACGATTTTTTCTTATTGATAATCAAGCACCAGCCCATGTCAGGCAGATTTTAAAACTGGGTAAACCAAGTGCAAGCGTGCAACCACCATTAAACAATGCACAGCCAGATTCTCAGGAAGAGGGAAATCAACTCACGCGCTCCAATTTAGAGCAATAAAATTGCACATGCGCATATAAAATCTAAAGTTTTATTTCTTAAAGACGACTATACTAATGAAGTAGTTGCCTGAATAAAATAAGAATAAGGAGTGGGCAATGTCTAAAAATCATCTCTTACAGGATCCCTTCTTGAATGAATTAAGAAAGGAAAAAATTCCCGTTTCTGTTTTTTTAGTAAACGGAATTAAATTGCACGGAATAGTGGATTCCTTTGATCAATATGTAGTCATGCTTAAAAATTCCGTAACCCAAATGGTATATAAACATGCCATTTCCACGGTGGTACCATCCCGCATGGTAAAAATACCTGCTGGAGATGATGAAGAAAATGTGGCAGACTAACTGACTTATTTTAAAGCGGAATATACCTTGTTTGAAAGACCCCAAGGTGGTGAGCGAGCCATCTTAGTGCAGCTGGCATTGCCTGAAATAGATGCTGAAAAGGCTCTGGAAGAATTTAAGGAGCTGGCGATTTCCGCCCAGGCAGAGGTGGTTGGCTGCGTTTTAGGGAGGCGCTCGACCCCAGAAGCAAAATACTATGTAGGTTTGGGAAAGGCTGAGGAAATTCAACAGCAAGTACAAGCCCTGCAAGCAGACTTGGTTCTAGTCAATCACGAATTGTCGCCCTCCCAGGAGCGGAATTTAGAGCGCCTTTTTCAATGTCGAGTCGTTGATCGCAGCGGATTAATTCTGGATATTTTTGCGCAGCGGGCTCGGACTTTCGAGGGTAAATTGCAAGTTGAACTCGCACAACTGCAACATTTGTCCACTCGCTTAGTTAGAGGTTGGACCCACCTCGAACGCCAAAAGGGAGGGATAGGTCTTCGAGGTCCTGGAGAAACGCAGCTGGAGACTGATCGCCGTTTATTAAGAGAGCGAATTCGCTCCATTAACAAGCGTTTGGAAAAGGTGAGGAAAAGCCGTGATCAAAACCGCCGAGCGCGAAAGAAGGCAGCGATGCCTACAGTTTCTCTAGTTGGCTATACCAATGCAGGCAAATCCACGCTGTTTAATGCGTTAACCGGGGAGCAAATTTACGCGGCCAATCAGCTTTTTGCAACCCTTGATCCGACCATGCGAAAAACTGAACTTCCGGGCGCTACATCCGTCATTCTAGCTGATACAGTAGGGTTCATAAGAGATCTGCCACATCAATTAATTGAAGCTTTCCGTGCAACGCTCGAAGAGACGCAAGAAGCCGACTTATTATTGCATGTAATTGACATTTCTGATCCTCATTGGCGAGAAATGGCAGCAGCTGTTGGGCAGGTTTTACTTGAACTGGGTGTGCAAGATATTCCAATCATCCAGGTGTTTAACAAAATTGATCAGCAAGAAGGCTGGCAAGCAAAAATAGATCTTCAGGATGGTGCATACAAAGTATGGCTGTCGGCGAAAACTGGTGAAGGCCTGGACTTATTAAGAGAGGCAATAACCAAACAGCTGCAAGGAGGCATTTTAGAAGAGGAGATTGTACTAACCCCTCAGGATGCCAAATTACGTTCTGAACTGTACGCAATCCATGCTGTACTGGATGAAAAAATTGAAGAGGACGGATGGCGTTTAACAATTAAATTAACCAAAGAACAGAAGCAAAAATTATTCCTTAAAGAAAGTAGGGAGCAAAAGCACTCGTGATTATTGCTCCCTTCGAGGTTTGAATACTTTTAATGATTGAGCAGGATTTTATCCTTCAGCTTCATTTAAAATCAGCGGTTGATAATGCCGTAGATATTCAAAAGTCTGTTCTGCTTTCCGATAACAGTCATCCCAAAATACTACGCTGCAAGAGCTGTCCAACAAACTTACAGCTTGCTCCATTTTCTCTCCAGACTGGACATAATGGTTGAGGTTGTTATTAATGGAAATGCTTGGCTGCTTAATTTCGAGCAGGGTTCCTTTGACTTTGGGAAAGGTTACCCAACCAGCAAAAGTTTCACTCTGTTCTATGCCTAACTCTTGATCAGGATACATTTGGACATGATAGTGCAATTCTTCAAGGTGTCTATTGAAAATAAGCTTATACATATCGGGCACCAAAGCACCGGGTGTTCTCGCTGCGGCCTCAAGGAAAATAAACTCACCCGATTTATGGTCTTTGAACACCTCAAGATGAAAAGCAGATGAGAACTGACCTAGACAGGTTAAAGCGTTTTCAGAAAAGGCCCTTAGTTGTGCGAATAAAACGCTGTCATTAATCGGCAGACTACCCATGGGCGAACCTTTTGAAAATTTCGCCAGTGGCCAAGCGTATTTGCCTGCCATAAAAAATTCAATGCGATGTTCACGTATGATGACGTCACAATGAAATAAGTCGCCTTCGATGAATTCATCAATTTCAAAATCCCAGGATTTGCCTACGATGCTGTTCAACACATTACGCAATGTTTTAACATCCGGAACATGGTAAGTATCAATACTGCTAACCAGATCGATGGGCTTGATGAACATTGGAAAGCCGATGTATTCAATAACTGAAGACAGATAGGCTTCAGGATTGTCCTGAAAGCTGGTTTTATCAAAGGACAGAAAGCGGGGGGTCCTTATTTTTCCGGCAAGTTTGCTCTTTGAAACCAGTTTATTCACAAAAGGCAAAACCTGCTCGCTGTTATTACCTGGAATGCCGTATTTTTCTCTTAATGTGGCACAAGTGAGTTGAGTGCTGTCCTCATTGGTGAGCAATCTTATATTTTTCGTATCATAGCGTTCTAAAATGTTTAATAAAATCGTTTCAACCTCATTTAGATCGGGTTGATGAAAATTCCGATGGATACCATGAATTTCTTGAAACAGCTTTTGGTTATCATCTGACAGGTGCTGCAGACAATAGTCACTACCAATCAGAATAAATGTAGAGTCTTGATCTTCCTTTAACTGGGATAGATTGGACTTAATTGGGACTACATTATATAAAAACACATAAATAGTCATTTTCCCTTCCTATATGTAAATTTTGCGGCTTTATTTTAACATATTTCACGCATATTGAATAAAATTTATAACATATGCCTTTATTTTCATATGGTTAAAGTCAATGTCGATTAAAAAGTTAGCCAATGTGACTCATTGAGGACAATTAAATATTAGAATGGAGTCTGGTAGAGCGCCTAAATAGCACAGGCAGGGTTCAATAATGATAAAACGCATTATGATTATGGGTCGAAGCGGCAGTGGCAAGTCGACGTTTGCTTATCAATTGCAGCAAAAAATGAAGTTACCCTTACATCACCTGGATAAATATTTCTTTACTGACTTTTGGGTGGAACGGGATTATCAGCAGTTCCTGGACATTCAACAATCCCTCGTCGCTCAAGAACAATGGATTATTGATGGCAATGCAATACAATCTTTTGAAATGCGGTATAAACGTGCCCAAATCTGCATTTACTTTAATTTCCCCAAATATCTTTGCTTTTGGCGGGTTTTTAGAAGATTTTGTTTCAAGGATAAGAGAATCGACGATAGACCAGAAAATTGTCCTGAAACAATCAGTTGGTCCTTAATAAAATACATGTGGAATTTTGAGCATCGAGTTGCACCTATTTTATCGCGATTGAAAAGTGATTATCCTAAGGTGTGTTTCGTGGAGGTTTGCTCCGATAGGGATTTAAAACACATTGATAAACTCCTTGGATTAAAGCGCCAACAACGAATTACGGAGTTTGACTAACGACCACCGTCCTTAGTGAAGTTCAAATCTCATTGAACAACGCCCAAGCGAATGGATGGTTTTTCGGGGGCAGACGGGCTTGCCTGCGATGGAAGCCCTAGCAAATTGTTCTATGCTATTTAGATGGAACTACAACAAAGTCAGTAAATGAGCTCCAACTTAAATATAAAAAAGAAATCCGATATTTTCGAGCTGCTGTTCAACAGTATGCCGTTTACCTATATTTTTTGGAAAAATCGCAAAGGGGTTTATATGGGTGCCAATAGCAATCAGATTGCTATTTTTGGCCATGATGGCAAAAGCTTTGTAGGCAAAACAATTTTTGAGATTCTCAATGATTATGAATCGGCCAAATTAATCGATGACATCGATAATAAAATCATGGAGGATGGCGTGCCGGTAATTCTTGAAGAACCTGTGGTCACTCCGCAGGGAGAACAACGAATTTTTTTATCGCAAAAGCACCCCATCCGCAACCACAATGATGAAATCATTGGTTTGTTAGGCTTTTCTCTGGATATTACCGAACGAAAAAAAATGGAGGATGATTTAAGACGCTCTAAAGAGCTAGCGGAAGAAGCAAGCAAGGCCAAAACGGAATTTTTAGAAAACATGCGGCATGATCTACGCACCCCTCTTACAGGCATTGTCGGATTTTCAGAAATTTTAAAAACTGAATTTGATGACCCGCGGGTTCAAGAGTATGCGGATAATTTAATTGCCTCAAGCCATGCTTTGCTAGAGTTGATGGATGAAGTGCTTGAGGCCATAAGGGTGAGCTCGGGTGAAATTCCAAGGTTAAAAAAGAAATTTAACCTTAAAAAAATTTTAGAGCAGGTTTTGGCCTTAAATCGCGCCAAGGCTGCGCAAAAAAAATTGGATTTGGAGCTTTATTTCGATGAAGCAATCCCGCGATATTTAATAGGCGACAAAATTCGAATTCACCGCATCACGTTGGAGCTTATCGCAAATGCTTTAAACTTTACTAATCAGGGCCATGTGAAATTATCGGCCTTATTGGCAAAACGCAATGAGCGCGAAGTCATTCTTAAATTGATTGTGGAGGATACAGGCATTGGTATACCCAAAGATAAGCAACATGAAATTTATGTACAATTTAAGCGATTAACTCCCTCTTACCAAGGAATTTATAAAGGTGTGGGACTTGGTCTTTCAGTTGTGAAACAGTTCATAGATGAATTGGACGGTGAAATTTATGTGGAAAGTGAAAATAGGGAGGGAAGCCGATTTACCTGTGTAATCCCCTTACAGGAAGCTCTTCTTGAGGAAGATTTTGGCACGGATGACGAATTGGATGAGGCAACGGATTATTCCTATTTCAGAACTTGTAAGCAAACCAAAACGCCCACACAGGAACAGAGTGCCAACCAACAACACCGCGTTCTTGTGGTGGAAGACAATGAGATTGCTCAAATTGTTGCCAAGACAATATTAGGTCAGCTTAAATGTGATGTTGATATTGCGGACTGCGGTAAAAAAGCCCTTGAGCAATGGAAAAATAATAACTATGACTTGATATTCATGGATATTGGTCTGCCTGATATCAATGGTTATGAAGTCACCCATCTTATACGCGTCCAGGAATTAGCAAGAAAGACCCACACGCCCATCATTGCCCTTACGGCTCATGCTGGAGAAGAGAACAAAAAACACTGCATTGAGTCTGGCATGAATGCGGTATTAACCAAGCCTTTGACCGCTAAAAATTGCATGGATATTGTGGACGCATTCATCCCCAAAAGACAACCGGACAGTGCCAGAGCTAAGGCTGATCAATCAGACTTTTTTAATGAAGAAGAATGGTTCGATTTAAGCCACTTTCCAGTGTTGGATGTCGAGGAAGCGAAAAAAACAATCGCCAATGACTCCATGCTGGTGGAGATGCTGACTTTTATGGTAAATGAATCCCTTCCGAAAGATTTGAAGCTGATGAAAGAAGCTCACGAAAATAACAATTGGGATAAGGTGCAGCAAATTGCCCATAAAATTAAAGGGGGTGCTGTTTATGTAGGAACGATTAAAATTAAAATGGCTTGTCAAAACTTTGAACGCTATTGGAAAGCCGGAAAATGTGAGTTACTTGAGCAATTGTACCAACAAATTCTCTCTGCCATTGATGAAAGCCAGAAAGAAATCAAGGCTTGGTTAATGCATCGTTAACCCGCAAGAAGCTTTCCCCGTCCAGCATGGCCAAATACTGCTGAGCTAGGATTTCTGGCCGATGACTTCGTTCAAACTCAATAGCGTTTGCGGCCCAAAAAGTGTTTGACTGAGTTTGCCTTCAGGATTAAAAACAAACGTTGCAGGAACCCCAGGAATATTTTTTAAATGAAGGGCTTGGGCTGGATCGTTCTGCAGGGAAGGGTAGTTAATTCGATGTTTTTTAATTAATTGCAGTTGTTCTTCAGCCGCTAACATATCAAAATTAACCGCAAATAAGGCTACATCCTTTTTTTGATGCTCGTAAAATCGGTTGAGTGCATGGATTTCATCAAGGCAGGGCTGACACCAACTGGCCCAATAATTAATAAAAACCCATTTACCCTTTAAACTGCTAAAGGGGATTTTCTGACCATCCAAGGTGGTAAGAATGACATCGGCAGCTTGAGCCCACTGAAACGTCAAAAGCCAAAGAAGAGCAAACACCACAGCTTTGCAAGCAGACATTATGCTACCTTGTTTTTAAAAAATTAGTTAATTATTCTACCAGAACGGCTTGAGATCAAGAATTTTGACCTAAAAGCAAAAGGATGTTTGGCTAACTATAAGTTTTGATTCGCCCACTTTATTCCTAAACAGGGTGAGCGAATCGTGGCCTTGTTACAAAGACATTTGCTTATCAAGACTTGGCGCTTCTTCGGAGAAGTCCGTTTTTTGTCGTTTTGCAAGCAGGCTGTTACGGCTTAAACCCTCCAGCAATTGTTCTCGGCTTCCTGATTTGTTCCATGAGGTGCTCGCTGGTTTAGAACAGAGCTCAACTTCACAGCTTGGGCTTGGAATTGGTGCGCGATCGGGATTAAGAACTTGCTCTTCTTGTTCAATTCGAAGCAGTTCTGCAGCGGAGGGGGCTTGCACCTTGCCTTCGTAAATAAAAGGCAACAAGCGCAATTTGGCTGTCAGCCAGAAAGCATCCCATTTATTTTTAATTTCGACATAACCCCATTGTCCAGGAGCGGCTTGCATTTTTTTATAATCCAATGGAGACAGGGTTTTGACCACACTCAACTGTTCCCTGTAATAGATTTTTAAATCATCACCTAAAAGAATGACAGGCTGCAGTTGTCGAACATTGAAATCCACATCGGGAAGATATTCAAGGCCGCCATAATTCTTAGGCTTTGGCATGGGCTCTCCGGCCAGCACATGTTGCAAGTCAAGCAGAGAGGCTTGCATGCCAGCCAAACAAGCCTGTTTATTGTGGTGATTCAAACAGCCATCAAAACTGCCATCCCCGCCAGCGGGAGTTGGGGCTTCAGTCGGCGAAGGAGTCGGATCATAAGGTTTTTTAGTCAACACTCCGAGGCGGTTTAATTCGTTGTGTAAATTATTCGCTAAAATGTTTCCCCATACGCCAAACCGCTCGCCCAGTAACACCCGCAAATCTCCGACCATGGCCATATGGCCTGCGGCAAAATGATCGGAGTAATAATGAAACACAAACAATTCCAGGCACAAGGCCAGGGCTTGATAACGATGCATCAATTCTTGGATGCTTTCTTGATTTAACTCCTGGTTTTCTTCCTTTAAATTGTGAATGAGATTTTGGAAATCGGGATTGTTGGATTGATAAGCACTGTCTTTTAGGCATTGACCCAATTCAAAAGCCAGCCGCGCATAACTCAATGCTTGACTGTGTCCCAGTACATAGACTCGTACGGCCCAGGGTGTAAAATGGGTTTGATTGCGGTTTAACATTTCACCGTAATCTTTGACTCTGAGGAAAAACATTAATTGCTTGACGTAGTCATTTAAGGTGCTGGAAAAAGGAATATAGGTGCTGCCATCGATCTTATAAATTCGGTCAATGTCTTTTCTTGTAACAGCGGGTGAAGCGAGGCTGTTATAGGCGTTGAGGAATGCTTCCTCCTCTTCTGGTTGTAGCGGTTTCTCAATGAGGTATTCCCCCATGGATCTGGATGAATTATGGCTGAAAGAAGCGGCTGTTTTGAAACTGTGAAAGCTGGGTAAATCCAGTTTCATGTTCCAATTTCTGTCGGTGAAAAAGTCGGCTGCCATGGCTATGATCTCGCCGGCTGACATTTCTAAGTTCATGGGAGAGGGAAGACCATTTTCACAGCGTTGCAATTTTATGTGCAGCGTCCCTTGTTCATCAATTCGTAGATAAGGATTATTGACTAAATTCTCAAAACGAAGCCTATTGCCTAATTCAGTGTGTTCATTGGTATTCACAGGAAGCTCCTTTTCCTATTCTTGATTTTTTAGCATAGTGTAAGAAAAACAAATTGTCAGGGGCATCTTGTTTTTTTTAGGGGTTATCGCATAAGGTTGACATATCTTCTCTTTAGGTTAAGGAAGCGTCAGATGGCTAGCATCCAAGTTGAAAGACTCATCAGGGGAACTTTAATCCGCGAGGGCGCAGGGGTAAAGTTGCAGCGTTATATCGGCACGACCCGAAGCAATGAGTTCGACCCTATTTTGCTGCTTGATTTTTTTGACAGTCAGGATCCAATGGATTATGCAGCCGGTTTCCCTCAGCATCCCCACCGCGGCTTTGAAACGGTAACTTATGTTCTCAAAGGACAAATTGAGCATCAAGACAACCATGGTCACCATGGAATCATCGGTCCTGGGGATGTACAGTGGATGACTGCTGGTCGAGGCATCATTCATTCCGAGATGCCAAAAGTTCAAGCAGAAGGCTTAACGGGTTTGCAGCTTTGGTTAAATCTACCCGCTGCAAGCAAATTAACAGCTGCCCGTTATCAGGAGTTTTCTTCAAAGCAATTGCCCGTTGAAAGACAGGATTCAGCGGTAACCATTAAGGTAATTGCCGGAAAAACCAGTAAGGGAACTGCTTCCCCTATTCAGGGAATGGCCACCGAGCCTCTTTTTTTTGATATCCACATGAAGGCCAATGCAAGTTTGGAAGAGCACATCCCATCTACGCATCGCGCCCTTCTTTTTGTTTTATCAGGAGAAATTTCATTAAATAAACAAAGCATCCCAGAGGGTACCTTGGCTGCTTTAGGTGTCGGGAGACATCTAATCCTTCACAGCCACAAGGATTCGCATTATCTGCTCATAGCCGCAAAACAATTAAAAGAACCTATTGCATGGCTTGGCCCCTTTGTTATGAATACCCAGGAGGAAGTGTTGCAAGCTCTTGATGATTTTAAACAAAATCGTTTTTAATCATAGGTCAGGATTGTCTTTGCGGACTAAATTTTAATCACAAGTGAGTAAATATTATGCAATATGCTATTTGCTGAACATGTCAAATGGTGTATAATCGCTGATCACTCTTTCTTCAGTGTAACTGGACTACCAGTTGCCCCGGGTACAGCGTTAATCAGGGGCAAAAGCTAACTTAAAATGAGACTGTGATGGCCTTCACTTTAATAATTTCAGCAATATTGGTTTTGAGCTTAATTTGTGTGTTTTCGATGGCCTATAACCTATTTAAGCAACCCGCTGTATCACTAAAACCACTGGATTATTTAAAACTTTCCTTCTCCGGTATTGTGGCCTTCATTGCCGACACGCTTGGGGTGGGCAGCTTTGCCGTAAATGTTGCCTTGGCTAAATTGTTAGACACTTTTCCCGATGATGAATTACCGGCGGTTAACAATGGTGCGCAAGTCATCCCGGGAATGATTGAGTCGTTCTTTTTTATGCGTCTTGTGGATGTGGATTTGACTACGCTATTGACGCTCGTCTTTGGAACCTGCATTGGTGGCTTAATTGGCGGCAATGTGGTCAGCCGTTTAAGCAAGCAGGCCATTCGTCTGTCCATGGTTTGTTGTTTTATCCCCATTATTATTCTTTTAATTTGTCATCAACTGCATTGGATGCCAATTGGCGGTGATCTGGTGGAGTTACACTCCTGGAAGCTGCTTATTGGTTTTTTGGCCATGGTGGTTTGCGGAGCTTTAACCTCAGTGGGTATTGGCTTATTTGTAATGGTTCAAGCGGTGTTGTTTTTATTAAATGTTTCACCGGTTGTCGCTTTCCCTATTATGACCACAGCTGGTGCTATGCAGCAGCCGTTGACCACTTTGGTTTTTGTCCAACAAAATAAAATTCCACTTAAAAAAACTTTTATTTTAAGTCTTGCTGGCTGCATTGGTGTTTTTATTACTTTACCCATTTTCACCAAGCTCACGGTAACCTGGTTGCACTCCCTGCTATTGGCCATCCTGTTGTATAATTTGTATGCCATTAGCCGTACTTATCTTCGCCACAGGCCGCAAAAGGGCTATGGCAATCAGAGCATTCCTCTTATACCAGCTGAATAATCTTTTTTCAGTTGTACCTCAAAGGTGATAAAATAAATTATCTCTAGAATAGCTATGTAATGAGTTTCCCTGATGCCCTCAGGGCTAAACTCCCTTGAATATGCAGTATCAATAAAAATGCACTACTGTTGTTAAATAAATCTAATGAGTCGCAAAAGGTCAGTTGATGGAAGAGCCAAAAAGTAAATCACAGAAAAAACGTGAAGCGGAAACTTTAAAAAAAATCGGCATACAATTAATCTCTTTAAGTCCGGCGAAGCTCAAAGAATTACCTTTGCCCCCTCCCTTGCTTCAAGCCATTCTCGATGCCAAACACATTAAGAGTCATGGTGCTATAAGGCGGCAGGCGCAACTTATTGGCAAATTAATGCGTGCTGCAGATAGTGAAGCAATTGTTGAAGCCTTTGCCGGACTAATGGCTGAAGACGAAGCCAAAACTGCTGTTTTCCATGATTTGGAACATTGGCGAGAGCGGCTCATCCATGGAGGTAATGATGCTCTTACCGAATTTATTGATCAGTATCAGCCTCAAGACATTCAGCAATTACGCCATCTGGTTAAAAAAGCCATTGATGAGAAAAACAATAACAAGCAACTGGGTGCGTCAAAAGCATTGTTTCGCTTCTTGAGGGCCTGCATATGAAATATTCATTATTCGTCAGCTGCCCTAAAGGCCTTGAATATCTATTACAAGAGGAAGTCAAAGCTTTGGGTTTGCATGTGACCCGGGTGAGTCCTCAAGGGGTTTATGGCGAAGCAGAAGATGTTGCAATCATCTACCAACTTTGCTTGTGGTCTCGTCTGGCCAACCGGGTCCAGCTCATTTTGTTCAGCGGGCAAGCGCACAATGAGCAGAGCCTTTATCAATTGTCTAACCAGTTTCCCTGGCAGACGGTTTTTACCGCGGATAAATCTTTAGCCATAGAATTCCATGGCTCTTCGACTCATATCCGTAACTCCATGTTTGGAGCTCAGGTGGTTAAAGATGGTATTGTTGATCACTTTCGTCGTTTTAAAGGCTCGCGCCCTTCAATAGATCGCGAAAAACCGCAGATAAAACTTCATGCCCATTTGAAAAATGATGTGGTCACCGTTAGTTTTGATTTAACAGGTTACAGCCTTCATCAACGCGGTTATCGCACACAGGCGGGTGAAGCACCCATTAAGGAGAACATTGCAGCGGCCATGCTGATACGGGCAAGATGGCCGGAGTTGGCTGCCAAGGGTTTTAGTTTGCATGATCCGTTTTGCGGTTCGGGTACAATCGTTATCGAAGCGGCCATGATGGCCAGCCATATTGCTCCGGGGCTTTTACGCCAGGATCAATCCCTAATTCATTGGGCGCAACATCAATCGTCCTTATGGGAAAAAATAAGGGCTTTGGCCTTGCAACAAGTCAAACCGCTACGAGTTAAATTAAAAGGAACGGACAGCAACGCCAAGTCGATAAAGATTGCCCATGCCAATGCTGAACGCGCAGGTGTTTTGCCTTTGGTAGAGTTTGCAGTCATGCCTGTTGCTGAGAGTCGGCCCAATTACGAAAAAGGTTTGGTTGTTTCTAATCCTCCTTATGGCGAACGCCTCGGAAAAGCCACACAGTTAATTCCTTTGTATCAACAATTGGGAGAAACACTTCATCAGCATTTTCAGGGTTGGCAGGCTGCCATTTTAACCTCAAACCCAATATTGGCTAAAGCCTTGGGCTTGCGTGCCGGTAAGCAATACAGCTTATTTAATGGGCCTTTGGAATGTAAGTTATATTGCGTGAACTTGAGTGTTGAAAATCGCTTTAAAGGAAAAGGGGGGGAGTTATCGTCCGGAGCGCAAATGCTGGCGAATCGCTTACGCAAAAACCATCAGCATTTGCAAAAGTGGGCCAAGCGCAACCACATTCAGTGCTATCGTGTTTATGACGCTGATCTCCCTGAATACGCCTATGCCATCGACATCTATAATGACCATGCCGTGCTTCAGGAGTACGCTGCTCCCGCAAGCATTCCCGAGCATACTGCTGAAAAACGAAGTTTGGAGTTAATTCAGGTTGTACCGCAAGCCTTGGATATTTCTCCAGATAAGCTGGTTGTAAAGCAGCGTAAGCCGCAAAAGGGCACGAAGCAATATGAAAAATTGGATCAAACCAAGCACAGTATGATAGTGATGGAGGGTAGGGCTAAATTTAAGGTCAACCTTTATGATTATCTGGATACGGGCTTATTTTTAGATCACCGCCCGATAAGGATGCGTTTTGAGCAATTGCCAACTGGAACTCGGTTTTTAAATTGTTTTTGCTATACGGCCAGCGCCAGTGTCCACGCCGCTTTGGCTGGGGCATTAACCACAAATGTGGATTTATCAAAAACTTATTTAAAATGGGCGGAAGATAATTTCAAACTGAATCATCTGGATTTATCCAAACATCAATTCGTGCATTATGACTGTTTGCAATGGCTCAAGATTAGCCGGGATCGCTTTGATGTCATCTTTTTAGATCCACCGAGCTTTTCAAATTCAAAAAGAATGAGTCAAACGCTGGATGTCCAACGCGATCAAGAGTCACTCATTGATGCAGCCATGCGTTTGCTAAATCCAAATGGGGTGTTGTACTTTTCCAGCAATCTTCGCCAGTTTAAACTGTCATCGGCCCTTAGTGCAAAATACAACGTTCAAGACATCAGTGCTGAGACCATTGATGTCGATTTCAAACGAAGTAAACGCATTCATCAGTGTTTTAAGATTACTAAAACTTCTTAATGTTTTGGCGTTGAGAACCCGCGCTATCGTTTTCTTGTGAATCGATAGCGCGAGACTCAGGCAGAACCATGTCACATTATGTCATCGTTTGAACGTGGAGGAGGTGAAGTGATTGTCGAATTTTGAACGATTGGCGATATGGGTTCCCCATGAATTTTCCTCTTCAAGTTCTCCATTCGCCCGGCTTTAAAGAATAGTTCGGCTGTTAAATACAAGGGGGCAATCAACGCTTGCCAGAAATTATCCGCTAAAGCTGGTCGCCTCCCCTCCATGAAATGCCCTATGAATTGAAAAACCCAACCGACGATAAAGCAGACAGCAAAAGTCCACAATGCCCCACGAGTAGGACCTGCCCAACTGATCAAATCGGCTATCCATAAGAACAAAATAAAAATGGGTATTAATACTAGACCTAAACGCCAATTGAGCAGGATGTAATAGATGAGTATCAGAACGGTTGCAATGTCAGAAAATTTTGCGTCCATTACACCAGGAATAATGAGATGAAAAAAACCAAAAAAAACCATCAAAGAGAAAATAATAAGGGGGATGCCAATCATATGGCTATAGAATGTAACGGGTTTTTGATGGTACTCCGAATAAAATTGCGCCTGTTCAATAAATGATTTCATGATGATCATCCTGATAGTGATTAAGAGTGAGCCAGTCAAAAATTTATAATTAACAATTAGTTTAGGCTCAGAATCAAAAGTTTGAAAGTATTTGGCAATAAATTGTAAGATTGATCCTTTTTGGCTAATTTGTTATCATTTTGGTCCCGCATCCAACCTGCGTCGTTATGAAATACTTCAAGATTTTGCTTGCCTTATGCTTATTCCATTGCGGTGTCATTCAAGCCGAGAACATAAGCCTTCACGATAAAATCGGTCAACTGCTGATTATTGGATTTGAAGGTAAAGAAATTAACCATGAATCCCCTGTCGTCCAGGCCATTGAGCGCTCTAATATTGGTGGCGTAATTTTATTTGATTACAATTACCGCACCCAAACCTTCGATAAAAACATCGCCAATCCCGAACAGGTAAAAAAACTGAATAAAGACTTGCAAAATTCAACACGGGCTGCGAACCAAAAACATAAACGCCCCCACCTCCCTTTAATTATTTCAGTTGACTATGAGGGCGGATCCGTTAATCGCCTTAGCTCCGATTATGGTTTTCCTAGAATTCCTGCCGCTGCAGATGTAGGCCAATTAACAGCCGAAGCCGCGAATGACGTTGCGGCGACAATGTCTGCAACACTGCAAGAAGCCCATTTTAATTTGGATTTTGCTCCTGATGTTGACGTGAATGTGAATCCGGACAATCCCATTATTGGTTTATTAGGCCGAAGCTTTTCGGCAAACCCAATCCTTGTGGGACTTTATGGAGGCATTTATTCGCAAAATTTCTTACAAAACTCCATTCAATGCGCGTACAAACACTTTCCAGGACACGGCAGCTCAAATAGCGACTCGCACTTGGGTTTTGTGGACGTCACTGACAGTTGGCAGGATTATGAGCTTGACCCTTATCGTTTATTGCTTAACAGTGAACAAGCTTGTGGCATGTTAATGACAGCCCACATTGTCAACCGTAATTTGGATGCATCGGGTTTGCCAGCCACTTTATCGCATAGGGTCCTTACTGATATCCTTAGGGGTGACCTGCAATTTAAAGGGGTCATCATTACAGATGATATGCAAATGAAGGCCATCAGTGAACATTATGGTTTGGAATCTGCAGTGACTTTGGCTTTAAACGCAGGGGCTGACATGCTTTTATTTGGCAATCAGCTCAGTGATACACCACAAGATCCGGAAGAAATTATTGAGCTCATTGCAGCAAAAGTGAAATCAGGGGAGATTGCTGAAAGCCGCATTAATGATGCTTATGAACATGTTTTGACATTTAAAAAATCCATGGTTCAATGATGGTTATTTAAGTTCTGAGTGTTAGCAATCAGCTCTAGGGAAGAAGCATGAGACAGAAATTGGAAGTTGAGGTATCGAGCTGTCCCAAAGGAATTGTCGCTAAAGGACATCAGCAATTAAGCCATTTGAATTTTGCAACATTTGGCCCAAAAAATACGGATAAGAAGCTTGCGGACAAGAAATCAGAACTGCTTTCTACTGTTAATCACAAGTTGTCTCATTTAACAAAATCCCGTCCAAGACCCAGCCATAGGCCTCCTTCACGACCTAAATGCAAAGAGGGCCTTGGGCTGTGCTCTTTTTTTCAAGTTAAAACCATGGCAGAGCATTCAGGTGGGGACTTTGAAAAAATTTTGAAGCGAGCTGTTTTAGATGCCAGGCATAAATATCATGGCCACTATCAAACAAGACAAAATCCCCGGCAAGAAAATGGTTGGTTTACCTGGTGGCGCCACGGGGTGGAAGGCCAGAATAAAGCGAAAAAGCTATATATGGATATTGAAAGCAAAACGTCATCGGCCATTATTGCAGCATTGCATGAATTTTTTTCCTATCCAACAACTCAATACAACCATCATTCCTTTTCATCTTATTTGTTGGATGAGTTGCACTTTATTCTTAATCATCAAGATCAAGGCCTTCATTCAGTCCCAGGTCACTATTCCCTTGATTCCTGGGTGTTATGTCGGGAGCAATTGCTACTTATTTTAAATCAGCAAGGAAAGGATAATTCCAAGACTTGCACTTAAATCTGTAAAACACTGGCGAGCAGTTGTTGTGTATAGGCTTTTTTTGGATGTTTTAATATTTGTTCACAGCTACCCGATTCAACGACTCTACCCTGGTTCATTACCAGCACATGGTCGGCAATGTAGGATACAACCGCCATGTTATGGGTGATAAATAAGTAGGAAAGCCCAGTTTCTTGCTGCAACTCTTTTAAAAGATTTAAGATTTGCGCTTGCACTGACACGTCCAAAGCACTGGTTGGCTCATCACAAATAAGCAGTTCAGGTTCAATGGCCAATGCCCTTGCAATACATATTCTTTGCCGCTGCCCACCCGAAAATTGATGAGGATAGCGCTGAAGGCTTGTACGAGGCAGATTGACTTGATCAAGTAAAAGTTCTTGTTTTTTTTGAACCAATGCTGAAGGTAAGTGTTGGGCATGCATACCCTCCGCCAGGATTTCAGCAATCGTCATGCGAGGATTCATTGAAGAAAACGGATCTTGAAAAATAATTTGCACCTGCTTACGGTAATCTCTTAAAGCCTTGTTTTTTAATGTCCCCACTAGCTTGCCGCGATACAACACTTCGCCACGGGTAATCGGCAGCAGGCGCAAAATAGCACGGCTTGCTGTTGTCTTGCCGCAACCTGATTCGCCCACCAAGGCCAAAGTCTTGCCTTTTGCCAAATCAAAAGTTAAGCCATCAACTGCCTTAATTACATCAGTTTCTTGCTTGAAGGGCCAAGTGCCGCTACGAAAATGTACACATAAATTCTTAACCGACAACAAAATTTCAGCATCCTCTTCGGAGGATTGCCAATCTTGTTTTTCTACAGACAAAGGAGGGGGGCTATCCAGTGTTGGATAAAGATGGCAGCGCACTGTTGTCGTTGAAATTTCCTGCAACTGAGGTTCGATGTTTGGACAGATTGAAAATGCATGAGCACAGCGAGGATGGAAACGACAACCTTTAGGCCAATTGCCTAGAGCTGGTACAGCACCAGGAATGGACTCGAGCCGCTGATGGCGTTTATTAAAGCTCGGTAGTGAGGCTAATAGTTGTTGCGAATAAGGGTGCCTGACTTGCTTAAAAAAATCGGCCACAGAGGCTTGCTCGACAACTTGTCCTGCATAGAGAACACAAACTCTATCAGCCATCGCTTTTACCACTGACAGATCATGCGTGATTAATAAAATACTCATGTGGTATTGTTGCTGCAGTTTTTTTAATAAGGTCAAAATTTGTGCTTGAATGGTGACATCAAGAGCTGTAGTCGGCTCATCTGCAATTAAAATTTCTGGTTTACTGGCAATGGCCATGGCAATGACGATGCGTTGTTTTTGTCCGCCTGACAACTGGTGTGGATATTGACGTAGGCGCAAATGCGGCATGGGGATTTCAACTTCCTTGAGCAAGGACAAAATCTGCTCTTTAATAAATCGACGTTCTACTCCCTGTCTTTTTAGCACCTCCGCCAATTGCTGGCCAATGGTGAGAACTGGATTTAGGGCGGTCATGGGTTCCTGGAAAACCATAGCCAGTTTTTTTCCACGTAAATTTCGCATCCAATATTCAGGGAGTGCAAGCACATCATTGCCTTGAACCATTACCCTGCTGTTTTTTCCATAAACGCCATGTAGGGGAAGCAGTCTCATTAAAGCCAGGGAGGTGATGGATTTACCACAGCCAGATTCCCCTAAAAGAGCCAGAGTTTCTCCCTGTTGCAAACTAAAATTGACGGCATCGACGGCAATTTGTGTTTTTTCTTTGCTTTGAAAGGCGACGGTTAAATCATTGATGTTTACAAGCTCACTCATGAATAAAGCTAAACTGAGGAAAACCTCACTCTAGCAAGATGACAAGCCTTGAGCAACTAAGCAGCTGTTTAATAATCAATTTCAAAAAACCTGGGATCATAGACATAGCAATTCCAAAGAAATCTCTGTCCATGTAATTCGATATTAATACGCAACACATCAAGATGAGCGAGAATTGGTAGAGGATTAAGATGACAAACCCGATACGTTCCCATGACATACACAAAATGAAAACCATTGGCATTACGGTGATAGCTGTCAGGAAACAGGTAAGCATCACCCTGCGCTTCTAAAACAACGGGTTTTGTGGTCAATAGTATTCTTGCAGAGCTGACGGGGCTTAAAAAACAGAGAACAAGACAAAGTATGCAGCCCATCATGTTTTTCATGGCTTCTCCTTATGCAAGGACGGCTAATATGAGTATAGCTTTTGCCAGGCAGCAGGCTTTGAAAATGTTTTCTATACTCATAACAGGAAAGGTTGGTATTAATTTAGCCTGAAATACAAGAAATAAGGGACATTGCATTATGAAAGAAAGGCATTATGCATATAAAGTAACTAGTGAAGCTTCAGGTTTGGTTTGCACCCAAGCAGAATTTGAAGAAGCAAGGATGCTCGATCTGTTGATTGAAATTCAGAATAACCATCGCGAGGGCTTGTATTGGATCTTAAAGCAAAGAGATTCACAGGAGAAGGAGCCTCTTTGCATTATAGATTGCTATCATAACCGCATTTATTACCATTATTCGGGTGAAGTAGAAGACATTGCGTCTACCATTCAAAAACTAACTAAATAATGGCCTCAAATTTTTTTCAGTAAGTCTTTATAGAGGCTACTTTGCGCCTCAAGCTCTGGTAAAGAGTCCTTTGGCACTCTTAATTCTGCAAAAAGCTTTGCAAGCTTCATCAAAAATGCAGTAGAAAGACCGGCACCCATTACAAAAGGCAAAATACCGAGAGAATAGTAGAGATACTCATTGTTTGTGCTGGTCTCTGTTGCTCGCAAGATAGGGTAGCCAATGCCTAAATAGAGAATAGTAAGCAGCGAGCCTCCGGCACAGCACATGCTTTTAAAGAATATTTTATTTTCCGCCAAAGCGCTTGCCTGGGCATTCACTCTATCGTGCCGGTTCGATTTTGCTACTTGGATGTCTTTGTCTACCATTTCTTTTTTTTGTTCGAGCTCCTGTTTAAAATACAGTGATTTGATCTCGGGACTGAGCAATAAATTGGGCTGGCGATTCAATGTTTTGGGCTCAGAGTTGACAAGGGCTTTAACGCAAAGTTCTTTCAGGGAAGGAATTGCATGTTCCATTTCATTCTCTTTTAAGTGGTGATGCCGCCAGCTTAGCACACGAGAGATTAATACAAGCTTAACTGAGCCACAGTGAGGATTACTATGCTTAATCGCATTCACCATATCGCCATCATTTGCTCTGATTATGTCAAATCGAAGCAGTTTTATACCGAAATCTTGGGTTTACAAGTCATTCGTGAACAATATCGCGCCGACAAGCATTCCTGGAAACTGGATCTTGCCTTAAATGGACAATACATTATCGAGCTTTTTTCATTTCAAAACCCGCCAAAGCGTTTATCTTGGCCAGAGGCTTGCGGACTTAGGCATCTTGCATTTGAGGTGGATAATTTGACAGAAGTTCTGAATGGTTTGAAAGATAAGCACATCGAAGCAGAACCCATTCGATTTGATGAAGCAACTAACAAAACATTTAGCTTTATATTTGATCCGGATCAATTACCCATCGAGTTGTACGAATACTAATATCGAACGCTGCAAATCCGGCTCATGCAAATCTTTGTCCAGGGAGCGTGCTTGCTTCTTGGCTGAGTTGAATTTATCTTGATTAAGATGTTCATTCATTCCAACTTTAGACAAGGATGGTGCCATGAGATATGCGGTTACTTATTGTGTTGAAGACGGGAAGGTTGGCAGTAATCCCTTTTGGCATAGTTGCCTTTTGTTATCGCAATGGACAGAGGGACAAAAAATGGAGGTGGTCGAGCAATGGGGGTTCTATGGTGTTTCAACTAATTCAAGCTCCTCAGCCATAAGCAGATTAAAGAAAAAACTGGGGTTGAATCTGGATTTTCAAGGCAATCACGGCATGTTAATGCGGGAAGATATCCGATTTTTAGATTTGGGTTATGGCCTGCATGGGGTCACTTTTGAATTGACTGAGGTTCAGTTTGTTCTGCTTAGAAATAATTGTGAAAAAATGGCTGAAGAGCAAAAAAAGGCAATAGAGGAAGCCATGCATCCTGTTCAATTACCAGAACAAAAGAAGTATAGGGTCTACCCCTTTGAAACTTTTTCGCGAGAAATTTTTGGGATTGAAAAGGCCAAAGCCAAACTATCCGGGCAAGAACCTAGATTAAAGCCTTTTGAATTGAAATGTTCATGGGGCCTTTTTGGGCCTGATTTTAATCAGTCTTTCACATGCAAGACGCAGGCAATTTCTCTATTAAAAACCGTTCTTTCTGAATCCCAGATTAAACGCCTAACGGTAGGCGACAGTCATAAAGCCATTCCGAGATTAAGTGGCCCCATGGAAGAAATTCTACTGCACAGCCGCGGGCCTTTGCGCTTGCATCATAAAAAATCAGGAGAGCAAGTGCACTATCGAGATGCAAGGGATAAAGAGGTGAAGCTTTTCTGGAGCATACCCCCGCAAGAGATGGAATGCCTTTCAGCGAGCACGGATGACTTGTTAAAAATACCCAAGGAATATTATGCAGAAGTTAAATCTTTGGTGAGCAAGCTGCAACAATTGGAATGGTTATTTATCAATGCGAAATTACCTGCAAAATATGAAAGCTATAGGACAGGGTTGATTAAAGAAATTCGTCAATGTTATGACTGTTTTGCAGAAATTAAACCCAAGCAAGCCAAAGAGCGGATAAGCGGCTGGCAAGGGTATTTTTTCTCCTTATTGTCATTGCCAAGAGACAAAGACGAGGACATTTTGCAAAACAAAATAAGACAAGGAAAAATGCTGTTAAACAGTATATATATGGCCATCGTTGACAACTGGTCGATTGACGATGAGCTCCCGCCGGAAACAATAGTAGAAAACAGCAATCATTCTGATGGGGAGGTAGAGGGTTGCAATCCTCTTGCAGCTTTATCGGCTTATTTAATGCTCAAGGATAAAATTAAAATCTGTAATTGCTTGGGAAGATCCTATCTTGCTAATGGGGAAGAGCAAGAAAAATCGGCGGCAGCAGGATTAAACGAAGTTCTCTGCTAGAGTGCCTTGCAGGAGTTTTGGTGAAGTCAATACAGAAATTCCTCACTTGACTAAAAATAAATAGACTTCTACTCTAATCATTGGATAACGATCAAATCCAATCAATAAATTAATAATATGGAGAAAAGTATCATGAAAGGAATCTTAAATTTGGTTGCTGCAGGTCTTTTGGTTGTAAGTGCCGGAGCTTTTGCTTCCAGCAGCGATAACAATACAAGCAATACCAATGCAACCTCAATGGATTCAAACTGGATTTGCACCACCAATGCTAGCAGCAGTTCAGTTGCAGCTGATCAGCAAGCCGATCAAGACATGAAAAATCAAGCTAAATCTGCTTCTGATGCCTTCAATTTTGCTGCTCAACATTGCCGTGACTGCACCAAAATTACTTGTGAAGTAAACAAATAATTCCTTGAGATCCCATGCTTCCTGCATGGGATCATGAATCACCTCTAAGATATAAAAAGATTAAGAAAAGTGCCGCAAGAGTCATTAGAAATAGAACGATGACTCCTAATGCATTCGACAAAGCCCCATTTCTATATTCGCCCATAATTCTTTTGTTGTTGGCAATGAGTAAAATTAACAGAATCAAGAATGGTGATGTTAAGCCATAAAGAAGGTTAGTGTAGAAAAGAATTTGAATCGCATTCAGTCCAATCAGATTAATTCCAAAGCCCATTACTAAAGATAAGATGATTACTGAATAAAAACTCTTCGCTTGATAGAAGGGCTTTTTAAGTCCACCCTCCCAATTGAATGCAGAGGATAAAACATAAGATATACAACCGGTAAAAACGGGGATAGCCAAAAAGCCGGTACCAATGATTCCCAAAGCAAAGACCAGATAGCTCAGTTGCCCGGCAAGGGGTTCAAGCGCTTTTGCTGCCTGTTCAACCGTAGCAATATTATGAATGTGTTGTGGGAACAGGATGGTTCCTGTAGTTAGGATAATAAAATACATGATTAAATTGGCACCGAACATGCCAATACCCACGTCAACATTCATCCGCTCTAGATGACGGTGGCTAACAAACAATGTTGGCCGATTTTTGTGCTTTTCTGCCTGCATGGTTGCTTGCCAAAAGAAAAGATAGGGAGAGATGTTGGCTCCAAGAATTGCCAGCAAAATAGCGAAATACTGTTTATTAAATTGCATATACGGAATAAAACTGTGCTTAAAAATGCTAAGCCAGTCCTGTTTATTAAGAAAGGGGATGATGAGGTAGAGAAAAAGTGACAGGCAGAGGTATTTTAATATTTTGACTATTTTTTCATAGGATAAAAAAATCATAGTCATCATGAGTATGCCCGTAAAGAGCAGGGAAAACCAATAAGCATGAATAGCTGGGACCAACAGGTTCGCTACCGCCCCCATGGCCGCAATATCAGCCGCAATATTTAAGAGGATGGCCGGGAGGCTCAGCGCCATCACAAAATACAACATGACTTTGGAGTAGTGTTTTTTAATGTTGCTTGCCAGCCCCTCTCCGGTCACAATCCCCACGCGTGCACACATTTCCTGTATGGCAATTGTGAGAGGAAAGGCATATAGGGCAGTCCACAAGGGAAGCAAGCCAAATTGGGCGCCAGCTTGAGAGTAAGTAGCAATTCCTGATGGATCATCATCACTAGCACCGGTGATAAGACCAGGGCCGAGTTGTGAAAAAAAGCGTTTTATCCTGGATATGAATGCCATGAAATCCCTTTCCCAGACTGAGTTATGAACTATAAGTTAATAAATTGACAATCACCTATAAAAAATTTAAATTGAGCTGTTAGATAAATAATTGAAAAATAAGCATAACCAACTTAAGTGAATTACTGCAATACAGGTTTATAACTAAATAAATGGCCAACCAAGTTAAATGCATCTCAAAAGAGAAAAAATATGAAGGTTATCTTCAGATTTATCAATATGATTTAACCGTTCCTAGCTTTGATCATGAAAAAGAGCACTTCTGTATAAAAGGACGCGAAGTGGTTCATAACGCAGATTCCGTTTTGGTGCTCATTTATGTTCCCGATATGGATAGTTTTCTTTTTTGTCAGGAATTCCGCCTTGGGGTTTTTTTCAATGAGGCACAGCATGACCCTTTCATTTTGGAGTTCGTTTCGGGCACGATTGATAAACATAGCAATCCTGAAAAGACTGCCATTAAGGAAGTTCATGAAGAAACAGGTCTTAAGATCGATGCTTTGGAACAGATTGCCCTCGTCTACAAAAGTCCAGGTATTTCTACTGAAAAATGCTACCTCTTTTATTCTGAGTTCAAGGGGCAACCTCTAACAGGTCTGCATGGTTTGGATGGTGAAGAAGAAATTATGACCACATGCATCTCAAGAAGTCGGGTCTACCAGTTAATGGATGAGATGAAAATAGTTGATGCTACAACCCTTCTCGCTTTAAATTGGTTTCGCTGTAATAAAGAACCAGTTAATCTGAATAAGTCTTAGTGCCATAAGCTATGTTACAATAAGGCATTAAATTAGCTCCGGATTCTCTATGCTCGTACGGCAAACTCTGTTTTTTCTTGCCCTTGCTCACATCTTCATTGTTGCGATTTCAAACACCCTGGTTCAACATCCTGTGACTCTTATGCATTGGCATACAACCTGGGGAGCTTTTAGCTATCCATTAATATTTATTTTAACGGATTTAACCACAAGGCTTCTGGGTCAAAATATGGCAAGGAAGGTCATCTTTTTAAGCATGTTTCCGGCATTAGTCATTTCCTATGTCATTTCAAATTATTACAGTCAAAATGCACTGTTTCCTCTGGATTCCTTATCTTTGCGAATTGCTTTGGCTAGTTTTTGTGCCTATGTTGTAGGGCAGGTACTCGATATCAGTATTTTTCAAACATTAAGACGACAACAAAATTGGTGGTTAGCCCCCTCTGTCGCCAATCTTTTTGGGAATATTTTTGATACTTATTGTTTTTTCTTTATCGCTTTTTTCGAGTGCAGCAATGCTTTTCTGGCAAGCCATTGGTTGGAAATTGCAACGGTCGACTTGCTGTTTAAGCTGGTTATTAGCTTTCTTTCCTTTATTCCTTTATATGGAATTATCCTTAACCTGCTGTTACGAAGCCGAGTTTCGCGCGCAGCCTATGCCGAAACAGCACTCTGACGCAAACCATTCCTGCAATTAGTGGAGATTATCTTTTTTGCGGCAGCAGCAGCTGAACAAATTATAGAGCAACGCCAGAAGAAGACCAAAAATAAAGGCATCAATGAAGCCATAAAGTCCGCCAATCAAGCTGCCTTTAATGGTAGCCGCATAGCCTGGATAAAGGTTAGCCATGGCTGCAACAAAAGGACGGCCATAGGAATAATAAGTGGCTATCAACCCCATAATTAGAGTAGAAAGGCCCCATAGGATACCAAAGCTTAATCCTAATGATATTGGGCTTAATTTAGATTTGTACATGGTAAAGTCCTTTTACATGGTCGCCTTATTGTTATTATAGTTCAGCCCAGATGATTAAAGAGGCCTAACAGAGACAGACAGGACTGTGCCGTCTTCCATTTTATCCCCTAATAAGCCTTTACTTTTGCTGCACAAGGATAATGGGGATATGGCTCACTCAATTAGCTTAAGTCCAGTCAGTTGCCAATAATATTAACGAGGAAAGAGCATCTAAGTGGTTGTTTCATATACACCCTTTTTTTATAATCCAACTTCCATTGATTGAGGAAGGGACAAATATGAAAAGAGTTCTGGCGGTTTTATTAGGCGGTTTATTCGTGCTAGGTGCCCAGGCGAAAGCAACTTTTTGCGGTTATCGGGACTACTTTCACCTAGATGATCAATCCCATCCAGGTATTTTTATTGTAAGTGCCAACCACACTCCTGACATTCGCTTGCAGGTTATAGGTCCAAGAAGTTTTGAAATCAGGGATACTGAGCAGTGCCGTGAAGGTTATGCGCATGTCACTGTCGCTTACGATCTTGCTCATTGGTGTGTTCTAGATATCAAGGATGGTCCCTACATGATGCATCCTTCCGTAAGCGCCTCTTGCAACAAAATGCTTTACAAGGGCACCAGTTACGATGGATTTAATAGCTATTCCTACAGCATTAAACTGGATTAGGAATTTAGCCCTTGGTCATTTCTGTAACACATAGGAGCCAGGAGCATTGGGCAAAGAAGCGTCCAGTGTCCTTGCTCGAACTTTGTTTTTTGAAGAGTTATTGACCAGCCATTTGTGCCAGGCTATCCACCAGGAACCTTTTTTTTGCTGGGCCGATTCAAGCCATTGATCAGCATCGATAAAGGTTTCATCTTTTTTCCTTTCGCGGATGCGGTAGGCACGGCCCTTATGACCAGGTTCACTGACTATACCAGCATTATGTCCGCCAGCAGTTAAAACAAAAGTTATATTATTGTTCATCATCAAGTGAATTTTATAGACTGAACGCCAGGGAGCAACATGGTCTTTTTCTGTACTGACACAAAAAGTGGGCAGATGAATGTTTTCTATCACGATGGGCTTGCCTTCGATGGCAAAACGGCCCGCAGCAAAGTCATTATTTAAAAACAGTTGTTCTAAATATTCACTGTGCATTTTATAAGGCATACGGGTGGCATCGGAGTTCCAGGCCAGTAAGTCAATCATGCCGCGTTGTGCTCCACTCATGTAATCGTGAATCATTTTAGACCAGATTAGATCGTATGAGCGAAGCATTTGGAAAGAACCGGCCATTTGTTTGGTGTCCAAATAGCCCTTTTCCCACATCATGTTTTTTAAAAATGCGACTTCACTTTCAGTAATAAACAACATTAATTCGCCTGCTTCACTAAAATCCCCCTGAGCCGCTAAGAGTGTAATGGTCTTAAGACGATCGTCGTTATCCCTGGCCATGGCTGCTGATGAAATTAAAGCCAATGTACCACCGAGGCAATAACCCATTAAATGTATTTTGGTTTTGGGTATGATTTTTGATACAGCATCAATGGCTGCCATGGCTCCTTTACGGTGGTAGTCGTCAAGCCCCAAATCTCTATCTTTGTTTTTGGGGTTTCGCCAGGAAATGATAAAAACAGTATGCCCTTTGGAAACAAGCCATCTGACTAATGAATTATGAGGGGACAAATCCAGTATGTAGTATTTCATGATCCAGGCTGGAAAAATTAAAATGGGTTCTTTATAAACTGATGTGGTTTGAGGTTCATATTGCAGCAATTCAATTAAATGATTGCGATAAACGACTTTACCGGGGGTAATGGCTACGTGCTTTCCAGGTATAAAATTCTCAACTCCTTCCGGTGGAATGCCAAAAATCCGTTCCAGCCTGTCTTGTATGCCAAGTTTTGTCCCGTGAAATAAATTCAAACCATAGGTATTGATGGTTTGGCGGAATAGATCCGGATTGGTCAGCACAAAATTGGAAGGCGATAGGGCGTCAATGATCTGGCGAGCACAAAATGACACAGTTCTTTCTACATGAGCAGGTACTCCAGGAATATCGGTGGTTGCTCGGCGCCACCAATCTTCAAATTGGAGAAAATTCTCTGCATAAATTTCCCATGGCCAGGTTTGCCAACTGTTTGTGTGAAATCGAACGTCTCTACCTTCTCCAGGTCGTTCATGACAAAGAATTTTATTGGTACAATCTTGAGAATGAAACAATGGATAAAGCGCTAATTCAAGCATGCGCCCTGGGCAGAGAGACAATTGTGAAAGCCAGGAAAATGTTGCGGTGGCCAAGGCGGCAGGACTAATCCCTGCAGTAAAACGAGCGATTGTAGCTTGATAGGATTTATCCAGTAATTCAAAAAACTCATCCAATTCTTCGGAAGTAATTGGCGTATTTAGTCCCTTAAACCCCCTTGGCGAACGACAGGCCCAAGCTGGGACATAATGGTTGCTTCCACAATTGGGCTTATCTTCCTGCTTTCGGCCATAGCTGCTATCCATGTGCATTTTCCTTAGATATTTATACCATAGTACAAAAGTACTTATTATTAAATTGTATTGGTTCAATCCCAATGAGATAACGTTTGCTTGAGGCAGTATATTGCTTTTATTATGGACGTATGGCTCTATAATTGTTCATATGCAGGTTCTGAAAGAGAGCAGGCGATTAATGTACCAATACGAAAGAGTTTCCAGAGGGTTTTGGAATGAGGTAGAAGCCGATTCGGCCCAACAAATAAAAAAGCTGCCTGAAATTATTTCTTTTAGTCAACCAGAAGAAGAACAGACACACAACATTGTGATAGCCGAAATTAAAGATTCATTGAGCGAGAATTTATTCAATGTATTTAGTTCTTATTCCGAAATGGTGAGTCTCAGCGGCTTTAACTACGGCAAAGTCTGCGAGTTGAAAGTAAAGCCGAAGACGCATGTAAATGCAGGCTCTCTTGCATTAAATTTATATCATGTTTCCGTCCCTGAATTAAAAAGTGAACTTTTAGTGTTGGTCGATCAAGAAAGCCAGGATGTAGTGGCATATGCCCGTTTTGCTTATAACAAACAATCTCCTCATTTGGAGGCGGCCTATAAGGACCTGTCTTTTATTGTTATCGATGCCATTGAGTCTAAGAAGCGAGGAGCCTATTCTTTGGGAACAGTGCTTGTCCAGGCTATTGTTGAATACAGTTTGACTTCAGAGTGAGAGGGGCGGGTTGCGCTGTTCTCTGCAAATAAATCTGGAGAATTTTATTTCAAGTTAGGATTTACGCCGTTAAAAGAAGATATTTTTGAAAGATTATATTTTCACGGGGAAAAAATTATTGACGGCGAAGTCATGTTTTTAACAGAGGCTGCCATGGAAGCTTGGAAGGAACGAGCCCAGGACAACCCTCTCTTACTCCAAAATCTTGGTTCAAATAGCCTCAAAAAAACTAATTGACCGCTCCTATTAGCGGCGAATGTGCAGTTTGCAGCACTTTGTATGCTAGGGAATTTAAGATGAAATCAAATGTCTTTAAATCCAAGTTCAACCAATAGGCAAGGTCCACCATAAATGACATTAATTCCTTGCGCCAAACACTGTTTCACTGCCAATTGGCTTTCGGCCCCAGGTTGCATCCAAATATTTTTAATGCCTTTTTGAATGGCTTCATTGACAATCTGTTCTGTAATTTTAGGAGGGGTGATGATGGAGATGCTGTTAACTTCTTCAGGTAAGTCGGCAATGGATTTAACGGCAGTTAAGCTTTCAATCATGGACTCGTGAGGGTTAACCGGATAAACCGTTTTGTGATGCTGAAGATAACAGCGTAATACTTTATTGCCAAACTTATGCCGGTTGCTGGAAGCCCCGACTACGGCATAGGCTTTAGAAGAAAAAAACTCAGTTATTAAAGAAGTAAGACTCATCTTGATCCTTTTTAGAATGATAAATTTTACTTTAGCACATCCCCTTGAAACAATTGCAATACAGTCTATGAACGTTCATCATGAACAAGGCTTTCCTTGGGTTAAAATGCTAAGAGAAGCCTTCGCAGCATGTGTTGATTGTCTGAGGTAAATGCATTGAATTTACGACCCTTGCTGGCCATGACGACGATTGGCCAAACTTTATAAAGGCAGAATTATAATGAGAATACCCTTCTTAAAAATTGGTTTTTTATTGTCGGCTTGCTGTTTTATGAAATTTTGTTTTGCAAATGATTCTTCCGCTGAGTTGGCCGCCGGTGGATTAAGGTTTGTGAAAAACCCGGACATTGAATTGCGGTCTGAAGATTTGTATATCTCGGCCAAGAAAATCTCAGTCCGCTATGTATTCTTTAATAATGCTAACAAAGACCAGGATCTCTTAATTGCCTTTCCTTTGCCTGATATAGAAAGTTATCGTTATGATAAACCGTTTTCAATTTTTCCGGTGGACAACCCGGCAAATCCCTTTAATTTTCATAGCAGGGTTAATGGTCAAGAAATCAGCATGGATGTGGAGCAAAAAGCCATCGCCAATGGATTAGATCAGACGGCTTTATTAAATAGCTATCACATTCCTCTTTCGCCGGCTTACAGCAAAACCTCCAGTTATTTAAGCCGAATTCCCAAAAAGGACTGGCCGAAACTTGAGAAGCTCGGCCTCATTTGGATAGATGAATACGATGCTGGTAAAGGCATGATGAAAGTACCGCAGCCTGCCTGGACACTAAAAGCCACCTATAGTTGGCACCAGCGTTTTCCTGCAAAGCAGGAAATGGTAATAGAGCATGAGTACCAACCAGTCGTTGGGTTTTCAGCCGGAACCAGCATTGCTGCACCTTATGCCGCTCAGCAAAGTTGGTATCAAACTTTCCTAAAAAAATACTGCATTGATGAACATTTGCAAAAAACTGTAGCTCAGCATGTGGAAGATGGCATGCCCGGTTACAGTGAAAACCGCATCGCCTATATCTTAAAAACGGGAGCGAATTGGGCCAAACCTATTGGACAATTCCATCTGGTGATTGACAAAGGCGACAGCAATAATCTGCTCAGTTTTTGTGGTCAAAATGTACGAAGGAGCAGTCCCACCACGTTTGAGATAAATAAAACGAACTTTCTTCCCACAGAAGACTTAAACATCTTAATCCTTGAGCCGAATAAGAAAGACCATTAACCATTCACTATGGAATTCAGTAGTTCGTCTTTTATTGGATTTCAAGTTATTATGAAGGCACGTTTCCTGCTTCTTGCAATTTATTTTTAACTTCAAAGGCAAAAAGAAGCATGTTAATTCAGAGAATTAATGCCTGCGACTTTCAATTAAGAGGTGGCTCATGAAAAAACACTTGGTTAAGGTATTCGTGATGATGGTTTTATTGCCGCAATTTGTTCTGGCAAATCAACAGAGCTGGAACAGCTGGGTGGCTGAGGTTAGAAAAGAAGCTCTTGAGCAGGGGATTTCGCCAACAGTTTTTGATGCTGCATTTGCCGATATTCACGAACCCAGTCGACAGGTTAAAGGCCTGGCACGTTCGCAGCCAGAGCATCGGTTGACATTTAACAAATACTTGCATTCTCGCGCTGATAACTACCGCATCGTGATGGGGCGGAAAAATTACGCCAAGAATAAAGAGATTCTTGAGGATGTTGGACAGCATTTTGGGGTTGACCCTTGTTTTATTGTTTCTTTTTGGGGTATGGAAAGCAGCTATGGCACCTACATGGGTAATTTCCCAGTCATAAAATCATTAGCAACTTTGGCTTATGATTCCAACCGCCGCGATTTTTTCCGCAAGCAATTATTCCTGGGCTTACGCATTCTAAATGAAGGTCATGTCCCTTTGGAGCGCTTTAAAGGGGAGTGGGCGGGTGCTTCAGGGCAACCGCAGTTCTTACCCTCAAGCTGGGTAGAATATGCCGTAGATTATGATGGTGATGGCCGAAAAGACATATGGGGGTCAAAAACGGACGTATTTGCTTCCATAGCGAACTACATGAAAAAGAATGGCTGGCAAGCCAACCAACCCTGGGCAATTGAGGTAAAGTTACCGCCCAAGTTTGATATGAATCTACAGGGTAAGTCCATTACGAAACCAGTCAGTGAATGGAATGCTTTGGGTGTTCGGACTGTAAACGGAGATAGCCTCCCTTATCCTGAGTTGACTGCCAGTATTGTCCAACCTAATGGTGGCCCGGTATTTTTGGCTTTCCCTAACTATAAGATGATTTTGCGTTACAATAACTCTATATACTATGCAGGTGCGATTGGTTATATGGCCGACAGAATCTGTAATCGGGTTAAATAAATGATAGTGGGCGGCCAGGAACCTAGCATGTAAGGAGAAACCATGGAACCTTACCTTGATAAAGTAAACAGTTTGACTCCAGCCGCCAAACGCATCATTTGCCATAAAGCAACCGAATATCCTTTTACCGGCGAATACAATGAAGTGGCTGAAACCGGGACTTACCTTTGTCGCCGATGTGGATTGGCTCTGTTTCGCGCAAACAATCAATTTCACTCTGGCTGCGGTTGGCCCAGTTTCGATGACAACATTACCCGGGCAGTGGAGCAGCGCCCTGACGCAGATGGGCAGCGGACTGAGATTGTCTGCGGCCGTTGTAAGGCTCACTTGGGCCATGTGTTCGTAGGGGAACATTTCACTCACAATAATCTGCGTCATTGCGTGAATTCTGCTTCAATTGATTTTGTTCCGGATGTCGCTGTGATGGATAGCGAAGAAGCCATTGTCGCCGGCGGGTGCTTTTGGGGCATTGATTATTTCTTGCGACAACTTCCTGGTGTTTTGAAGGTTGAAGTGGGGTATTCCGGGGGGCTCGTGGCTGAACCCAGTTATGAACAAGTTTGCCAAGGCAACACCGGTCATTATGAAGTAGCAAGAGTGGTTTTTGATAAAACTAAAATTGATTATCGCAGCGTCCTTAAGCGATTTTTTGAAATCCATGATCCGACTCAGCGCACCGGACAGGGGCCAGATATAGGACATCAGTATAAAAGCGCTGTGTTTTATTATGATGATGAACAACATCAGGAAGCCGAAGACCTTATTCGAATCCTGCGCGCCCGTGGCTACAATGTTGTCACGCGTTTGTTAGAAGTACAGCCCTTTTGGCCTGCTGAAGGCTACCATCAAAGTTATTATGAAAAGCACAAGAAAGCCCCTTACTGTCATCGGCCAGAAGCAAGATTTGGCTAATTAATCAAGAACTTTCCCAAAATTTACCCTGCAGGCTCAGCTAAAGCCCATTTTATGGGCAGTCTTTCATTTTTTTTTGCAAATTTAAAGGCAAAATAGAGTTAATTTTCTGTAAATTTTGTTATACGTCTGTCTTTTTAAGAATCACTTAATGTTGATTGTATATATTAATAACAAGATGATTACATTTATGATCTGCTAAAGACGCAGGAAGCGAAAAAGGGGAAGGAAGCCACCCCTTTAACAGGTCATGAGGCAGGCGCATTATGACTATCAAAAGAGAGCAACTTGAAGTACAAGCAAAAGCTTTAAGGACTCGACTCGAGCAGTTTGAAAAGAGATACGAAGAAGAAATTGAAAATGGCTTAAGGAAAAACGTGGTCAACTTTGACCGTTTGGAGAAGATGCGCGAAAGACTAAATCAGCTTGAACTAGCACTTGCCAAATTGCCAGAACAGGCCCCCGAAATTCATTTTAGGGCGGAATATCAACTGGATGAAATGGGTCAAATAATCGAAACAGAAAGCGAAAAACTATTTACTCAATTTATTGCCGTCAGAACGGGTCTTGCACAGCTAAATCAAAGATTAAGCGAATTTATGCGGACTAGCGAAAAACATGTGATTACTTACAAAGAAAAATACAATCAGCAAGTCAGGGCAATATCACAAGCCATTCCTTCGCGTCTTGATGAATTTTATTTGCAAGATGATTTCCTGCAAAAACACTCAGAGGAATTTCCTGCTGTCCTCATAAAATTTCAGGATCTGTTGAAAGATATAGAAGACGTATTAGCCCATGCTCAAGGGGATGAAGAGTACAAAACGGCTACTGTAGTTTTGGAAGGCTTTGCAAGTAAATTAAAAAGCAACGACGTATTAAACCGGTTTAATGTTGTTGTGGATGCCAGAGCCAACTATGAAGAAGCGCTAAATGCTCGTGAAAGGGCAATCCAGGAAGCCAAAAATAAACTTGAAATTGCTAAAGTTCTTAATCGGGATCCAACGGTAAAAGCATTGGTGAGTGACTTAAATGCACAACTTTTAGCCATGCCAAAAGGTTATCTGAAGGGAAGAAAACCCGATTCTATTTTCTCCAGGAAGGAAAAATATAATTTGTTTCAGGAGCTGCAACTGGCAAGCAAACAGTGCCAGGATGACACAGAAGCATTAAGACAATTACAAGAACGATTAGATAGCAGGTTTGAGCAAGCCAAATTTACCGAAGAGGCGGAAATACGAGCCAGCAGAGAAGAAATTAAAAAACAAATTGCCCTCTACAAACGGAGATCTGCATTTATCCAAGAGCAGTTGGATGGTTTTACCAGCACAAAACTTTTGGAAATTGAATCCCGTTATGCCGAGGTTATTTCGGAAGAGCAGGAAGGAGAAGTTTTACTGTCTCAACAGCAAAAATTAGTAGCCTTGACAAAAATAAATGCCGATTTGGAAAAATTTGCAGCTAAGGAGTTAAAAGTTCTGCAAGCCAAATGTCGTGAAATGCTTGATCAAGAGCACGTTGTTGAAAAACGTATTTTGCAGGACAAAGATACTGTTTCTGCCTTAGCTCATCTTGTGCAAGAACAACAATTTGTTATACCGGCTGATTTAAATGGTATTTATGCTGGTTTTGAAGCGCTTGCTATTCCTCAAACGGTCACAAGAACAATTGAGGAGAGGATTAAGTTTAATGAAGACCGATTGCAGGCTGTTGAGAAATTGGAAGCCAAACTGGAGCAAGCTGAAGCCATCGTAAGACAAAAAATTGAAGGCCTGGTAGCCACCTGTGTAGAACGCGCCAATCAACTGATGACTGGTTTGGAATCATTTAACGAGATTGATGCCGATAAAATAACCGAATTGGAAAGGGCGCACTATGCAGACTTATCTGGCCAGGCCATTTTGCAAAGGGGAGCTTTTAATGCCCAGGCTGATCTTCAAACACTTAATCAGGAATGCACGAAGGTAAAAAATGAATTGCAAGATTTTCAAGCCCAGGCGGCAGAGGTTCAGGACATTATCACCTTGCATAAGCTTGCCAGGGAAATCATTACGGTTGAAGACAATCACAGGAATTTAAATTTAGAATTGTTACAAGATAAATTAAACCGCATGGGAAGTAATAAAGGCAAGCAATTATTAAACGTCCTCTCCCTCTATGCTTCATCTCAATCAATCATCAAGTTTCTTAATCATCAGGATAATCTTGCAGCCTTCAATTTAAAAGCATTGGTCGCCTTGAAAGATTTTGCTGTCGGAAGCGACGCGCCCCTGGAATTTCTGCAAAAAATAAATTTCCTCACCGCCATGCATACGCTCGGCATCAATGAGCCACATCGCTATCTGGATAAGCCAAATGTCATCAATGCTGTTCTTGGAACACTCAACAACGAAGTGTTTCGCGAGTTCATCAGTCAAGAAAACCTGGATCGTCCTTATTTTATGGATGCCATTGTTGAATTGGATAAAAACGGGATTGCCTTAACCGGACAAATGCTGGATGGATTAGCTAAAAACGTCAAACAATGCGAAGTAGTTTATCTTTTGTGTAAAAATAATTCAGAAATGGAAAGCCTGAGAAAGGGTGCGCTGAATTCACAAGAGTTAAATTTCTTGCTTGAAGGTATTAAAGACTATGATAATCAGCTAATTGATGGATTGGCCAACCTGTGGCATGCAGAACATGAAACATTGGTGCGCAGCAAAGGTATGGAAGGGGAGCGTAAGGAATTAAGAGTGGCTTCCCATTGGTTTCTATTGTACTGCAGGGAAAATGAAGCTTTGGCAAAGATGATTGGCCAAGTTACTCCAGCTAATGCTAATGCCGTTAATTCTTTCTTAAGGCAAATGTATTTTCCAGAGACATTGCAAAACCAATTGGCCTGTGAATACCTTAAGGATCAGAAGGCGCTTGCTGAGGCTCAAAGACTTGGCGATGATGCGCAAATCAAGCTCGCTGAGAGGAAATTGGCTTTAACAACGGGAGTACTAGCAGACAGCTTCAGCCGCCATGAACATCATAAAAAAATTGAGACATTGGAAAAAGCCTCAGAGAGACATGATTTTGCCCAGCTTGCCAAAATCATGGATAAATTCAATTCTTTTGATGTCTCATTGTTTAAGGATGACATAGAGAAACAAGGTTTTTATAAATTCCGTCGAGGAACATTTGAAGTTTTGCTTGGGAACCAGAGAATAGAGGAAAAGCAAGACAAGCTCAGCAACCTTGCACGCGAAATATTTCCTCCTGAAAGCGGTTATGAGCGTGCTTTTAACTTAATTATTGATGTAATCAATTCAGCGTTTGAAAAAACGTTTGGACTTTCAATCAGCAGTCAATTTAGCTTCTTCAAGCCCTATGAATCACAAAAAGCAACGAGAATTCAATCTGCCTTAAAAACGTCCACCACGGATGAAGGCGAGCAAGCAGATAATGCGATTGGTACAGCAATGAAAGGTTCCTGATGGGGAATAAAGGCTTACTAGGTGCTGGCTCATTGTCCTTTTTAATTGGCATCTCGCCGCTCAGGCTCCTTATCTTCTTGACAGTCAGCTTGCAACTCACTTGATGACTCAAGCTTCCTTGAGTTAGGCTGCTGATAGCAGGCGTCCGCTTGTTCTGCTTTTTTAAGATTTTCCCGCAACTGCTGTTCATTCCATCGCGCCTGCCAAAAAGCCATCGCTTGCTCTTTCAAGTGCAAGAACTGTTTATACAATTTGCCCAAATGTTCCGCCAACATCGGCAATTTATTGGGACCAAACACAATGATGGCCACCAAAATAATGATCAACAGTTCAGCGCTGCTCATGATTTTTTATCGTCGTCTTCATTCATGGCGCGCCTGAAATTTTTTATGGCTGCCCCCAAGTCAGAACCAATATTTTTTAACTTGTTGGTGCCAAAAAGGGCAAGAACAATCAATAAGATTAGCAGTAAAGACATTGGACTGATTCCACTTAATCCCATGTTAACTCCTGTTAGTCCAGTTAAAGAATGTTAATGCAGCGGTAACAACAGCTACGGAAATGACTACGGCTGCTATTTTATCTTGGTTCAAGATATCAAGAAAACCTGCAGTAATGAGGCTGGCAAAGGTACTTGCTCCAAGCACTCGATACCATTTGGGTTTATAGTCAATCAGCTGCTCATTTTCACGTACAAGGGCTCTGATCTTCTGCTCTTTTGTCAGTTGCAACACATCATTTAATAAACGCGGCATGTGAGGCAGTTGCTCGGAAAGGAAAGGAAGATTTTCTCGTAATTGCCTTAAAAATGCCCGCGGGCCCATTTGCTCTTTCAACCATTTTTCAAGAAAAGGTTTTGCCGTAGCCCAAAGATCCAGTTCAGGATAAAGCTGGCGACCCAAACCTTCGATGGCCAGCAAAGTTTTTTGCAGCAGAACCAATTGCGGTTGCACCTGCATGTTAAAGCGTCTGGCCACCTGAAACAAACGGAGTACCACTTGGGCGAAAGAAATATCCTTTAAAGGTTTTTCAAAAATGGGTTCGCACACCGTGCGAATGGCGCTCTCAAATTCCTCAACTCGGGTGTCACGGGCAACCCATCCCGATTCAACGTGAAGTTGGGCTACGCGGCGATAATCGCGATTAAAAAAGGCGTACAAATTTTCAGCCAAATACCGTTTGTCGCTGTCACTTAAGGTGCCAATAATACCAAAATCAATGCAAATGTATTGCGGATCATGGGGTCTTAATGTGGAAACAAAAATGTTTCCCGGGTGCATGTCAGCATGGAAGAAACAATCTCTAAACACTTGGGTAAAGAATATTTCTACCCCTCGTTCAGCCAATTTCTTAATATCAACCCCATGCTCTTTCAGTGAAGCCACATCAGCAACAGGAATTCCGCGAATCCGCTCCATTACCATAATATTTTCACGAGTGTAATCCCAATACACTTCCGGTATGTAAAGCAGCGGTGACTTGCAGAAATTTCTTCTTAATTGGGCTGCATTGGCTGCTTCACGTTGTAAATCGAGCTCGTCGAGCAAGTTATGCTCAAATTCCTGGACAATTTCTCGTGGCTTTAAGCGCTTGCTCTCAGCCCAGTAGCGATCCGCTAAATTGGCAATGGTGTACATGATGCTTAAATCTTGTTCTATGATTTTACGCATGTTTGGGCGCAAAATCTTAACCACCACTTCCTCACCTGTTTTTAACTTGGCTGCATGAACTTGAGCCATCGATGCTGATGCAAGAGGAATAGGGTCAAATTCGGCAAATACCTCAAAGGCAGATTGTCCAAATGCCAATTCAAATATGGACAAGGCCTTATCGCTGGCAAAAGGTGGTACATCATCCTGTAATTTGCACAGTTCAAGGGCAATATCGGGCGGCAAAATATCAGGGCGGGTGGAAAGAGCCTGGCCAAATTTAATAAAAATAGGTCCTAGTTCTTCCAGGCTTTTTCTCAATGCCTCTCCCCGAGTTAATTTTTCCTTGCGAAACCAATTCCAGGGGTTTAGATAGACGATAAAGCGGAAAGGGCTAAATAACCGAATGCTGACAATGACCTGATCTAAGCCGTTGCGAGCTAAAATGGTGTTTATATGAAGTAGACGGATAAGTTGTTTAATTGATTTCATGTTTCATCAACTGGTTCACATGGGCTTGTAAGCGCTCGACATCGAGCGACAGCTTGTCAATATCCGCAAAAAAATCATCGATTTCCTCGCGGCTGGGAAAGGCAGCCAACTCTTCATGGAGATAATCGCTAAGATTGCTGCGCATGGATTCGGTGACCTGCTTCCTAAAAGCAAGCCCATGACGGAACAATGAACCAATTTGATGGGCAACGACATCCCCGGTGAAATGAGCCAAATGGCCTTCCCAATCAATATCCAATTCATCAAAGAGCTTTTTTACTTGTTGCCCTAATTCGAGATCACCAGAGAGTCTCATTTTATCATTAAACAAAGAGCGGGCTTTTGAGGCTGGCAAAAAACTCAGGCGAATTAAGCCAATGGGGCTGCTGTGGATAATGGTGTCGGGTTGGCCATCATAGTCGGCCAATAATTTCATTGTACCTTCGTCAAAATGAATAAAAAAATTCGTCGCCAGGGGGGTGATGATGATTTCAAGCACTTTGCCCTGCAATGCTGTGAGTTTAGCCGGCATGCTTTCATCCAGCATCAAGGCATGGTTGATGGCTTTTTGTAAGGCCTTTAAAGAATATTTCTTAATCATAAGATTCTCAATATTTATAAGCAATGTGTAAGGCAACAATGCCCCCACTCAAATTATAATAACTGCAGTCTTCAAAGCCCGCGCTTTCAATCAGTCGTTTTAAATTCTCTTGCGAAGGATGCATGCGAATGGACTCGGCCAGATACTGGTAGCTCGCGGCATCTTGGGCGAACAATTCGCCCAGTTTGGGTAAGATATTAAATGAATACCAGTCGTAAAGAGGTTTAAGACCTGGAAAATTGGGGGTCGAAAACTCTAAAACCATCAATTTGCCCCCAGGTTTACAAACGCGATACATGGATCTTAAGGCTTCCTCCTTGTCGGTTACATTTCTTAAGCCAAATCCAATGGTGATGCAATGAAAGCTGTTATCGGCAAAAGGCAAACATTGCGCATTGGCTTGAACCAAATGAATGTTTTCATGTAAGCCTTCATCCAGTAAGCGATCCCGTCCAACTTCCAACATGGCAGCATTAATATCAGCCAGAATGACCTGGCCATTTGCGCCCACTTTTTTACGGAGTAAACGGGTTATGTCGCCGCTGCCGCCTGCCAAATCTAATACCGTTTGTCCCGGACGGACATGGCTCACTTCCACAGTGAAGCGTTTCCAAAGATGATGAATGCCGAATGACATAATGTTGTTCATTAAATCATAACTTTTGGCTACGGATTTAAAAACCGCACCCACTTTTTTTTCTTTGTCATTCCAGGCTACTGACTCAAAGCCAAAATGCGTCAGCTGTTCTTTATCATTCATTTGCTGCAACTGCGAGTAGAGATGTTACTCATTCTAACCCATCTCAGTCCGATACCCAATTGAAAAAACACTTGGCTTAAGGGATGTCTTTAGCCAACGAGTTTGGCCAAATCTTCAAGGTATTTTTGTTCATCAGGCATGCAATGGTTTCTTTGCGCCTGCCACAGGCATTCAACCAAATGCTCCATCATTAGGTGCTCAACCGTTTGCTCATCGCCATATCGTTGAAGTAATTGCTGATACACTTTAATAATCCCTGCTGGCCTATCCGTACTCACCTGATCCCGAATGGCAAGGTGAAGCCCCATGTGCAAATAAGGATTGCTTTGCCCCATTTCGGGAAAATACATCTTATCTTTTTGCTGTGGATCTTCTAGTAAGGCTTGGTATTCAGGGTGGGCAATAATCACAGCCACAATTTGCTGTTCAAGAGGCGAAAGAGCTTGCTTTTGCCGATGCTTCTCCCAGCTTGTAAAAAAAAGTTGTCTTGTATTTTGAACATTGTCACCGTAGAACATAAAAAATCCACACTACTAAATTCATATGCAGTCTAGCGCAGGAATGGCAGAACAACAAATAGGAATGCGTCCAAACTTATGCAAGATAAACAATGCACTAACCTCAACCACATTCAGGTTAAAATATTGACAGTCCGTTTGCTGTATGAGATATTTGCGCTGCGAGGTTGGACTTGCTATGTGTCATTCCACTGGGTCAATTGGCGACACACTGATTGGCCCTTTCTTATCTAATCCTTTGTAAATAAAACCTGCTCTTGCTATTTTTTTGACAATCAGTTAAAAAATCTTGAATGCTTTTCAATGGAGTGAAGTATGTTTAGAGCGTTTTCCAATCCATTTGGTTTTTTTAATTATTTTTCTACCCCATCTTCCCCAGAGCAGTTACCTAAGATGGATTTTGCCTATAAATCAAAAGATCATTTACAAATTCTTGAACAGCGTTTGAAGTGTTTCAAGCAGGCACAGCAAAATTTGTTTGAATTTGATAATCAGATTCTAACATCCCTAGGGGTAGGTTTATTCTTTTATGCAGGCTCTTCATTTATCCCGTTGTTACCTTCCACTACTTTATCCATAGCTGGATTTTCTTACGCGGCCTATTTATGGGGGCACCGCAGTGCTAATCCTGATTTAGTTCTTAGGCCTTATTGGGCCGCCTTGAAGGATTTAATAGAGGCTTATAGTTGGGCAATGACTAAAAAAGACAAGTGGTATAAATTAGGAGTACCATTAATCCAAGAAGTTATTCTCACGCTGGGGCCTTTCGTTAAGCCTGAAACAATAGCTTTATGGTCTGAGGAAGATTTTAGCTCATACCTGCTTTCTTATAGGGAAATTGAGCCCAGTGAAACGTTTAAGGAAAAATGTGCTGAATTCTCTGCTGGGCGGCAGGTGAAAAACATTTGGTTTGGCGTTTATGGTGAAGGCGGTAATGGTGACCTAATGGCTGTCTCTATTGCCTATTTAAAAGGATGTACTCAGAGAGTGGCAGAACGGTATGCGCCAGCCATGGTTACTGGTTATTTAAAAATGCAGTAACTCTGACGGCGGCGCTTCTCGATTAAAACTGGGTGCAAGCTAATTTAAAACTTAAAAAAAACATCAACATACCGCTTGCCAATTCAATATTTCGCCAAATTGTGGGTCGAGACAGAGCTTTAGCAAAATAACGGGTTGTCAGCGTTAAGGCAGAAAACCAGAACAAGCTTGAGGTGATGACTCCAAACAAAAAAGCTTGCTTATGCTCTGGAAATTGGCTGCTGCCCCCGCCAATTATTACGAGGCTGTCAATAATTGCATGGGGATTAAGGAGACTAAAACCCAATGCTAAGGCGATGATTTGCCAGCGGCTGGTTGCCTCCTTGGCGGCTTTGTTTTTAACAGGATTCCTGGCAAAAGCCTGCTGCAAGGCTTTTGTCCCATAAAAGGAAAGAAAAGCGACGCCAAACCAGGTAATCCACACTTGAAAAACGGGGTGAAGCTCTAAAATTTTGTGCAGTCCTGCCACGCTGCCACTGACCAAAATGACATCACAGAAAAAACAAACCACTGCTGAAAGCATGGCGTATTTGCCCAATGCGCCTTGTCGGATTAAAAATACGTTTTGAGGGCCCAAAGCCGTAATTAATGATAACCCTAAGAATAAGCCATTGAAATATACCAACATGATTCATCGCAAATGATTAAAAGAATGGCAATTATCCTATATTCTTCACTATAATTAAAATTAATAATTTTTATGAATGATAAAATTTACTTATGAAGATTGAGCAGCGCGGTTTACAAGCATTGGATGCGGTGATTCAAACTCAAAGTTTTGCAGCAGCGGCTAAGCAGCTATTTATCACTCAGCCTGCGGTGACACAAAGAATTAAGCAGTTGGAGTCCCAATTTGGCCAGCCCCTGCTCATTCGCACGCTGCCCTACCAAGCCACGCCTCTTGGTGAAAAATTATTAAGCCTTTTGCGCAGAACCCGTTTACTGGAAGAACATTTATTACAGGAAATTCAGCATGATTTACCGGCAAGGCTCTCCATAGCATTGAACCGTGACAGTTTAGAGACCTGGTTTTTGCGTTTATTACCCTCTTTAAATTTATTTGAAAAAATTAATATTGATATCATCAGTGATGATCAGGATGTGACCATTGATCATTTCCGTAAAGGGGCTGTTTCTACTTGCATTAGCACTTATAATCGCCCACTCCCGGGCTGTGAATGCGATCTACTGGGCCACATGACCTACATATTGGTAGCTTCCCCACAGTTTGTGAAGCGTTATTTTGACAACAAGCGTGGTTTGGAAGAGAATTTGCAACGGGCCCCGGTCATCATTTTTGACAGTCGAGATCGCTTACCGCAGCATTTTTTTCAGTATTTTTTTAATAAATCCTTCACTCTCAGGCACTTCCATAGAGTGCCATCGGTTCATCTTTACAAGCAATTTGCCCTGCAAAGCTACGGCTACGGCTGGATTCCCAGCCTGGATATAAGTGATGAATTAAGTTCAGGCGAATTGCAAGAAATTTGTCCGGATAAACATTGGTTAATGCCATTGTATTGGCATTACTGGCAATTACCCGCTAAACGCTATCAGCAGTTTATTAAATCGATAAAACAGGGCGCACGGCAGTTTTTAAAATAGGATTAAAAGGTAATCTTGTACATTAATTTGTCTTCTGCCTTATTTCTATCGCTATTATCACTCCATTATTTATTCATTGCAGCAACAATCAACATTGCAGTTGACCCACGAGGGGTATAAAATGCCAAATTATTTTTTCCTGACCGTCTTACCTTTAGGTAATTAATTTAAAGGAGGGAGCGTGGGCTCTTTGTTGACAAAAAACGCACTTGTTGTGTCTTTTTTAATAATATTGGCTTTGCCATCCGGCGTTGCTGTTGCCAGCAGTGGGCATACCAGTGGAAAAGACCTTTCGACCAACAATTCTAAACAGGCGTCGACCTCCAAGACTACTAAGGGCAAAACGAATTCCACGGCTAAAGCTCAAGAGAAAAATAGCAAAGCAATCAAGACCGATTCGAAAACAACCACAGCAACACCGGCGGTTGATAAGCCTACTACTTCGCCCAATGCAACCACTGATGCTTCTACCAGTATTGGGCAGCCACAGGCAACGCAACCGGAGGCAGGGACTGCTGCTTCCGGCAATAGCAGCTCAACGGGAAGTACCATCACTACGGGAGCACCGGCTAATCCCAATCAAGGTGTGACCGCGACCCAACCTGCAGTCACCCAAAATAATAATACGCAAGCCATTCTGAAGCCGGTGGATAATAGAAATAGGCCAATGGAACCATTAATTGATGGCTACTATCCTCCCTATCCGCCAACGAGCGCTGTAAAAGGCTTCTCACCAGAACTCGTGCAACGAGGAGAGTATTTGGCAAAAATGGGTGATTGCATCGCCTGTCATACTGATGTCAAAGCAGGAACACCGGCTTATGCAGGCGGACTGCCCATTGAAACCCCCTTTGGTACTTTCTACAGTCCCAATATCACCCCTGATAAAGAAACAGGTATTGGAAATTGGACCGAACAAGATTTTATTCGTGCCTTAAAAGAAGGCAGGGATCCTCAAGGGAGAAACTATTTCCCGGTATTCCCTTATATTTATTTTGCAAAAATGACTGACGATGACGCACGAGCTCTTTATGCTTACTTCATGAGCATTCCACCAGTCAAACTAAAAAATAAACCTTTACCATTTCCTTTTAATGTTCCCGGATCACGTTTTGCCCTGTGGGGATGGAACTTATTGTTTTTCTTCCCGGATGATAACTCTGTGCCTTACGATTCTGAGAGGTCTCCTGTTTGGAATCGTGGAAAATACATTGTAGACAGCCTGGGGCATTGCAGCATGTGCCACACACCACTTAATATCTTTGGAGCCCCAAAGAATCGCTTCTACTTAACAGGAACTTTTATTGATGGCTATTGGGCACCGAACATCACCAAATATGGTCTACGTTCTGCCAGTCGCTATGAAGTAGCAGATGTTTTTGCCAAAGGACAATTAATCAATCGCGCAGGGCCTGTTTCTGGTCCAATGGCTGAGGTGAACCACAATAGTTTGTCCTACTTGACGGATGAGGATCGTTTTGCCATTGCCACCTACTTAAAAACAGTGGTTAGCGACGAGCCTTTGGGTGTTCCTGCTTCAGAAAGCCAACCCACTTTGAAACGTGGCAAGCAAGTGTATGTCAAAGCTTGCATCATTTGTCATCAAAGGGGAGAAATGACTGCGCCAATAATTGGCAATGGTGCAAACTGGTACATGCGCCTTAAAATGCATGGCCTAACAGGTCTTTATCGCCATGCTATCCGAGGCTATAACAGCATGCCTGTCAAAGGGGCTTGTGTGACTTGTTCTGATGACGACATTATTTCTGCAGTGGATTATATCCTAAATGCTTCCTTGTCTCGTTCGCAATGGCAAGATTTGACCACTGGCGGAGCAGCTAAATACCCTGCAAATGGCCAGGAAGTTTACGAGGAAAACTGCAGCATGTGTCATAACGAGGGCAAAGATGGTGCGCCCAAACTCGGAGATAAAGCCGCCTGGAAATCTCTGATTGCAAAAAATATAGATGTTTTGGTCGAGAATACCGTCAAAGGAGATTACCATCCTAAAAATGGCGGCTGTAAAGAGTGTACCACTGGGGAAATTCTTGAGGCGGTCAAATACATGGTCAGTCGCTCTAAAACCGAGGGTAATTACTCATTGTGGTAAGAGCAACGATGGGAACAGGCAAGGTATAATGGGCGCGGCCTAATTAGCCGCGCGTCAAATAAATTCCTTGAGATAAAGCTACTTAAAGAGGTGATATGGGGATGCTAAAGGGGTTGAAGCTTAGAGCAATGCTGGCTGCGATAGTGGGATTGGGTATACATCAATCTGTCATGGCCGCTGCAGATAAATGGCAAATGAATATGTATAGAGGGGTAACGCCCTTAAGCAAAGACATGTACGATTTGCACATGATTGCAATGGTGATTTGCGCCATCATTGGCCTTGTCGTTTTCGGCGTCATGATTTACTCCCTAATTCATCACCGTAAGTCCAAAGGCTATGCTCCTGCGAGCTTCCATGATAATTCTCGCCTTGAGATTGTGTGGTCTGTCATTCCATTTTTAATCTTGATTGGCCTTGCCATTCCGGCTACTAAGGTACTGATACGTCTTGAGGACAGTAGTGACTCGGATGTAACCATTAAAGTGGTTGGCTATCAGTGGAAATGGCAATATCAATATCTGGATCAAGGGATCAGTTTTTTTAGCAATTTATCCACTCCATACGAGCAAATTCATAATGAGAAACCAAAGGGGCAATGGTATTTGCTAGAAGTTGACAACCCCGTTGTTGTCCCAGTGAACAAAAAAATTCGCTTTTTGGTAACCTCCAATGACGTCATTCACTCCTGGTGGGTGCCTGAACTGGGTGTGAAGCGCGATGCCATGCCAGGATTTATGCATGAAGCTTGGGCAAGAATTGAAAAACCAGGGATATATCGCGGCCAATGCGCTGAACTTTGTGGTTTAAATCATGCATACATGCCAATTGTGGTTAAGGCAGTCAGTGAAGATGAATTTAATAACTGGGTCGCAACTCAGACTAAAGTCCGTGACCAATACGCCGAGAATGCCGCTCAGCCTGCTGCTCAAGCGCAATTAACCCGTGATCAATTGATGATGACGGGCAAACAAAAATATGAACAATTCTGTGCCGCTTGCCATCGAGCAGATGGTAAAGGACTTCCGCCATTATATCCACCGCTTAAAGGCAGCTCTGTGGCAGTGGGCAACCCTATTTCACGGCATATTAACATCATATTGCACGGCGTCCCCGGTACAGCAATGCAAGCGTTCAAAGATCAGTTAACTGATGAGGAAATTGCAGCCATCACCACGTACGAGCGTAATGCATGGGGGAATAATACCAATGATTCAGTACAACCTGCTGATGTTGCACAAGTACGCCAAAGCAATAATCAACAACCGACAATGGTCAATAAAGCTCAAGCTGGAGGTTTGCGATGAGTCAAGTATTAGCTCATGATCAAGAGCACGAAGAACATGGCCCAGAACAGGGTAAAGGCATCATTGGTTTTGTAAAACGCTGGTTATTTACAACAAACCATAAAGATATCGGTACTCTATATATGATTCTGGCCTTGGTCAGCTTTTTTGTTGCTGGCGGCATGGCTTTAATCATCCGTTTGGAGCTTCTCCAGCCTGGCCGTGTTTTTGTCGATCCGAATTTCTTCAATCAAATGACTACCATGCATGGGCTCATTATGCTCTTTGGCGTGGTAATGCCTGCGTTTACAGGGATGGCCAACTGGCAAATCCCATTAATGATTGGTGCGCCGGATATGGCTCTACCAAGATTAAACAACTGGAGTTTTTGGTTATTACCCTTTGCTTTTGCTTTATTAGGCTCCACATTGTTTCATTCTGGTGGTGGACCTAACTTCGGCTGGACAATGTATGCGCCACTTTCTACTAAATACGCTCCGCCAAGCACGGATTTTATGATTTTTGCCATTCATATGGCCGGAATTTCATCAATTATGGGTTCCATTAACATCATTGCGACTATTCTGAACATGCGTGCTCCAGGCATGACGTTAATGAAAATGCCTATGTTCGTATGGACTTGGTTAATTACCGCATTTCTATTGATTTCCATCATGCCTGTTTTAGCCGGGGCTGTGACCATGATGCTTGCAGACAGGCATTTCGGCACCTCCTTCTTCGAGGCAGCAGGTGGTGGTGACCCCATCTTGTTTCAACACGTGTTCTGGTTTTTTGGACATCCTGAAGTATATGTTTTGGTCCTGCCTGCTTTCGGCGTCATTTCCGAAGTGATACCTACGTTTAGCAGAAAACCATTGTTCGGCTACCATTTTATGGTGTATGCAACCGCCAGCATTGCATTTTTATCTTTTATTGTCTGGGCGCACCACATGTTTACCACCGGCATAGCTTTAGCCGGTGAACTTTTCTTTATGTATGCCACCATGCTCATTGCGGTGCCTACTGGAGTTAAGGTCTTTAACTGGGTTAGCACCATGTTTAAAGGGGCAATGACTTTTGAAACACCCATGCTTTTTGCCATCGCCTTTGTATTTCTGTTTACTATTGGTGGGTTTACCGGATTAATGTTGTCCTTGGTTCCTGCAGATTATCAATATCAGGATACCTATTTCGTAGTAGGACATTTCCATTATGTGCTGGTGCCGGGAGTTATTTTCGCTTTAATGGCTGGGACCTATTACTGGCTGCCTAAATGGACCGGGCACATGTACAATGAGCGCTTAGGCAAATGGCATTTTTGGTTATCCGTGATTTCAGTGAATTTAACCTTTTTCCCAATGCATTTCCTAGGATTAGCCGGTATGCCAAGGCGAATCCCTGATTATGCCCTGCAATTCACGAATTTTAACATGATCGTTTCGATCGGCGCTTTCATTTTTGGACTGTCACAACTGATCTTCCTGTATAATATAATCGCAACCATCCGTGGCGGTAAGAAAGTTGATGCCCAGGTTTGGGAGGGAGCTCGTGGTCTGGAATGGACTTTGCCATCTCCACCACCTTATCACAGTTTTACAATTCCACCGGAAATTCACTAGCTGTGTATGGCATCAAATGGCCATTGATGTCATTTTCGAGAACGGGCAGAATTGCATAAATGCAAGATAAATCCATCTATTGGTCAGTAGTCTTATGACCACGGATGGATTATCGTTGAGGTTATACATGGCAGTTTTCAGAAGAGAGGTATAATGGCTGAAAAAAGTCATAAAAAATTAGTTATCACATTAGCGGTGATCACGATTGCCATGTTTGCTTTTGGCTTCGCGCTGGTGCCGATTTATAATAGTTTGTGCAAGGCGCTTGGTATCAATGGCAAAATTTACCAGACAACGAATGCCAGTACTCCTGATGCCAAAATTGTTCAAGACAGAGTCATTACTGTGGAATTTGTATCTACGCTTAACAGCTCCTTGCCTTGGGCTTTTTACCCAAAGACTCATAAGATTAAAGTTCATCCGGGTGAAATCGCCAAATTGGCGTTTTATGCCGAGAACAAGGCTGATCATCGAATGACCGTACAAGCTATACCGAGTATAACGCCCGGAATAGCGGCAAAATACCTTAAGAAGACGGAATGTTTTTGTTTTACGCAACAAACTTTAAACGGACATGAAGCGATGGACATGCCGCTGTTGTTTCACCTTGATCCAGATTTGCCAGAGAGTGTTAGAACCATTACTTTGTCTTACACACTCTTTGATGTAAGCGATAAAATAATTAATTAGGCTTAGTAAGAGCAAGAAGAGGAGAATTATCAATAATGGGAGCACATGGCACTTATTATGTACCCAAACCCAGTCACTGGCCATTAGTGGGTTCGATTGGTTTGACTACGACTCTGGTTGGGGCTGCTTCCTGGCTGCACCATGATTGGTATGGTCCTTATCTATTTACATTAGGTGTGGCCATTCTTGCAATCATGATGTTTGGCTGGTTTGGCCAAGTCATTTATGAGAATCAAAAAGGTTTGTACGACTTGCAAGTCGACCGTTCTTTTCGCTGGGGAATGGTTTGGTTTATTTTTTCCGAAGTGTGTTTTTTTGGCGCTTTTTTTGGTGCTTTGTTTTTTACTCGACTGGTGTCGGTTCCGGAGCTAGGAGGCGAAATCCATCCTATCACGCATATTACTCTTTGGAATGATTTTAAAGCGCAGTGGCCATTATTGATTAATCCTAATAATGAAGTATTCGTTGGTGCTGCCGAAGGAATGAAGGCCTGGGGCCTTGCTGCGGTGAATACCTTAATTTTATTAACCTCCGGCGCAACCATCACCTGGGCGCATTGGGCGCTGAAGCTAAACAGGCGTAAGCAATTGATCATATCTATGATCTTGACCATTCTCTTGGGTATAACCTTCTTGGCATGCCAATCGTATGAGTACCATGAAGCATATACAGACATGAATCTTACTCTCGATGCCGGTATTTATGGGACTACCTTTTTTATGTTAACGGGTTTTCACGGCTTGCATGTGACCATCGGTACTATCATGTTAATCGTCATACTAATCCGTTGCATCCGTGGTCATTTTACTCCTGAGCGGCATTTTGCCTTCGAAGCCGTGGCATGGTATTGGCACTTTGTGGATGTCGTCTGGTTATTTTTGTTTATTTTTGTGTATTGGCTCTAATCCACGTTCACTCAATATGGCGAGCGATGGTTCGCCATATTGCACTACAACTTCTGATTGACCAACAATCCAGGTTGATATTTAATCGAGCGTATTTCCAAGGTATAAGTAAATTTCCTGTCCTGAAACTGCACGCTGCTGACGATTGCCTCTCCATAAAAGAATTGCGCTTTAAATGTCACTAAACTATCTTTATCAAGATAGTCTTCACTGCTCACTTTCATTTTGCTGTCTGTTAATTCTAAAAGCAGACTGGATGCATAATTTTCATTGCATTTTAGTGTTACCGCCACAGGTTGAAGTGGTTCAATTTGCATGAGCATCTCCGCGATATACTTTTATATCGGCAGTATTGCACAATTCTTAAGCATTCCGGGATAAAAACAAGGAATTTTATAAACTACCGCTCCTGGGAAACTATCCTGGATACAGGATGCTGTCGCTCAATTTATGCAACGCTAATCACCTAAAGGCAGCTGCATTCCAAATCAAGAGCTGGCAAGCTTAAAGCTTACACCTATTGGCTAAGCAGCTCATTAATCAGTGCCTGCAATCTCTCGGAATCCTCATAGTGAATGACCAAAGTTCCTTTGCCCGAGCTTGCCTGATTAATTTTTACTTTGGTTTTGAGTTGGTGGGATAATGCCTGTAATTGAACCTGCACCTGTGGAGATAATTCTCTTTTCGTTTGTACAGGCTCAGGTTTGCCGGCTTTAACTCGAGCGACCAGTTTTTCTGTTTCTCTTACTGAAAGACTCTGTGCCACAACCAATTTGGCAACTTGACTTTGCTGTTCTGGTTCTAAAATAAGTAGAGCCCTGGCATGTCCCATATCCAAATCACCATGTTCCAGTAAGCGGCGCACCTCGGGATTTAACGAGAGTAAACGCAAATAATTGCTGACTGCAGCACGTGATTTAGAGAGAAGATCGGCAACTTGCTGATGCGTAAGGGCAAATTCGGTAGTCAAGCGATGCATTGCACGCGCTTGATCCATTGGATTTAAATCTTCGCGTTGCAAATTTTCAACAAGAGCCATTGCCATGGCGGTTTCATCATCCACCTGGCGTAGAACGACAGGCACCTCACTTAATCCTGCCAGTTGGGAAGCGCGCCACCGCCGTTCCCCCGCAATAATCTCATAGCGGCCATTGTCTATTTCGCGGACTATTAAAGGCTGCAATAAGCCTTGCTGCCTGATTGAAGAAGCCAATTCATTGAGAGTGGACTCTTCAATTTCCCCGCGGGGTTGATATTTTCCTGGCTGCAGAGAATGAACAGCTAGTTTCAAATGCTCGGAACTTGGCTTATCCATTAAAAGCCCCGTGTGGCTGCTGCCCAATAAAGCTGATAAATTACGTCCCAAACCTCTGCTTTTAACTGTCATAATAACCTCTATTAACGGGTCACTGCCCAATCAGTACGAATGGCTATAACGCCAAGCCTCTGAAAGGCGTGTTTCAAAATGCTATGAACATGACCATTCTGCACTTATTGTGCAATTTGAAATTCAAAAACCGACTGACCTGTTCTCAAACTGAAGCAACAGCCTGTTTGTTAATGATTTCAGAAGCCAAAACCATGTAAGCTGCAGCTCCTGCGGAGCTTTTGTCATACTGCAGCGCTGGTACACCATGGCTGGGCGCCTCAGCCAGTCGAATATTGCGCGGTATGACGGTGCGATATACTTTATTACCAAAGTGTTCAAGAAGTTGTTTAGAAACTTCTGAGCATAGGCGGTTGCGCGCATCGTACATTGTTCGAAGCAAGCCTTCGATGTGCAAACGTGAATTAACACTTGCTCTCACTTGTTCAATGGTATTGATTAATGCGGCCAATCCTTCCAAAGCATAATATTCGCATTGCATGGGAATTAGAACCGAATCTGCGGCTACCAAGGCATTGATGGTGAGAGTATTTAAAGCGGGTGGACAATCAATCAAAATAAAATCATAGGCGCTTTGTACCGACTGCAATGCTTTAAACAGAAAGGTTTCGCGGTGATTCCGTTCCATCAAACTGACTTCTGCTACCGTCAAATCGCCATTCGCTGGAATTAAATCATAGCCACATAAAGTGGATACCGAGGCATGCTCTGCCAGGCAATCACGAAGAAGGACATCATTAGCTGTTAGAACCAGGGCATTTTTATCGACGCCTGAGCCCATGGTGGCATTGCCTTGAGGATCCAGATCAACCAACAGCACTGGATGACGGTTGGCCGCTAAAGAAGCCGCCAAATTGATTGCGGTGGTTGTCTTACCCACGCCTCCTTTTTGATTAGCAATGGCTATGACTTTGGCCATGGTTATTCCTCGGTTGCATTTTTGATGATCACGCAGCAACGCTCGCCATCCAGTCCTGGTACTGAATAAGACTCGACTTGATAAGGCAGGTTGATGCTCGCTAATTCGGTTTCAGGGTAGCGGCCTTTCATGGCAAGCCAAATGCCTTCTCGATGAACAAGGTGAGAAGTCCACTGTAGCATTTGCGCCAAATCACTAAAGGCCCGACTTGTTACTGTATCAAAAGCTGAGGGCGGGTGGTAGTTTTCAACGCGAGATTGCACAATATGGACATTATTAAGATTTAAACTGCGCTTAACTTCTTGTAAAAAACGAATTTTTTTGCCATTGCTATCCAGCAGGGTTATCTGCCAATTCGAACTGTAAAGAGCCAGGGGAATTCCAGGCAAGCCAGCTCCGCTGCCTACATCAAGAATAGCAGGTCCCTTAACCCATGGAATGATAGCCAAACTATCAAGCAGATGACGCGTAACCATACTATCCAAATCGCGTACCGCTGTTAAATTATAACTGCGATTCCATTTATGCAATAAGGACAAATAATTTAGAAAAGGTGCCGGGTCCAGGTCAATCGCCAATTCCTTAAAGCCTTTTTCCAGTTGTCTACTGATTTCAGGAGGAAAGCTCATGCGGATTCCCGATGTTTTTTCAGGTGAACGAGTAATAAGGATAGGGCAGCCGGTGTAACGCCTGAAATCCGTCCAGCTTGGGCGAGAGTGGTGGGTCTAATGCGGCTTAATTTTTGCATCACTTCATTCGACAAACCAGAGACTTTGTTGTAATCCAAATCAGCGGGGAGTTGGGTATTCTCATGCTTGCGCAAACGTTCTATATCCAGCAATTGCCGTTCAATGTAACCTGCATATTTACTTTGGATTTCCACTTGTTCTGCCACGTCATCAGGCAAGGCAGCTAAATTGAGTGCCTCAACGGCTTGTAAATCGCCATAACGGACTTCCGGGCGTTTGAGCAGCTCCGCTGCCTTGCAATCTTGTTGCAAAGGATTCTCGAGTACATGTTGTAATTGTTCATTGTGCGAGACGCGGACAATACTGTCTTTAAGTTGTGCACGAGCCTTTTCAATGGCTTCTCTTTTTTCACAAAAGACCTGCCAGCGTTTGTCGCCAACCAATCCTAGTTCACGGCCTTTTTCGGTTAGACGGAGATCAGCATTGTCTTCGCGCAACAGCAAACGATACTCTGCCCGTGAAGTGAACATGCGATAAGGCTCTTGTGTTCCACAGGTGATCAAATCATCAATTAACACGCCCACATAAGCCTCATCCCTGCGCGGCGACCACAATTCTTTGTCTTGTGTTTGCAAAGCGGCATTCATGCCGGCAATTAAGCCTTGAGCGGCTGCTTCCTCGTAACCTGTGGTACCGTTAATTTGGCCAGCAAAGAAAAGATTACTCAAGGCTTTGGTTTGTAGGTAAGGAGTTAGCCCGCGAGGATCAAAGTAATCGTATTCTATGGCATATCCTGGACGCGTGATGTGTGCCTGCTCAAAGCCTTTTATCGTGCGTACGAATTGCACTTGAACCTCAAAGGGTAGGCTAGTTGAAATGCCGTTTGGATAAATCTCATGTGTGGTCAAGCCTTCCGGCTCCACAAAAATTTGATGGGATGATTTATCCGCGAAGCGAACGATTTTATCTTCAATGGAAGGGCAGTAACGGGGTCCAATCCCTTCAATTACACCGGCATACATCGGAGACTGATGTAAATTTTGCTGGATGATTTCATGAGTTTGCGCTGTGGTGTGCGTGATGTAGCAAGGCACCTGCTTTGGATGCAAAGAGGGATTTCCCAGATAGGAAAACACAGGAACAGGTTCATCTCCAGGTTGAACGCTCATTTGACTGTAGTCCAGTGAGCGGCCATCAATCCTTGGGGGTGTTCCTGTCTTAAGGCGGCCAACCGGCAGGGCTAATTCCCGCAGGCGTTGCGCCAAGGCAATGGCAGGAGGGTCGCCTGCGCGCCCGCCCGCATATTGATTCATACCCACGTGAATCTTGCCACCTAAAAATGTACCAACTGTTAACACAATGGCCTGAGCTTTTAAAATTAAACCGATTTGCGTGACAACCGCGCTCACTCGGTCTCCTTCAATTAAAATGTCGTCCACTGCTTGCTGAAACAAAGTTAAATTGCTTTGATTTTGTAGTTGGTGGCGAATGGCTTGACGATACAAGACACGATCCGCCTGCGCTCTGGTTGCCCTAACGGCAGGGCCTTTAGATGCATTTAAAATGCGAAACTGAATGCCTGCTTCATCGGCCGCCAAGGCCATAGCCCCATCCAGAGCATCAATTTCCTTGACCAGATGGCCTTTACCTATGCCGCCAATCGCAGGATTACAAGACATCTGACCAAGCATGTCCATATTATGGGTGAGTAGAAGAGTCTTTGCGCCCATGCGAGCAGCCGCGAGAGCGGCTTCGGTTCCAGCATGGCCTCCGCCGACCACAATGACGTCATATACTGTTTCAAGATTCATATGAGGAAAGAATTGCGCAACAAATCCTTCAATTATACACTTTTTTAGCAGCATACCAAACCATTTGGTTGACTATGCTGCGAGAGAGAAGGAATTTGGTTATTGCTGCTTTTTTATAGCGGCATCAGGTCCGTTAGAACTGGGTTCCAGTTTGGTGTAACCATGGCCGCCAAACAGACTGGGAATGCCACAAGTTCGAGATGCCCTGTTTTCATTTGTGGCAAATAAGTGCGTCAAATCTTTATCCGTGAGAGTTGAATCACTCGTCTCAAGCCTTTGCACAAACTCATTGTATTCAGATTCAAATTTTACCTGCTGTTTGACGTCTTTAAGTTCTTCATAATCGTCTTTTTTAGGTTCAAAGTGGCTGATGATCAGGTGTGAAATCAAAGCAACCGCCAACCCAACAGCCATGGCTGCTAAACCGATTCCTAATGGCATGAACACTAAAGAGGCAAAAACCAAAGCCGGTATGACTGCATCGACAAAGACAGAACGCAGTAATTTGATGGCTTGATGCTTCACCAGGGCTTCCTGATAACTGGTTTGAGCCATTAAAGCTTTCATTTCCAGGTAAAGCTGTTTTCGGACATTTTCATCTGCACAGTCCTTGAACTCTTGTAATAATGATCGACAATCCTCACGAGCTTCTCTAATGGATTCTTTGGTTTTGGCTATCTCAAGTCCACCACCAACGGCCGCCGCGGCGATGGTTAAGCTAAAGCAAAGCGCCGCACCACCTACTGCCATAATTAATGCCGCAAGCGGGGCGATTGCCGCGGGTGGGAAGAAAAAACTGCAAACAATGCAGAAGGCGAATAACAAACCTGCAGCATAAACCGTATCATTGATTAATCCATATTTTTTATATTTCCAAGCCGTTTGGCTTTGCTTCATAACTTTGGAAAACTGCAGCAATTCAGCCTGAAGAATTGCTTTTTTCTTTTCGGCTTCTTTAATTTCTTGCTCCAGCTCCAATTTTAACTGCTGCTGCTGTTCATTATTTTCAAGCTTGTCATAAATTTTCTTGTTGGCTTCAATTTCACCGTCCAACTTACTGATATCGGTTAATAGCTTCTCTTTACGTGTTTCAAAAGCCTGCATTTCCACGTTGTGCTTGGTGCTTTCCTCAACAAAGCGCCAGATGGTGAGCGTTAAATCCATTAATAACAGCAAAGCAGTGAGCACATTACCGGCATAGCCCATTGCGCCTACACCTCTGAGCCAGAAAAAGCAGACTAAATTGGCGGTGGCCCAGATTGAATCATTGAGTATGGCAAATTTTCTTTGCTGCCATTGGGTCTTAAATCTATCCCAGGCAGGTATTTGGCTTTCGGTTTGATTCACCCATGGGCCGGAGTGTTTCATCAATAAAAGTGCCTGGATGCCAAAGCGCGTGTAATAAAGAGCCCAACTCATGGTACCCGTCATGGATGAGGGCGTGGAAAGATGTTTTTGGGCTTGGCCAATTTGATCCAAAGGCAGGGTCTCATTAAATGCCATCAATTCAAGTATGGAGGCAAGCATGCCGCCCCCCCAGACCCAATATAAACGGCGTGCATTGACCTGACTCATGCCTTCAATCGCAACTTTGGTCTTTTTCCCTTCAGCAAAGCCGTCTAATTCGCCGTCTTTTGCTCTTATTTCATATATTCTGTCATTGCTTGCGGCTTTAGCATTTTCGCCTTTTGCAGAAGGATCAATGAATTCCATGATTTCGGAAACCAACCAGGGTGCAACCATGGTTAAACCAAGATAGGCCAGATAACCATTGGAGGTAGAAATTTCTTGCTGCAACTGCGCCTCTTCTCGGTTGTCATTAAGATGAGGCTGTAATTCTCTTAAACGCTGCAGGCATTTGTTCATGCCTTCCATGTGGTCTTTTAAATTTCGAGTTCGCCCTTCGACTTCATCAATTTTGGCTTGGGCACTATATAAGTAGAGAGTAAACAGCAATTGTTTCTGTTGCTGAATTTTTTGGGCTTCATTGAGGTATTTGAACATGAAGGGATTTGAGCTATTCAATTGAGCACTGTAGTAGCTTAATAAACTGGCAATTTCATTTCTTTGATAGAAGAATGTTTTATAATCATGAGCAGGAATGTCAAGGGAGCCTGTAGGAAGAGCAGCATAAAGTGTGTCCCCCAAAGCAAGTAATGTTGAAGTCTGATTAACCGGGTTGCTGCCGCTCATAATGGCACCTCGTCAAAAAAATCTGGTGGCTGATGTCGAGAACATGTAAAATGCTCAATTTGTTCTTTTTTATAACATAGCACGTAATCCAAGGACAAGCTGGCAAAGGCCAAATTTACACTATTGAAAACTTATTTACTTAATTTAAGCGTTTAAACTGAGTATTAAGGAATGTTTGAAGTAATTTCTTGTCTTTATTGGTCTTTTTTTGAGTTGGTTACGACAGCGATGGTAATTTTTTGGAAATTTCAATGAAAAAAGCAGTGGTTTTATTATCAGGGGGGTTGGATTCTGCAACAGTACTGGCTATTGCTAAGGCAGAGGGTTTTGCCTGTTATGCACTGAGCTTTGCTTATGGACAGCGGCATAATGCCGAATTATTGGCAGCCAAACGCATTGCCGAGGTTCTGTCGGTTGCTGAGCATCGTATTGTGCAACTGGATTTAAGTGCCTTTGGTGGTTCAGCGTTAACCGATAAAAGCATCGCAGTCCCTGATTATTCGGGTTCAAAAGAAATCCCAATCACTTATGTGCCTGCACGAAATACCATATTTTTAAGCATTGCCCTTGCCATGGCTGAAGTAATTGGCGCACGTGACATTTTTATCGGTGTCAATTCCATTGATTATTCCCATTATGCGGATTGCCGACCCGAATTTATTGATGCTTTTCAACAGGTGGCGAATCTAGGCACAAAAGCTGGCGTTGAGGGCGATAAATTTCACTTGCATGCCCCTTTGCAGCATTTGGATAAAAGTGAAATCATCCGCACCGGTTTACGTTTAGGACTGGATTATTCTTTGACGGTTTCCTGCTATCAGGCGACGGAAGAAGGCAGGGCTTGCGGGCGCTGCGACAGCTGCATTTTTCGCAAACAAGGGTTTTTAATGGCAGGTTATCCAGACCCGACAAAATATCTATAAAAAATACTTACAAATCAAAAACTTTACAGAAATGTTACAACAAATTGCGCAGTTCCGTTTCACATTCACCAAACAGATTGGTATTATCGCAGCGATTTTCAACCAAGGAGAAAAAAATCTATGTTAGACTTTATTAGAAGGCATTGGGCAGCATCCCTGGCAATACTGTTGGCTACTCTGACTACGGCTGCTGTAGTTGCCCTGGCAATTGCTTTTCCCCCAGCCATCTTAGCTGTTGCTGGATTAACTGCGTTTGGCTTCACCCCATTTGCGTTTTTGGCATCTTTAAGCACAGCTTATGCCGTTGCTGCGTTGGGTGCTATTACTTTTGCTGCCAGTTTGACAATGAGCTCTTTGTGGAATGCTGCTGTGGCAGTTTATAATCTGTTGGATAAAGCCATTACCCCAGCTCCTGCTCACAATCCTAATCCTGAAGAGGAAATTTCTTTAATTGACGTGGAAGATTCTCCAGAAGAAGCAAAAGGCCCAAGTGTTTGGTCAAAGCTATTTCCAAATGGCTGCTGTGGCAAACCTGAAGAGAAGCCTGTTTTTCCACCTAAGCACACAACTCTATTTGGTAGCGAGCCTTTAGACACTGCTACTCCTCCTACGTTTAACCCTAGTAGTACTACACCTACCCACCAATAAACTGGTATTGATGTACTAAACAAGGTAGGTTTCTGAAACGCGGCCAAGTGCCGCGTTTTTTTATTCTAAATGCATTCACCGCATTGAATGCAGCATTCTCCTAAGCTATACGTTATAATCGGCGATTTATTTGCTACAGGCTTTTCATTATGACAATCCGTAAAATGCTGGTCACCAGCGCTTTGCCTTATGCCAATGGTCATTTGCATTTAGGCCATTTGGTTGAGCATATTCAAACCGATATTTGGGTGCGTACTCATAAAATGTTGGGTCACCAATGCATCAGCGTGTGTGGTGATGATGCCCATGGCACTCCCATCATGCTTAAAGCTGAGCAGCTCGGAATTACACCAGAGCAATTAACTGCAGAAATGAAGCAAAGCCATGAACAGGATTTCGCGGCATTTGCCATTGATTACGATTGCTACCACACAACCCATTCTCCCGAAAATCAATTGTTATCAGCGCAAATTTACGAACGTTTGCAACAGGCTGGCGATATTGTGAAAAGAACCATTCGGCAAGCCTATGATCCAGTTAAACAAATGTTTTTGCCGGATCGCTATGTCAAAGGAACTTGCCCTAAGTGCAAAACCCCTGATCAATATGGCGATAATTGCGAAGCTTGCGGTGCGACTTACACGCCCACCGAATTAATTGATGCTGTATCGGCAATTTCCGGTGCCAAACCCATTGAGAAGGATTCCGAACATTATTTTTTTGATTTACCCCGATATGAACAATTATTAAAAAACTGGACTCGCCAGGGCCATTTGCAAACGGAAGTCGCCAACAAACTGGATGAATGGTTTGCCGCCGGATTGAAACAATGGGACATTTCGCGTGATGCCCCATACTTTGGCTTTAAAATTCCTGGAACTGAAGATAAATATTTTTACGTATGGCTTGATGCCCCCATTGGTTATATGGCGAGCTTTAAGAAGTATTGCGACGAGCAGGGCTTGTCTTTTGATGAGTTCTGGGGAGAAAACAGCAGCAGCGAATTGTATCACTTCGTCGGTAAAGACATTGTGTATTTCCATGCTTTATTCTGGCCTGCCATTTTGGCTGGCAGCAATCATCGCTTGCCCACAGCCGTATTTACTCATGGCTTTTTAACCATTAATGGACAGAAAATGTCCAAATCACGCGGCACCTTCATCGAGGCAAGAACCTATTTGGCCCATTTAGATCCCGAATATTTGCGCTATTATTTTGCAGCCAAGCTAAATGGCCGAGTGGATGATCTGGATTTAAATTTTGATGATTTCACCAACCGCGTGAATGCGGATTTGGTCGGCAAAGTGGTTAACATCGCCAGTCGCTGCGCCGGCTTTATTAACAAACGCTTTGATAACCAGCTAAGCGCCAAACTGTCCGAGCCTGAATTGTTTCAAACGGTATTAAGTCAACAACAAGGCATTGTTGAGGCCTTTGTGCAAAGAGACTATGCCAAGGCCATCCGGCAAATTATGGAATGCGCTGACAAGGTTAATCAATACATTGATGCCAACAAACCTTGGGTGCTGGCGAAAGATGCGGATTCTTTGGCTGAGGTTCAGGATATTTGTAGTATGGGCCTTAATTTATTCCGCTTATTGATGACCTTCTTAAAACCTGTGCTTCCCCGCATGGCTAAAGAAGCGGAACAATTTTTAAATTGTGAGCCTTTAAACTGGCAAAACAGTGCCAGTCCCTTGCTCAATCATAAAATTAACAGTTTTAGCCCTCTACTCTCACGCGTCGAAAAAGAAAAAATAGAGGCTATGCTGCAACAAACGAAGGAACATGTCATGGCTGAACCTAAGAAGAATGAACCGGCTGATAACAATGCCAGCATCAGCATCGAAGATTTTGGTAAAATCGATTTACGGGTGGCTAAAATTATTGCCGCAGAAGAAGTGGAAGGCGCCGATAAATTGCTTCGCTTGCAACTTGATCTAGGGGATAGTCAAAAGCAGGTGTTTGCCGGCATTAAATCGGCGTATTCACCTTCGCAATTGCTAGGGCGCCTTACGGTAATGGTCGCCAATTTGGCACCGAGAACCATGCGTTTTGGGGTGTCTGAAGGTATGGTCTTGGCCGCTGGAGATGGAAAAGGGATCTTTTTACTTGAACCAGACGAAGGTGCCAAGCCCGGCATGAAGGTCAAATAAATGATTGAAGTAAAAGTTATTGATGAGCTTTTGCCCCAAACGCAATGCGGTGAATGCGGCTATGCGGGCTGCCTGCCTTATGCTGAAGCCTTGGCTCAGGGCAGTGCTTGCATCAATCTTTGCCCACCTGGTGGTGCGCCCCTGGTTAAAGCCCTGGGCAACTTATTAGACGTTGATCCACACCCTTATTTGGCCAATGCCCAAGCGAATACACGTGCACCCTCTGTGGCATTGATTCGCGAAGCAGAATGCATTGGCTGTACCAAATGCATTCAAGCTTGTCCTGTGGATGCCATTATTGGCAGTGGTAAATTAATGCACTCCGTTCTTAGCCAGGAGTGCACCGGTTGTGGTCTTTGCATTGAGCCCTGTCCGGTTGATTGCATTGAAATGCAGGTACTTCCTGAGTCCAGCTTTGATAAAGCCTTGGCAAGGCAACGATTCAATGCAAGGAAGGCTCGATTTATACGTATGGAGCAGGAAAAACAACAATTGTACCGAGAGAAACGAAGATTGGCCCAGCAAAATCAGAATGATTTGGATTTGAAAGCCAAACGGGAGTACATCTTGAAGGCTTTAGAGCGAGTGCAGGCAAAAAAGCCATGAATAAGGCCAAGCGACGCGCCATTTTTGAGCGTTTTAGGGCGCAAAACCCTCACCCTACGACGGAATTGGTTTATCACACACCTTTCGAATTGCTCATCGCTGTGATTTTATCCGCACATACAACAGACGTCAGCGTCAATAAAGCTACAATGAAATTGTTCCCTATAGCAAATACCCCCCAAGCCCTTTTAGATTTGGGGGAGGCGACGCTTAAATCCTACATCAAATCGATTGGCCTTTATAATAATAAAGCCAAAAATGTAATTAAAACCTGTCAGATTCTGGTCGAAAAACATGGTGGCCAAGTGCCCGATAATCGGGAGGACTTGGAGGAACTTCCTGGCGTAGGCCGTAAAACTGCTAATGTCGTCTTGAATACAGCCTTTGGTCAGCCCACCATGGCAGTCGATACGCATATTTTTCGTGTGTCAAACCGCACGGGTATTGCTAAAGGCAAAACTCCCGTGGCCGTAGAAAAAGAATTATTAAAACATGTGGATAAGGAGTTTTTGCATGATGCTCACCACTGGCTTATTCTCCATGGTCGCTATGTGTGCATAGCTCGTAAACCGAAATGCTACCAATGTCTCATCTGTGATCTTTGTGAATATAAAGAAAAGAACTTAACTCCTCCCCAATTGCCAAAATAAGCCAGTTTTGCATGCCGCTATTTTTCGGCATATTGCTCCTCTGTGGGGATAACATGCAAAAATTCAGCTACTCTGGTAATTTTTTATCGTTACTCATAGAATGGAAAATTCCAAAGGATTTGCAGGAGAACATCATGGGCTGGTGGGATAAAATTAAGGATAAGGCTGTTCAATGGGGGGCTGCTGTTTGGAACAATGCCTCATTCAGCAATGGCGTAACCAGTGTGGCCAATTTCTCCTATAGAACAATCAGCGAAGGACTGGAATTAATTCCTGCTATCCCTCGAACCGCAGTAAACAGCGTTTTCACCCCAAGGATTCGCAGGTTATTGCGAGGAGCAGGCCGCATCTTAGTTGAGGATGTTGCTGTGTTGGCCCTGGTCGATTGGGTTTATGCCAACATTCAAGACATGGGGCAAGACTATTTGGACGAACACCGAGAACCCTCCTTCGTGAGTGCTTCCACAACGATACAACTTGGATTATGGGGAGTAAGTGCCGCCTACTACTTATATTCCTACCCAAAACGTGCGCAAACCGCGTTAAGGATCGCCATTTTGGTAATGGACAGCAGCAATATTTTTGATAAAGACAGCAAGACTCCTACCATGACATTATGTGAGAGCCATGGCATAAAAGGGCTTCTAGAAGGCTCTTCCTTAGGCCACTATTCGTCTTTACTTGCCTTAAGCCCTATACGGCATATTCCTATCGTCGGCGAAATGGCCCACAGGGCAGGAGCAACTTATCTAAAAGGCCGCTATATACTTACGCTGACAACTCCCAGGCTTTGTGGTATTCACCAAGAGGAATACCGCCGGGAGTATCCAGAATTAGCTTTGTCCCTCGGAATTGCCCATGAGCTTCTCACCTGCCTGACACTCTTTCTAATGGAGAGCAGTACGGATCATGTGCTGTCATATCTTGGAATCCATGCGGGAATTCCGTCCCAGTATTATGCCGTTTATATTGATAGTCTCTTAATGATTGCAATGGTGGCCATAACTTCGCAAAGGGTTTTACCTCCACCAGTGGAAGCCTCACAGCGGGCTCGTGATCCGATTGAGCTGTGGGAGCGAACGGTTATTTTTCTTGTCGATGCCTTAATTATTGGCCTAAGAAAAAAGCTTCCCCCTCTGTTCAAAGATAACCCTGCGCCACTGCTGCCCTGGAAAGAAATACCAGGACGGATCCAGGCTTTATGGTTCCATCCACATTTTCAAAATTATTTTAAACCGCTGCTGCCCAGTTTATTCCATGATTTGGAGCATTTTAAGCGAGACCCGGTTATTCCTTGGGCAAGCTTCAGAAATCGCGTGATTAAGATTACTTCAATCATTGAAGACATCCATGAAAAGGCGAAGCCTGTTCTTTTGCTGCCGACAAGTGCAACAACCAATGTGGTGCTTCCCCCTATAGCGAGTTATTTCGGCGTACCAAAATTGCCCAAATTTTTGGTGGAATTGCTGTTGAATCTTTTGGGTAATTCAGATTTATATATGGCTTTGCATTCCATACGTACCAGAGTAGAGGCACACTATCCAGGTGAGCGACCGTCTCTTCCCAGATTTACCGGTTTTCCGCTTCATAGAGGGCTTGCTGAAATTAAGGGTCAACCCCAGGATTTAACGGTTTTTGCTGACAAAGGAACTCTGGACCCGCATCTCGTGATTCCTTTGCCTATAAAATCTGCAGTAAAAATAGAAGAAATTGAGGATAAAGAGAAGAAAGACTCTGTGGATACGTTCAAGCAAGAGCTCACGCCGGATATGGTTATCAGTACCGTTCGCAGAAGACGGCCAGAACAGAGCAACTCAGCAATGGAAAGCAGGCCAAGTCACGGAGGAATTTTCAAAACCCAGCTTGATCCTAAACTTATATTGGCACCCAGGGGGAATGTTTCTCCAGACAGAAGTAGTTTGCAAACCAACTCTTCCCTGTTTAACTGAGGGTGCTGTTTATCCCCATCTACCATGCGTGGGGATAAACGAAGTACATTGCCAGATTATTGGGCGCAATTGCCAAAATTTGCAAAAAGAATCTTGGAAGTGTTATATTACTGCGCATTTTAGAACTTAACCGTGCATGGTTGGGTCTTTGTAACGTGAGTATCCTTACTGTATGACCACTTCCTTGACTAGACCTCAGACGCAAAGCTATCTGTTCCTCACAATGAGTATGATTACCTGTCTAATCCTACTCATCAATGTATCGTTCAAAATCATTGAGCTTCATGGACTAATTTTTACCGCCAGTAGCTTTGTCTGTCCTATTGTGGCCATCATCTATTTATTCGTGTTGAAGGAATGCACCATCACTGAACAAAGACATGTGCTCAATCAGTCCTTGCTAGCCCTTTATGTGTTTTCAATTGGAATTTACTTGCTGGTCAACTTGCCGGCAGCAGAATACATGCACGATAATCCTGCCTATCAAATTGTTTTTGAAGACATTCCGAAAAAATTCTTTGCATCTACTTTAGCTTTTGCTTTGGGCTTTTATTTGCCTCATTTGATATGTTGCGCCAAGAAAAAGGAATTACTTTTTTCTTCCAAAAAAAGACTTTTACTGGCTCTTTTTGGCGGTTTTTTCTTTTTTACATTAGATTTTCTTTTGCTATTTTCCGATCCTCATGCCCATAGTTTTGATCGCATTTATTTTGATTCCTTACTGATTGTGGCCGTAATTCTTTTTACCACAGGCATCATTTATCTCAGTTGTTTATTGTTTGCCAAGCATATTACCTGGTCTTTTGACAAAGCTGTTCCTGAGTATTTGACGCAACCATCCTACCATTATCTGGTGGGTTTTGCAGTGACCATCATGCTGATTTGTTTGGCTTGTGAGTATCGCCTGGTTTCATTTTCCAATGGCTGGACCTTGGCAGCCAGTGGGATTTTGTTTCCTTTGGCAATGATGGTGAGCAATTTAATTGCCGAGTTATATGGCTATAAGGCTAATCTTCGCTTAACGGCTGTATTGATTTTGGTTGAACTCAGTTTTGACCTGCTGTTGATGGGTGCAGTGTATTTGCCTTCACCAGAATTTTTTAATCTCAATCCCTTTTATTCTTTTATAATTCCGCGACGTATTCCGGCAGCAACCCTGGGTCTTTTTGTAACTTTTGTCAGCAATGCCATGCTGCTTGAGTATTTGAAGAAAACATCCCTGGGGATCTCTCGGAGTTGGCGCATCCTCATTGCCAATGTGATTGCTACGTCTTTGCTTTGCCTGGTGAATTACAGTTTATTATTCGCTGGTATTTATCCATACGAGCAAGTTCTGGGCTTGTCGGTAAGCGCCTGGACTTTCAAGGTAGCAGCGACTTTGTTTGGCTTGCCTGTCTTTTGGTGGCTCTATAATTCTTTGCAAAAACAAACCTCAGCTCGACTGCTCAATAGTATTTCTTAAGGAGCCGCATGGTATTTTCCTGCTCCCTTGATACAGTAAGACGCTTTTCATTGCGGCAGTTTCCATCTTGATGGGCGCTATTAATGAAGTATTTCATGACGTTTGTCTTAACCAGACTAACACATGCCATCCTATTTCTTGAAGGAATAGCAAAAATAATCAAACAAACCTGACTTGGCCCGAGTAATCTTGTTTAGGTAATCAAGCACATTGAGACAGTTATGAATTATCAACTGCAATTTGAAAAAGTTCTCGGGTTTATCGGCAAGCATCTGGATGATGAGCTTAGCTTAGACCAACTGAGTAAAATTGCATGTTTTTCAAAACATCATTTCCATCGCTTGTTTACAGCGTATACCGGTTTATCTTTGCAACAATACATTCGTTGGTTGCGCTTAAAAAGAGCTGCACATCAATTAATTATTTATAAGGATAAACCCATTCTTCAAATTGCAATTCATGCGGGGTTTGAATCTCATGAGGCTTTTACGAGAGCATTTAAAAATGCCTGCCACCTTAGCCCAAGCCAATTTAGAGCTCAGTGCAGTTGGCAAGCCTGGGAAACCCCGCCTTATTGTTTAGCAAAACAAGGTGAAATAATGAATGTAACCATCAAAAATATGAAGGCAAGACGCTTGGCTGTGTTTGAGCACCGCGGTGATCCTGCCAAGGTGGGTGAAAGCGTAAATAAACTAATTCACTGGGCAAAAACACAATCTATGAATTTAAAACCTAAAGCAGGGGAGGCCTTTGGATTCGCCTATGATGATCCAAAGACCACAGCCGCTGCCAATTTTCGTTTTGATCTAGCGATTACAGTACCTGAGCAGCTAAAACTAGAGGGGATGATTGTTGAAAAGCGGTTACCTGCAGGACGTTACGCAGTGGCTGTGCATAAGGGCTCTCGCGATAACATTGGCGATACCGTCTATGCCTTGTATAAAAACTGGCTGACTCAATCCGGTGAGGAACTTGGAGAGTTGCCCTGCATTTTTTGCTATTACAATTTAGATCATGAGGTTGCTGAAACGGAATTATTAACTGAGTGCTGGTTATTGTTAAAATAACTGTTGTTTGCAACCGCCTGACCCGAAGGCGGTTGCTAGTTAAGAAATAAGCTACAACCCGCTTTAAATCTTAAACGTCTTTATTCCGGCGTCTTCTTTTTCTCTGGTCTTTTCCACCCATAAACGGTTTTTTGCCGGCTCTCTGTGAGCGTCAATTCTCCGGGAGGTACATTTTTTCGAATGGTGCTGCCAGCACCGATTGTTGCGTTAGCACCAACCGTCACCGGGGCAACCAATTGGGTGTCTGAACCAATAAAAACGCCGTCTTCAATAATGGTTTGATGCTTATTGGCACCATCGTAATTACAGGTAATGGTTCCCGCACCGATGTTGACGTGCTTGCCAATTTCTACATCACCAAGATAACTTAAGTGACTTGCTTTGGAAGCCTCGGAGAACACCGCTTTCTTGGCTTCCACAAAGTTACCAATTTTGCAATTCTGTGCCAACTGTGTGCCGGGGCGCAATCGCGCAAAAGGTCCTATTTCACATTCATTGCCAATTACACAACCATCCAACACCGAATTAGCTAAAATCTCACAATCCTCCCCAATAACTACATTGTTAAGCACGCAATTGGCGCCTATTCTTGAGCGTTTCCCGATGCGTACAGAGCCACTAAAAAGGCTATTTACATCAATAAAGACATCTTCTTCGCAACGGAGATCTCCTCGTACGTCAATGCGGTTGATGTCGGCGATGGAAATTCCTGAGAGAAGTAATTCTCTGGCAAAATTCAATTGCCAAACGCGCTCCAGCTGATGCAATTGCAAACGATCATTTACACCTTGAATTTCAATGCTGTTTTTGGCTTGCATGGAGGTGATGGGCACACCGTCTTCCACCGCCAGGCTAATGATTTCCGTTAAATAGTATTCTCCCTGTGCATTGTGATTGCCAAGGGCTGGAAGCCATCTCGCTAAATCGTCGGCTTGCGCGCAACAAATGCCGCTATAAATTTCCTTAATTTGTTTTTGTTCAACGGTGGCGTCTTTCTCCTCAACAATGGCACGAATTTCCCCTTGATCATTGCGAACAATCCGTCCAAGCCCGAAAGGGTTATCCAGGTTTGCCAATAATAAACTGAGTGGACGACGCTGCCCTGGATGGGCTTGATTGCACTCAATCAGGGCTTTAAGTGTTTCTATACTTATTAAAGGTACATCCCCGTACAGCACCAGCACTTGTGAGTGGGCTGGAATAGCAGGGAGTGCTTGCATCACGGCATGGCCAGTTCCGAGTTGCTGTTGCTGTAAAATCCAGTTAACTGGCAAGTCCGGCAAGGCTTCTCTTAATTTCTCGCCGCCATTGCCGTAAATAACATGGATGCCATCTGGGTTTAATTGCTGAGCAGTGTCGACTACATGCACGAGCATCGGCTTACCGGCTATTTTATGAAGAACCTTAGGCGTTTGGGACATCATCCTCTTACCTTTACCCGCCGCTAAAATGACAATTTGTAATGACATAAGTTCTTATTATTCCTTGTTATGCAAGCATTTGTGCAAAATTAGTCAGCTAATTAAACAATCTGCATCTATGTTGCGAATGACAAAATTAGTGGATATGATAAAAAAATTGAAAGCAAAGGAGTAGTGCTATGACAACCATTTTTCGCGACATTGTGGTATTTTTTGTGGTTCATGAGCTTAGGGATGAGCAGAGCAGGGCTGAAGCTAAAAACAAATCCGCTTTTAGTATTCGTCGAAACACCGAGTTTTCCCAGTACAAAATCGATCAGGCCGAAAAATTGAAATCAGAGGTCTTGAATCTCCCTGGTGATAAAAAGGATAAACAATTATTAGAGGACATTAGAGAGTTAGTACTGAACTACAAGACCACAGTTGCGGCGGAATGCAAGAGGAACAAACTCGGTGAAGGTAAGTTCGGTGAGGCCTTGACAAAGGTAATTTCCGATGTTGATGTAATTTACCTTACTTTAAAAGAAAAAAAATTATTGGATATTCATTTGGAAATTGATTCCCAAGTTGAACCCAACTACCATCTGTTAACCAGCGAACGATATGTGGATCCCCTTCACCGTTTTTATTATTACGCCGCTTTTTATTTTTGCCACAAAGCAGTCAATCCAAACAACAGTTGGTTCACTGGTTTATTGGATTTTCTACTATGGAATTCAGTTGAAGTCAGCGAGGAAAAAGACGACATTTTGCTGCGTAGCCTGCACAGTTGCCAAAATGCCCTCGATGAACTGGATACTAAAAAAGAACGCTATGCCATAGCCCGGGCCAATCGCGTCCTTGATTTTGTGCAGGGGGTCCTCCGTGGCAATGTCGCGGTCTGTGTGAACCATGCGGCTTTGAAAGATGGAGTACCTCTTGTAACAGGAACATTAGCAAACGTTAATATCACCCCCACTCTAAAACCTACCCGCGGATTCCTTAAGTATTATATGGAACGTGCTGAAACGGAAATAGAAAGGCTTAAAACGAAATTGGAATTGGAATTAAGAACGCGGGAGCAGACATCAAATACCCATAAACCTCCTGGACATGATGCCAACCAGTCTTTAAGCCAAGAAAAACAAGTAACGGATGAACAAGAGAAGGATGCCGCAGCGCTTAATGCCGAATCGAAGAAGACAGCTAAAACTTCTGTGCACTCCAATTTAAGCCTGCTAAAAGCACCCAAAGTCAATAAAAAGCACGACGAGGATGAAAGCTTGGTATTGACTCCGACACATCAATAGTCCGGATTAACAGCCAAGCTCCCCGCATAAATTACTCTCCATGAGGGCCTTTACTAGCGCAATGTCTTGGCTCTTGCTGAATAAGTACAATAATTTGCAATGTGCGGCTTCTGGTGTCATGTCATGCCCACTAATTAATCCCGCCTGTTTTAAGGTGTAACCTGTGGCATATTGCTGCATTTCAACACAACCTTGCTGGCATTGGCTGCAATTGACAATGACAATGCCTCGGTCACAGGCCGCTTTAAGGCTCTGTAAAAAATGGGCGTCATTATTTTGTGCATTACCAGCACCATAGGTTTCTAATACCAAGCCCTTTAAAGGCTGCTGCAAGATATTGTCCAGTACTTTACTGGCCAAGCCTGGGAAAAGACGGAAGTTGGCAATAAATTGCGGGCTTAGCGTTTGCAGTTGAAACGGTTTTTGGGGTCTGGGCAACATGATGTCTTGTTGAAGTTCGATGCTAATGCCAATACTGGCTAAATGGGGGTAATTGGGTGAATCAAAGGCATCGAATCGTTGCGCACTGATTTTTTGCGTGCGATTTCCTCGCAACAATCTTTGATTAAAATAAATGCAGACTTCATAAATGGGTTTGTGCGCGCAAAGCCATAAGGAGGTGATGATGTTGTCAAAGGCGTCGTTTCGCACTTCCGAAAGTGGAATTTGGGAACCAGTGACAATGACCGGTTTGGCCAAATTTTCAAGCATAAATGACAGTGCAGATGCCGTATATGCCATGGTATCTGTGCCATGAAAAATGACGAAACCATCAAAGGCATCATACTCTGCAGCAATATCACTGGCAATTCGATTCCAATCACTTAAAGTCATATTGGAAGAGTCTAGCAATGGCTCATACTCTTTAATGACATAATCTGGCATGTGAGGGTGGTTTAAAGCCGGAATCTGAGCCAGAGCAGTTTGCACATAACCTAAGGCAGGTTCGTAGCCTTTGTTTGTTTGTACACTGCTGATGGTGCCGCCGGTGTTAATAATGAGAACGCGCTTTTTCATACAACCATGGTTTGCACTTTTTTCGCAATTATAGCGTTCTTAACAGGCTTCGGGAATGAAGAATTTCATCTTGACAAGGGTTGGCTTGGGCTGTAGAAAATGAAATCAAAATGGATTAAGGGAGATGACTATGGATGAGAAGGAATTACAGGAGCTGCAAGAGGAAGTTAAGAAAACAATAGCCAAGTTGCTCGAGCAAGCCAAACAGTTCACCACCACTGCCGGCAAAATTAGAAAAATATCCCTTGAGTATTTTCTCAATCCACAATTGTGGGCGTCCCTGATTAAAAATTCGCAAGAGGCTATGGAAACCTCGGATTTACAGGAATATTCCGCCCTCGTTCAAAGCTGTTTTGTTGAAGGAGAACAATTGGCTGAAAGGGCGCAGCATTTGGCGTATAAAACCAGCTCGCCTCCGTCTTTGGTAGCGGCATTGGATGATTTTGTGCAGCAGTCTGGCTTGAGTTTGCGATTGAAGCAAAATGCCTATACTTTTATTGAAAAACCTTCTAAACCCCATGTGAAAAGATACATGCAGCAATTTCTCTGTGCCTTGAGCATTTACCGATTCAATTTAAATATTTTAGACGCTTACCGCTTAATGATTGTGCATCCAAATCTGGATGTTAACAAATACGAGGACGCGGTTAGTGCTGCTAAAGCCCATCTTGAGGGACTTAGCGATCCCAAAAACCCTGATCCAATTAATACATCCTGGAACAAGGCTAAAGCCATTAAAAGCCATTTGGAACAATTAAAAAAAGAAGTGCAGGGGTTTACTACCCCACTGCGTCAAACCGTTGAGGAACAAAATAAACGGTTGACATTATTGTTTGGCGAAGGTGCATTATTGTTGCAAAAAAGCTTTAATAAATTCCCGAATTCATCCGCCTCACGATTTTTGTATGATAGCCCCTGGCATCGATTCATCAAGGAAATCAGCAGCGATTTTTATCCCAATAAGGTTAGCCACTCAATGTACTCAGACAGCATTAGCATCAATTCTCCCTGCCCTGAATGGTTGCTTGCAGACATTAAAAAAATGGATGACATACTGGAAAACAAGTTACCCAACTTAAAAAAGGAGTTATTGCGACGAGCCTTCGCGTCAATCAATGAATGTTTGACGAATTTGAAAATCGAGGCCGAATGCAAAAACATAGAATTAAAACATGAGGCGCCGGATTCTTTTTACAAATCTTCCGTATACCCAGGGATGCTATTATATAAGAATATTGCAGAAGGCGGACAAGGCAAAATCCCTTGCCCATCCTTGTCTTTGAATTGATCCTTTTTGATTCCGACAAAGGCTTTTTCAAGGAATATTTCATCAGGAAGAGGAAGGGCATACCGGTTTTATCCGAAGGGCTGAAATTTAGGCTAAATTTGATAGTTTTATTTGCCAAAGTCTTGCACTTTATGAAAAAATCAAGCTATAAAAAAGTTTATTAAAGCAGTGTAGATATGATTATTGATCGCGCCGGATACCGGCTAAATGTCGGCATTATTCTGGTGAATTTCTCAGGCCGGGTTTTTTGGGGAAGACGGCATGGTCACGATGCCTGGCAATTTCCCCAAGGCGGGTTGGCAACAGGTGAAACTGCTTTGGAAGCCATGTTCCGGGAGTTGAAGGAAGAAGTTGGATTGGATAAGGAAGATATTGAAGTTCTAGGTTCAACCAAGCGCTGGTTGAAGTACCGTCTACCCAAACAATATCTGCGTCACGGAAGCGAGCCTTTGGTAATAGGCCAAAAGCAAAAATGGTATTTGTTAAAGTTAATTGCTTCAGAGCAAAAAATTCGTTTGGACTTGAGCGATTCACCTGAGTTTGATAGTTGGCGCTGGATTGATTACCACGAACCACAAGAGCAGGTTATTTTCTTTAAACGACAAGTTTATTCTCAGGCCATGAAAGAACTTGAATACCTGTTAAAAAGGAGGCGCACCCCCTATGGCGCCCGTCGTAAGCGAGGTAATCATAATCGATAAATGTTAAAAATACTAAAACGAATCGTTCAAGATGTAACTACAGCAAATCACCTCGATGAGGCATTAACTATTTTAGTGCAAAGAGTGCGCAAAGCCGTTAATGCTGAAGCCGTATCCGTTTATCTTATTGATAACAAACACGCTGAATACGTTCTGATTGCCACAGAGGGATTAAACAACCAGGCGATTTCCAGAGTTCGCGTCAGCCTTGATCATGGTTTAATCGGCCTGGTGGGTCGACGTGAAGAACCCATTAACATTGAAGACGCTCCATCTCATCCTGATTTCCATGACAACCCTTTGTTAGGTGAGCATCATTTAAAAGGTTTTCTCGGTGTTCCTATTATCCAACACCGCAAACTTTATGGGGTGATAACGGCCCAGCAGGCTGAGGAACGATGCTTTGATGATGCCGAGGAGGCTTTTCTCATCACGCTTGCAGCTCAGCTGGGTGGAATTATTGCGCATGCCGAGGCCACTGGGGAACTTGCTGTTTTAACCCAGCCACAGCTTAAGGGAGCTAGCGCAAATAACAGCAAACTGGAGGTGCCCTCCACCGCTTTGGTGGGCGTCGGGTGCGTACCAGGAGTCGGTATTGGTACCGCAGTTGTTATTTATCCTCCGGCTGACATTGACGCGGTTCCTCGTCAAATGGTGGAGAACATCGAAGAAGAGATCATTGCTTTTTTTGAAGCCCTTCAAGCCGCTCGCGAAGACATGCTGCGCCTAAGCCGCCGTATGAAAACTACTGTGGCTGAAGACGAACACGCTCTTTTTGATGTTTATTTGCGCATCCTTGACAAGGAAAGCTTAGGCGCAGAAGTTGAGCAGGTAATTCGCGAGGAACATTTGAGTGCTCAAGCTGCCTTATCAGTGGTGATTAAAAAACACGTGCAGCAATTTGAAGACATGGAAGATGAATACCTTCGTGAACGTGCAAGCGATTTTCGCGATTTAGGACGCCGGGTTTTAGCTGAGCTGCAATTGTCACAGCGCGAAGAAATTGTTTACCCGCGACGCACTGTCTTAATTGGTGAGGAAATTACTGCTTCTGTTCTTGCGGAAGTCCCGGAAGGCCAATTGGCAGGAATTGTGTCTGCAAAAGGGGCAAACAATTCCCATGTAGCCATTTTGGCTCGAGCACTCGGTGTACCCACTGTCATGGGCGTGCGCGGCTTAAAGGTAGAGCAAATGTCCCGTCGTGCTGTAGTGGTTGATGGTTATTATGGTCATCTTTATATTTCACCATCAAGAACCGTACTGGCTGAGTTTAAAAAGCTGGCGCAAGAAGAGGATGAATTAAACCAGAGCCTCGTAAGCTTAAGAGATAAGCCTGCTGAAACTTTGGATAATTACCGGGTATCACTGCAGGTCAATACGGGCTTGGCCATGGATGCGGGCTTGTCGTTAAGTGTGGGTGCTGAAGGAGTGGGTCTTTATCGTTCCGAAGTTCCATTTATGAGCCGGGATCGCTTTCCTTCGGAGGACGAGCAATACATTATTTATCGGCAAATTCTTAAAGCTTTTGCACCTCGCTTCGTAACCATGCGCACTTTAGACATTGGCGGTGATAAAATACTTCCTTATTTTCCCGTTGAGGAAGATAACCCTTATTTAGGCTGGCGTGGCATTCGCGTCACGCTTGATCACCCTGATGTGTTTTTAATGCAGGTTCGGGCGATGATGAGAGCCAGTGAAGAATTAAACAACCTGCGCATCATGTTGCCCATGGTCACCACACTTAGTGAAGTGGAAGAAGCCTCCTATTTACTTGATCAGGCATTTAAGGAATTGCTGGAAGAAGGCTGTCGTATAGAAAAGCCCAAGCTAGGGGTCATGATCGAAGTTCCCGCGGCCGTCTATCTTGCTCGAGAGTTAGCAAAACGGGTGGAGTTTATTTCAGTCGGCAGCAATGACCTGACGCAATACTTGTTAGCCGTGGATCGAAATAATTCTCGTGTCGCAGGACTATACGATGCCTTTCATCCTGCCATGCTGCGCACACTAATGAAAGTGGTAGAAGGAGGCCATGCAGCAGGTGTTGAGGTCAGCATTTGTGGTGAAATGGCCAGTGATCCTTTGGCCGTCATATTATTGTTGGCTATGGGTTATGATACCTTGAGTATGAATTCCACCAGTTTGCCGCGAATCAAGTGGGTAATTCGCAATATTTCGCTTGCCTATGCGCGGAAAATACTAGCCGATGTGCTTGAATTGGAACACCCTGCTGAAATTAGACTTTATTTGCAAAAAGCCTTGGAGGAAGAAGGTTTGGGTGGTTTAATTCGAGCTGGGAAATCGTAATGTTGGCGCTGGCGATGAGCGGTGGATTATATGCTGTGACTGGCTGTTTGGCTGGTTTTTTAGCGGGTGTGCTGGGCATTGGGGGAGGAATCATTTTGGTTCCAGCTCTCGTTTTTATTTTTCAGCACAATCCCGATATACCTTCTCATCTGGTGATGCACCTGGCTGCTGGAAGCTCGTTGGCCGTTATGTTTTTAACGTCACAATCCTCCATTCGCGCTCATCATCAATTAAATGGCATCTCATGGGATGTTTTTCGCCTCCTCTGGCCTGGTTTGGCACTAGGTAGCATTTCAGGGGTCTTATGTGCTAATTTTTTGTCAAGAGGCTTGCTGCAAGGCATATTGGCCCTATTCTTATTGTTTGTTGCCGGAAGAATGATTTTTAATCCTGCTTTCTCCAGCACTGAACCTGCTTTTCCACGCCTCTGGATTAATCGCTCAATCAGTTTTTCAATTGGATTTATCTCAGGGTTACTGGGGATTGGAGGAGGGACCTTGGTCATTCCCTACTTGCAGTACTGTGGGGTTGAGTTGCGAAAAACAATAGCACTTTCCGCTTTGGCCACCATGACGATTGCATTGGTGGGCATGCTGGCTTCTGTCATGACGGGTTGGTCCGAAGAAGGCCTTCCTTCTTACAGCACAGGTTATGTATATTGGCCGGCTGTCATCAGTTTGGCCTTGCTCAGTAGCATTTTCGCTCCCCTGGGAGCTAAAATGGCTTATCTAATACCAACGAAGCAGTTAAAGTATGGTTTCGTTATTCTATTGCTAATCGTTGCACTGGATTTAATGGTTTAGGACAACTAACTTTTATGAGGCATTTGAATGCTGCACTATCCAATCATTGACCCCGTTGCCTTTTCCCTGGGGCCTATTAAAGTCCATTGGTATGGACTGATGTATTTGCTAGGTTTCTTTTCAGCCTGGGTTCTCGCGCGTTTTAGAGCCAAACATTATCATTTGCCATGGACGAAAGAGCAGATTAGTGATTTGATTTTCTATGCCGCCCTGGGTGTCATTATTGGCGGCAGAGTAGGCTATATGCTTTTCTACAACAGCGCACAATTTTTTACCCAACCCTGGATTTTATTTAAATTATGGGAAGGTGGAATGTCTTTCCATGGCGGGCTTCTGGGAGTCGCACTGGCCTTGTGGATTTTTTCAAGAAAATTCAAAAAACCTTTTCTGGAAGTTGGGGATTTCATTGCCCCTTTAGTGCCACTTGGTCTTGCGGCTGGACGTGCTGGGAATTTCATCAATGGCGAATTGTGGGGGCGCGTTAGCGATGTCCCTTGGGCAATGGTTTTTCCTCATTCGGATGGCTTGCCAAGGCATCCTTCGCAACTCTATGAGTTGGGTATGGAAGGAGTCTTATTGTTTATTCTGGTTTGGTGGTATGCCTCCAAGCCGCGGCCAGCCGGTTGTGTATCTGCGGTATTTTTAATTGGTTATGCCATTTGCAGGCTTTGCGCCGAATTCTTCCGCGAGCCGGATGTACAATTGGGCTTTATTGCCTTCGATTGGTTGACTATGGGACAATTGCTGTCAATTCCAATGTTGATAGCCGGCATATGGCTATGGTGGGCTAAGCGATGAAAACTTATTTAAACCTGTTAGATCATATCCTCACTCATGGCACGCAAAAAACAGATAGAACCGGCACCGGGACTCTGTCTGTTTTTGGCTATCAAATGCGTTTTGATTTGCGCGAAGGCTTCCCTTTGCTTACCACCAAAAAATTACATACCCGCAGCATCATTCACGAATTGCTTTGGTTTTTACGTGGTGATACGAACATCGCCTATCTGCATGAGCATGGCGTGAGTATTTGGGATGAGTGGGCTGACAGCAATGGCGATTTAGGGCCTATTTATGGGCATCAATGGCGCTCCTGGCCCACATCCGATGGACGTCATATTGATCAGCTCGCAGAAGTGCTTGAACAAATTAAAAGCAATCCAGACTCACGCCGTCTATTGGTGAGCTCCTGGAATGTCGGTGAGCTGGACAAAATGGCTTTAATGCCATGCCACGCGCTGTTTCAGTTTTATGTTGCGAATAAACGATTGTCCTGTCAGCTATACCAGCGTTCTGCCGATGTGTTTTTAGGCGTCCCTTTTAACATCGCCTCCTACGCGCTGTTAACGCATATGGTTGCCCAGCAATGCGATTTGGATGTGGGTGATTTCATTTGGACAGGAGGGGATTGCCACCTTTATTTAAATCATTTAGAGCAAGCTCGTACCCAGCTTCAGCGAGAACCTTTTCCTCTCCCTAGGCTTGAAATCAGACGAAAACCTTCTTCTTTATTTGATTATCAATTTGCGGACTTTGAAATATTGGATTATCAGGCGCATCCTTCCATTAAAGCGCCTATTGCGGTTTGATGCGAGCCATTTCAGGGAATGGCCGCATGAGGGAATGCCGTGAACGGGATAACCCTTTTGCGATTCAATCCAGGGCTATACGATTTTAAAGAGATGGTGTATCAGTTGAGCCTTGAAATGATTCTTCCCTGTGTTGCCTTTGACTTAGCCCATACACCAATAAAAATTGCGCCATAAAATAACTCAACATAACCAGAAAATTGGCCAAGGGATGATTTAAGAACACAAATTGGTTTAAAGCCAAAATGAAGTCTGAGGACAGAAAAATACAGGCTCCGCCAATAATAAAGGCCGCGTTCTGTTGCACTTGAAAGGCACTGAACACCATCAAGGTTAAAAACAGCAAATAGATGCTGACTGGAATCAGCATGTTGCCCAAATAAAAAGACAAGTACCAGTAACTGCAAGCAATAAATAGCAACACAATCGAAAAATAAAATAGACGTTTAATTTGAAAACGTGAGTCTTGGTAATAAAGAACGATGTAGGCGCAATGGGCCAGCATAAAACTCAAAATTCCTCCCTCCAGAGCCATTCTAATCGGCAAGGTCAGGATGACATCTCCGAGTAATGAACAACCGAGTGCTGCATACAGCAGGAGCCTTACTGAGGATTTGGCCATTGACTGCCAAACAAGAATAATAAGAAAAATAATCGGCATGGGCTTTAATACGGTAGTGACTGGGTATTGAATAAATGGGAGAAGAGATAAATACAGCAGTGAAGTCAGCAAGAATAAAACGATAATAATTTTTGAAGTCTTCCCTAACATAGCACGTCCTTAATTTAGGCTTTCAAGCTTTGCCATAGCTTTCTTGAAATTGTTGCTAACCAGTGTAGCGGAGGAGGTTTCAGGAGACCAGAATTTTCATAGGACTAAATGAGAAACTCTCAGGCGGTTGTTCCAGCCACAGGAATGAAGCCATTTGTCCAAATGGCTTGTCTTATTTGCCTGCTAATGGTTTAATATCGTCCTTCCTGTTCTTTTTTTGGATATAAGCATGAAAAAAATCGCCCTTTTCGTTTTGGCCAGTTTGTTTATTTCATTGGGATATGCCAGTAAGCTCAGCAAGTTCTTTGACAAAATGGACGCTGAAGATAAGGCACGTCAACAACGCGAATGGCAACAGGACATGAACTTTCAGGATTTTGCCTTTCGTTTGGATAAACGCTATGTCGACGATCGTGGGGAGCGTTGTCGAGATTATGTGTTTCGTTCGCGCAGTAATCCTTACCGCCATGGGTATTTCACCGTTTGTGATGAACGTTAATCTTAAAATGGCAGGGATTGCCTAAATAATTAATTAAATAATTGTCGAATGGAGTCCGGGAGCACCACGGATTTATTCTCAAGATAATTAACCCAAACAATCTTGCTTGTTCCCTGAGTCATTAAGGTTTCATTTTGAAAAATCTCGTGATCCATCATGAAACTGGAATTCCCAAGGCTATGAACACTACTCACAAGAGTCAATGTCGCGGGATAGACGATGGGTTTTAGGAATGTACAAGCCACATGAATAACTACTGGTCCAACGGATTGTTTCATATCCATGTGCAGGCTTTCCAGCCACTCGATTCTTGATTGTTGAAAATAATCAAAGTAACGGCCATTGTTAACATGCCCCAAGGCATCCATGTCGCCCCATTCAATTGAAAAAATTCGCTTATGTACTGCAATTTTTTGATCGGTCATGATAAATCCATTGGATCAATGTCCACGTTCCAGTTTACCTGCTTGCCTAGTTTGTTTATTGTTAACCACTCCCTAATCTGCGTCAATCGTGTTTGCAATATTTTGCGCGAAGGGGCTTTGATTAATAATTGCATGCGGTATAAATGGGCCTTACGTGCCAGAGGAGCCGGAGCAGGGCCTAAAATGGTCAATCCTGCAAGCATGAGTTGTTCTTTCAGTAGATGAAGAAAAGAAAGCACGTTTTGAGCTATCTTGCCCTGGGCGCGTACCAATGCTAAAAAATGATAAGGAGGAAGCTGAGCTTGTTCTCTATGAGCCAACAAGGATTGGCTAAACGCTTCATAACCCTGCTGGATAAGCAAATTCAATAAAGGATGATGAGGAAGATGGGTTTGAATCAAAACTTGACCGGCTTGCTCGGCTCGTCCGGCGCGACCGGCAACTTGCGTTAATAATTGGCCCAGTCGTTCCAAAGCGCGAAAATCTTGATTATAAAAACCAGCATCTGCGTCAAGAACAACGACCAAAGTTAACTTTGGAAAATGATGCCCTTTGGCCAACATTTGCGTCCCTACAATCAATTGTGCCTCCCCGCGATTAATTTGCTCCAGCCGTTCATCCAAAGCATGTTTTCTCTGTACTTCATCGCGATCGATACGCAACAGGGTGGTGTTTGGGAAATGCTGGCTTAAGTATTCATGAATTCTTTGTGTTCCGGCACCGATAGGAATGAGTTCCTTATTTTGGCATGCCTTACAAGAATGAGGAATGGCAGTCATCAAGCCGCAATGATGGCAAATGAGGCGCCCAGATTGCCGATGGAGGGTGAGATGGCTATCACAAGCCGAACAATCAGCAATCCAGCCGCAGTCATGGCAGAGTAAAACGGGTGAGTAGCCTCGGCGGTTAATAAAAACAAGCACCTGGTTGCCATGGTTTAGGTGTTGGCCAATCAGCGTTAGTGTTTGTGCGGCCAATCCCTGTTGCAGTGGTTTGTTGCGAACATCCAGCAGTTGAAAATGCAGGGGGGTTTTACTAATTGCTTTTGAATTTAAACGTAATAACTGATACTTGTTTTGAGCGCAATTGTGCAAACTTTCAAGACTTGGGGTGGCCGAGCCTAAGATAATGGGAATGTCGGCTCTTTGTGCTCGAACCAGTGCTGTATCGCGAGCGGAATAACGAACCCCTTCCATTTGTTTAAACGAAGAGTCGTGTTCTTCATCAATCACAATCAGGCCAAGGTTTGGCATTGGAGTAAAAATGGCTGTGCGTGTGCCGATAATCAATTGAATCAAATTATCCTTTGCCAATTGCCAGGCTGATTGCCGTTCACTTTCATTTAAACCGGAATGAATTACCGCCATGGGTTTGGAAAAGCGGGCACTGAACCGCTGCAGTAGTTGGGGGGTTAAGCCAATTTCCGGGACAAGCACCAAAACCTGCCTCCCTTGCGCTAAGACTTGCTCTATCACCTGCAGATATACTTCTGTTTTGCCGCTGCCTGTAACCCCATAAAGCAGAAAGCAACAATACTCATGCAGGCGCCTGCTAATTTCTTTAACGGCCTGCTCTTGTTCAGCATTTAAAGATAAGCGGCTGTTTTTTTCTGTGTCCGCCTGATGGGGGAAGTCAATTTCTTCACGCCTGCTAATGATTTGCTGCGCTAGCAAATGATCCAATTGCGTTTGGTTAAACCCTTGCATTTTTAACTGCGCCTTGCTTGCGCTATGCTGCTGTGCCAGGAAATCAATGATGGCATGTTGCTTATGGGCTCTTGATGTAAGCAGTTTATGGGCTTCGCTGCTGGGCATAGTCAATTGGTAATAAATGTTTTTAGCTATCTGTATGGCTTTGCCTTGGCGGTAAACCTTAGGTAGTGCCAGGGGGAGAATTTCCGACAAGGGCGCTTGGTAATACTGAGCCACCCAACGGCACAAATTAAGCATGCTCTCAGGCATGACGGGCTCATTATCAAGGACCGTTTGAATCAATTTGAGCTCATGTATGGAAGAACTCTGTTGTTTGCCTATGATCAGTCCCAGCTTGGTTTGTTTGCGAAAGGGCACCATAACTCGTGCGCCGACACAAGCGGATTGGTGGGGTGCTATGCTGTAATCAAAAAAATCTCGATGCGTATGCGGGATGCAGACTTGATATACCTCTGCAACAGGAGTTTGAATGTGCTTCTCCATAAATAGTTAAGTCATTATGCCTGCCGCTGCCAATCATGACTTGCAGACTGACCAGGTGCTGAAAACACTTTAACGACCACTTTTTCAATACGGTGTTTATCCAGCTCTTCCTTATCTTTAATCAATTCCTGAACAAACCAACGCGACAATTCCTCAACCGTAATATTGGTCAAAGGCATGAGGGTAACATCCTCTTTGAGAAAGGGTATCTTTTTATGATTAAAGGTAAAATAATAATAGTCATCGTCTTCGGCATACTGCAAGAAGGGAGAATATTGCGGCATCAAAAACGTTTGATTTAAGGAGCGGCATAATTTATGGATTCGTTCCTTATAATAACGATAGTCAAAGGTTAGCCCGTTTTCTTCTACCCAAGTGCTTAAAGCCAAATAAACCGCATACATGTGGCCATGGAGCGGCTCACGCTCAGTCGCTGAGAAAATGGTTGTATGTCCTGCAGAAAACTTCATAGACTCTTTCTGCAATTCCACGGTTGTTAGGTATCTTTTCATCATAAACTCGCTCGTCTGTCTTGCAATTGAAAGCCAAGTAAGGGTAATTCGACTTGTTTTGCTAAAGCCAATACTTTAAACAACTCACCCATCTCACTGGGTTGAAGCAGTTTTTTGGCAGCTTGGCTTGCTCGGACTGGCTCAAGATCACTTCGCTGTTCAAGCAAGCTTAGCAAACCATTAGATAGCAAAAAAGAGGCTTGACTGCTGTAACCGGCGATACGGAATCCCGCATCATGAGCTGCTTCGGCGACGTGGGTAAAATCCACGTGTGCGGTGATGTCTTGCTCGCCGACATGGATGAAAGGATTGCTGTGGCTGTGATGGCGATAATGGCACATTAGCGTGCCACTGTTGCGATCCGGATGGTAATACTCATGTCTTGGAAAACCATAATCAAGGATAAGCATGACTCCTTGTGAAAGCATGTCGTAACATTGTTTTATCCAGTTCTCAATGAATAAATTGGCTTCCGATAAATAAGGTTTGAATGTTGCGGGAAGTGCCTGCTTGAGGTAGGTCAGCAAACGCTGATTTTGACAAGGCTTGAAACATTCTATTAACTGCTGGTTATCGTCCAGGCCCACATGGCTCTCAAGTATACCGTCTTCAGTTTGCATGAATCGATGTACTGGCATGGCATCCAGCACTTCATTGGCAATTACAACGGCTGAAAGAGGTTTTTCCGGCCAGCGATCCAGCCAGATTACCCTTGAAAACAAATGCGGTATTTCTTGCTGAATAAGCTCCTGCTGACGATGACGAAGATTGCTACTTACCTCGAGAATATAATAGTTCTCTGGCAAGCCATTATTGCGTTCGAGTTGGCTTAGTAAGTCTACGCAAAGCCGTCCTGAGCCTGCGCCAAATTCAAACAAAACTCCTCGATTAAGTTGGGGGAGGATTTGCTGACATTGATTGGCAAGAGCTTGGCCAAACAAAGGGGTTAATTCAGGAGCGGTAATAAAATCACCAGCAGCTCCGAATTTTTGTAATCCGGCACTATAATAGCCATAACGTGGCTCATATAAGGCGCGCTGCATGAATTCAACAAAAAGCATATCACCTGAATGTTGGATTTGCTCACTGATGAGAGACAAGAGATTCATAGCTTATACTATTAATAAAACGGGGAACATACCTTGAATCTGGCGAACAAACAAGCTTTAAGGGTGGCTTTGGTGACCGGGGGTGGCCGACGCATTGGCGCGTCCATTGTTAAAGCTTTGCATGGGGCAGGTTTTGATGTGGCCATTCATTGCCATCATTCATTGCCGCAAGCAAAGGCTTTGGCGGAGCAACTGAATTTAAGGAGGGCCCACAGTGCCTGCGTCATTCAGCAAAATTTGCATGAGGCTGATGCGGCCAAGCAATTAATAGACAAAACCATTAGCTGGAAGGGAAGGCTTGATGCCATCATTAACAATGCTTCCATGTTCGCAGCAAGCGACTTTGGAGAAGATCAGCATGAACTCTGGGAGGCTATGTTTCGGCTCAATGTCCAACTTCCCTTTCTGTTAAGTTGTGCCGCCTACCCCTTTTTAACTGTATCTAGGGGCATAATCATTAACATTACTGACATTCACGCTGAAAAGCCACTCAAAGGCTACTCTGTGTATTGTCAAACTAAGGCTGCCTTATTGATGCAAACCAAATCGTTAGCTCGCGAGTTTGCTCCGGAGATTCGCGTAAACGCTGTCGCTCCCGGTGCAATTATTTGGCCAGAGCATGAGAATGCATTAAGCCCGGACAAGCAACAGCAGATTATTGCAAGCACTCCACTTAAGCGCCATGGCAATCCAGACTTCGTTGCACAAGCAGTAATCGCTTTACTGGAAAATCCTTACATCACCGGTCAGGTTCTAAATGTTGATGGGGGAAGAAGCATTGTCTAATTGCGGCATAAATTGTTTCTAAATGCGCTCAGTGCTCCCTCCCTACAGAACTATGCACAAACTTATCCACAGAAATTGTGGATAAGAAACCACTGGTTAATCGTCATAATGCTAAGGAAAATAAGGATTTTTTGAGGAAAGAAGGAAAACAGTAAAATGAAATTTGAAAATTTATCCACAGATAATTTTTCAGGAGAAACATTTACTGGGTCGAAAATCATAGCTTATAAAATTCTAAAAAAACAGTCTTGACAGAGTCTTTTTTAAAAGAAAACTATTTGTTTTAAGAACCGTTCAATACTGCTTAAGCAGTCCAGTGCATAAAATTGCTGCAGCTGCTCTGCACTGAGCCAAGGTTTAAAATAGTATCGAAACAAGGATTTGCTCTGCAGCATGGCCTTGTAATCGTCTTCGAGGTCAGCCAATGCCTGCAGGTGCGACAGAAAAAGGTTTTTTAAAGTTGTTTCATCCACTGTAATTTTTTCTGAATTCAGCAATTCCTGGTAAAGCCAAGGCTTTCCGGTACCCGCACGACTAATCATATAAGCATCGCAGCCGCTTTCATGTTGCGCCGTTGCAAGACTTGCTTGATCAGCAATGTCACCGTTGGCAATAACGGGAATGTTGAGAATTTGTTTTATCCTGGCTATCTGCTGAAGATTAACCGGTTGGTCGTAATCTTGTGTCCAATGCCGACCATGAACAATAAGGGCATCGGCGCCAGCTTCCTCGATTTGTTTTGCCAGCTGCGTGTCTGCTAAATCTCCTTGAAGGCGGATTTTAACGGTTAAAGGAATTGAAATACGGTTCCTGACTGCAGCAACAATCTGGCAGAGTTTTGATGGTTCGGCAAGCAATGCACTTCCAGCCCCTTTTTTGCGAATTTTAGGTTTTGGACAGCCGCAATTGAGGTCAATGAGATCAGCCCCAAGGGCTTCCAGACGAACAGCAGCTTGGGCCATGAGCTGGGGATCGCTGCCAGCTATTTGATAGCAAAGAAGTTTTTCTTGTTCTGCACGAAAAAGATAACGAGAATGACCGTGATGCTTGTATAATACATCGTGAGCTGAGAGCATTTCAGTAACGCAGTAAGCCGGTGCCTGGTAGTGCGAGAATAACGCACGAAAAGGGGCGCAGCTGAAACCAGCCAAAGGACCCTGAATAAGACGACTCGCTAAATTAAGGTTTCCCAGCTGAAAAGGCTTTTGAAAAAGGCGGGTCATGGTTGAATTTCTATCAGTCATTTTGGGCAGCTGCATTATAGGTTAATTGACCCTTTTTTTTAATTGAATTAAGTGAGTAAAAAATATCATTATGGATAAAAAAAGTCTTTCCCCATTGGAACTGATAAAAATTGCCACGGAACATGCTTACTGCGCACAGCATCTGCTGCAGCAAAATGCCGAGGTTGCAGGTTCTGGGCATGAAATGGTTGATGCTTTAATGCCCATTGCTTCACTCATGTATACTGCCTTTGAATTAACACTAAAAGCTTGTTTATTGCAGGATCACAAAAAAATTGGACCGCCAAAACGGCTGATGGAATTGGTGGACCTAAACAGTGAACTGGACATGTCGGCTCAAGACAAACAATTGATTAAAAGCCTGGCCAAGCAACAAGCTTTCCGCAAAGGTTTGGATTATGAGCTTTGGGATGATCGTCAACAATTGCATGTGTTTTGCAGCCAAATTCTGGACGTGTATGAGCGCTTGCAGCATTTAATTCCCATCGAGTTGCAGAAAATTTATCAATGACTCTTGGGGGAGCTTAGCTGTGAAAGAAAGCGAACCTCTCCCGCATGGGAAGGGTCTGGCCAGGCTAGAACAAAGTCACAATCTGTTGCTTTCTCTGTGGCAGTCGCAACAATCGGGTTCGGCATAAAAAAATATTTAAGCGGCATTAGCAGTTGGAATTCAGGTTTTGGTGGATTGACTAAGCAAAGGGTCCACAATGGCTTTGTCGCTTGTGCAATCTCGTTATTAATGATTTCTTTCAGCTCATAAAGTTGATGAGGATGGTAAAATCTATGTTCTCGCTCAATTCGACCCGCAATCAAAAACAAAAGGCTAAGCCCGAGGCTGATTACGGATAATGCTTTACCCCTCCTTTGAAACGTGTCCTCTGGTACCGAATCCAGGGTTAAAAAAATAAGCATGCAAAGCCAGGGAAGGCACAGCATATTAAAATAGCGGTGAAAAGACAGGACTTCGATGGTGCTATGGCCAAGATCAAAGGCGATAGCCTCCAAAGCAAACAACATCAAGAGATAAATCGCGGCAAAGAGGGTAAAAACCGCCATTAGATTGCGAATGTTTTTTTTCGAATTTACATCCTGGCTTAGACGATAGGCTAAGCCAAAAAGGATTATATAAATGGCAAGATAGGGGAGTTTAAGCAGGTAATCGAAGTTCGCCAGTAAAATTGCTTTCAGATAAAGCCATTGTGCCGGCTGATAATAGCTATTAAACGGGTTAAAGACTAAGCTTGCGCTATGTAGACTTAATTGCGGTGCAAAACTGTGAAAATGCTGTGCCTGAATATAGTGTTGCCATAGCAGTTTGTTCCCTAATACAGCAAGAGTTGCGGCGACGGCGATGACAACCGTCTTGCGGCTTTTTTTCCTCACAAGCAACAAAGAAATGGCAAGAAAAGCAAAAAACAGCCCAATTTCTTTCATCAAAGAAAGAAACACAATGGGCAAAAAAACTTCTTTTGTGGCCTCTTTTTTATAAATTAACCAGCAAATGGCAAATAGATAGGCCGCCACATAAGCATCAACCTCCATGCGCGCAAAAACGCTTCCATAGGAAAAGCTGAATACAATTTCAAAAATACATAAATAAAGAATGGAGCGCAGCAATCGTTTAGGCTCAAAAACAATGAGTAAAGCTGCAATGAAAATGAGGGATTGTGCAAAATAGCCCAGATGCTGAGAATATTGGTTGGCGAGGCGGAAAAGCAGGTAATGAAAACCAGCCATTCCTGGAACATAGCTTAAGAAATTCGCATGAATGTAGTTATCACTGGTCGGGAGCCGATTGAAAACAAATAAGTATTTGCTTATGACCCCCCAATAAGAAAAGTCATCAATACTCCTGAATTTAAGGCCGAGTGTAATAGCAAAGCTAATGACAGCCAGAAGCAGAAAACAAGCAATGCTTAAAGCATCTTCCTTATCAAAAGGTTTCTGTGACAGTTTACCCAGTAGGGCAATCAGAAAAATGGAAAACCCGCTGGCTAAAAGGCTGGCGGCAAGCCACGCAGGGGCAGCTGAAAAAAAACCATAAAAGATGGTAATGCTTAAAAAAGCAATGGCATTGAACAGCCCTACAGAAAAACTACTGTTTAAGATTTTTTTAAATACAAAAGCCCAACCCATTACAATCAGGCAAAATATGAAACAAAGTAGGACTATCATTCTGCTCACAGCTATTCATGTGGTAATTGGCAGGCTCAGCAGATTCTAATCGCAAACAGGGGAGCCAAGCCGGGAAAAAACCTGTATGCTTACCTTATTTGCCTAAGATTTGCAAAGGCTTGTACAGCCATACAGGATGCTATTGCCATGTTGGCCAATTATCCAGTTTTAATAATTCCTGCTTATAACCCGGATAGGAGACTTCTGCAATTGTTGCAGGCGCATAGACAATTAAAATGTCCACAGCCTTGCATTATCGTTGATGATGGCTCAAAAGCTGAGTGCCAATCTTTGTTTCAGGAGTTTGAACAGCTAGGATGCATTGTATTGTCTCACCCAAAAAATTTGGGAAAAGGCGCTGCACTCAAAACCGCCATGAATTATTACCTCGAAAGGTTGTCTGAGTCTTTTCCTGGAGTGATTACTGCTGATGCGGATGGCCAACATAGTCTTGAGGACATTTTACTTCTGAGCCAAAAATTCCGCGAAGAACCATTAAAACTCCATCTTGGCGTACGTCGACTCGGAAACAAAGAAGTGCCCTTTCGCAGCCGATTTGGTAATAACCTGACCAAATTCTTGTTTAATTTACTTACAGGAAGTCAAATTACGGACACCCAAACGGGTTTAAGAGCCATTCCCCTGGAATTAACTCAATATTTAGTTGCCAATTCCGGTTCCCGATATGAATTTGAGTTTGAAATGTTTTTTACCGCCAGGGAGCATCATATCCCAATTCAAGAAACACTTATTGACACCATCTACATTGAGAACAATAAAGGCTCACATTTCCACCCTGTATGGGATTCTTTGCGGATCTATTTCATCTTTTTACGTTTTTGCTCGGCATCAATGTGTTCTTTCCTGCTGGATTTTGGTCTGTTCTCAATGTTTTATTATTTTTCAGCTAAGCCAGCATGGTCGGTTTTTACAGCAAGATTAATTTCTTCGCCAGTCAATTTTTTTCTTAACAAGAATATTTCCTTCAGATCGAATAAAAAATTGCTGCCTGCGAGTATGCAGTATTTCACTCTGGTAATCGCAACGGTTATTCTTTCGTACTATCTGATGATCGGGATTAACTCTCTTGGTATAAATCTTTATATCAGTAAGATAGTGGCAGAAAGCTTAATTTATTTATTCAGTTTTGCAGTTCAATATTTGCTGATTTTTACCAGGAAAAGAGATTTTTAATGCATCCAACGATAAACCACAGCAAACGCCATAAATCTTACTGCTGTATGGTTGCCCCAGATTATGGCTACAATGGTTGCATTACTAAAACCTGTAACGCAAGGGTGGCAGGATAAGCTAGAAGAGTGGCCGGATTATAAATCTTTTGCCAGCCATATGAATCTAGATTGTCTTTTCCATAGAGGGTATGTTTTCTTCCAATCCATCCAAAATACCGCCCGCAGCACAAAGGCTTTCTGCAAACACGTTTAATGTCCTATAAGATTCTGTTTTATTATTGAAAAAAGTTCCGATATAGCCCCGTGTGGAATAAATTTCGGTACATACAGCAGGTATAACAGTAAGTCCAGCGATAATACCAGCCATTCCTTTTAGGCACAGGAGAAGTGCTTTCAATACAGGGTTTAATTCATTATACCATTTAGCCCAGCCACGGAATTTGGCAAACTCATCTTTAGAATTTTCTATTGCATCCAGACAAGTTTGCTTAAACTGTTTAAAACTGGTTTGTGAAACAGGATTGTTAAAAAATTGATCACGAGCCTCAATCAATGTAGAACGTAATAGCTGGGCAATATCCGCTACCTTTGAATAACTGGGATCATAATCCTCATTCTGCATTCCATTGTCGTAAGCTTCCCTACCCTTATCAATTAACGCATGCAATTTATAGTTTAACCTGGTTAGCAAGCGATTAAATTTACGTTCTTCCTCTGATATTGCCAACATCGCTTGAAATTGTTCTTCAGCTTGCGGCAATGCCTTTTGAATCGCATTTTCATCAAAATGTGCCGTTAAATGAGAGCTAACTTCATCGGCTAAACGATCTACTAAAATTGAGAGCCTTTCATCAGTGATTTTATAAAGATTCAGTTTTAATCGCAGTAAAAGAAGAGATTCCAGATTAAATTCCGATAAATCACCTGCTGCCGCAAACAAGGAAGAAGACGTGATGGCCTTTTCAATATCTTCGTCTGTGATAATAACTGCATAAATTGTTTTATAAATATTGTAAAACCGGTGTTCATCATCGGAAGAACTGTTTGGGTATTTATCTTCTATGGCCCTAACAATATTGGCAATTTGGATTAGTTCTGGATTTGACGTAGACGGCTCGCAATCCCAAAGGCCGAATTCCAGGCTTGAGCGCTTCTTACCATCTTCAAAGACCATGTTGCTTGTATGGCCTGGGCGAAAGACGCATTTGAGGGCCTTGCCTTGCAAGGGATGCAATGCACCCACTGATTCGAGTACCATGTACTCAATGATGTCAAATTCTTGAAGTTGTTCTTCTGGGTACAATAAACCGGCTTGGCGCAAGCGTTTATTGATGAGCTTATATAATGGCATTTATTGGCTCAAAATGGCTATTCAGGGTTAAATTATATCTAGATAGCCTTAACTTAAAATTAAGTGCTCCCATAGAACGGTTATTTATGAAATTATCTCGAGATGAGAAGGAGATAATAATTGCAAAGCCCCTAGGCTTTTCCACCCCTAGTGTTTTCAAAACTTATAATCGAGAACATCAGCCCCGGAATATGACTGCTATTGTTCCACCAATAAATTTTTAAAAATAGCAAACTAGGCTCAGGAATATTAATTCGGATTGATTAACTGCAGGAAATAAGCAAAATGCGGGTATTCCTTGCAACATCGATCCAATTGCTTCTTGCCAGTTGCTTTCACAATGCAGCGAGCGTTAGGGGCGAAATCGATAAGAGTGGATACGATTGCATTATCAGGAGCATTCCTTTCAAGCAATTGCCTGACTTGGGAGTCAATAAGTTGAATGAATTCTTTTTCATGTTCTGACAAATTTGAGCATGAAGAAACCTGCAGTGTGCTGCCACTGCGATCATGTGTCTTTCTCATAAATTAAATAATGGGCGGGCGCATTTCAACCACAAGATGATTTTCCAGGAGTGTTCTCATAAAATGATAAATGTCCATGCATTGAATTGGGTTGAAAGCTGCATACCAGCTTGTTTGAATACAGGAGCAGTTGTTATGGTTGTGGCTATGGTTTGCGACGGGGCGAAGCGAGTAGTCTATCTTTTAGATAGACCACCGCCTCAACAGAAAAGATACTGTTAAATCAACATGTAATTTAAATGACAGTTATATTCTCTGCCTGAAGGCCTTTTGCACCTTGGGTGACTACGAATTGTACTCTTTGACCTTCGGCAAGGGTTTTAAAACCAGGGCTTGAAATTTCTTTAAAGTGAGCAAATACATCCGGACCGGAATCTTGCTCGATAAAACCAAATCCTTTGGCATCGTTAAACCATTTAACAACTCCACATACTGTTTTAGACATATACATCCTTAAGATTTTATTTAAAATACCTTTACAGGCGACTTTAGCGGGAAAGGTCAAGAATTAAAAACTACAGAACGAAGGATTAAGTAAATATTAAACAACGATTTGAAGAGTATTAAATTTAGACATTTTTCTAGCTGGCTTCAGCATACTACTATTTTTCCAAACAAGCAAACTTTAGTTTAACAATCCTGTTCATCTTTAACTATTTTATAAACTCAACGCAATGACCTGGGTAGCTTAGCCATCAAAAATTTTGCATAACAAATATACAATGGTTGGCCTCTGGGTTTAAAACATTACTGTCATGCACTTACTTTACATAGATTGACTAAGAAGTTGATTGAACCCCATTTAAATGCAATTAAAAAGAAATAGCTCAAGCAGAACGAAAAATTGAATTAATCCAATTACTAACAACAATTTGCAGCGGGGAACAATTTTGGTTAACAAAGTTAAGCACTGTCCAAAATTTGAAGATAAATTACCGGATGGCATAAGAAAAATAAGAAACATATTAGTTCAGTCTAACTAAAACTAAGTATACAGGTCTTAAAAATACTATTGCAGTCGCTAAATACAAACATAGCGTGTATTTCGCCTGGGCGCACTCGTTTTTTAGAGGACGAGATTCAACAGCCAATCAGTTCTATCGACAAATAGCTGAATTAGATTGGAATAAAATTGATTTAGAACCCTCCTATACCCCAGCAGTTATCACCCGCCTTAAAGATATGTTTAATATTTCTTCTCAAAGTCCCGGGAATCAATTGTAAAATGCAATTCGGCTTAAACAAGGACATGGGATAGTTGATTTTCCTAAAAAATAGGATGGCATTTTATAACTCAGTCGTTAAGATAGTAGTTAGTGGTAATGGAATACCAATTTTCAAACGCATTTTATGAGGCTGATCCCATGATTGCTTCAACACTTAATTTCAACTGGGTAGAGGGAAATTTGGCCGTTGGAGGCCGTTTTCCCATGGAGGCTGCTGAGGAGCTTGCGCAGAAAGAAGGCATAAGAGCCATCGTCGATCTACGGATGGAAGCTTCTGATAATGAAGACATTCTTCAACGGCATGGCATTTCATTCCTTCGTTTACCGACTGAAGATCGCTGTGCCATCGCCGCACCAATGATTAATGATGGTGTAGAGTGGGTTCGAAATCGGCTTCATGCGGGCACTAAGGTCCTGATTCACTGTGAACATGGCATTGGTCGAAGTGCGCTTCTGGCTTTATGTACACTGGTTTCAGAAGGGATAGAACCTCTTGATGCTATGGAAAGGCTTAAGAAAGCCAGACCTGTAGTTTCTCCTGCACCTGAGCAGCTAGAGGCTTTTCGCGGTTGGATAGAACACTGGCCGTATGCTAAGACTGCCTTCAAGGTTCCGAGTTTCGAAGCCTTATCATACATCGCTTATGCTCACTTGAGAGCGTCGTAATGCTTGTGTTTGGAGACCATGATGAGGTCTTTAATGCCAGAGAGAGAGTTATTTGTATACAATTAGCCTTAGCGGAAGCAAGGCTGAGGCGCGGAATACATCGCCATAGTTTATTGGTTCAGTCTTTAATTGACGCAGGACAGCTCTGGCAGGCACTTGAAGACAATGCGAATGAATGCATTGAGGACATAGCCCAGATCTCCAAATGGACAATGGAAATTGCAAAAGCGGTGGTCCACAGCTGGAACTCATGTTTTCGCGAGGTTATTGCCATTAGGAGTGGGCCCAAGCTCTCTTGTGATCTGATTTGTAAAGCGCGAGTTCCAGAAGGATTTCTTCATTATGCCCTTTACATTGAAGCCTATTTGGAGGCAGCAAAACAACTTCCTCAAGGCATATGGCACGTTGTAGGAATTCGAAGCATTGGAACCACACTCGCTGCTGTCGTTGCTGCCGTTCTTAAATCCTCGAACCTGATTACGGTACGTCCGAGCGGCAAACCGTATAAGCGTAAACTCAGCCCGCAAGACATCGAGCGCTTGCCACAAGATGCCATGGTTGCCGTGGTTGATGAAGGCCCCGGACTTTCGGGAAGTACTTTTCTAGCAGTTAGCCAAGCGCTCAAGGACAGGGGCTGCACGGTCTTCCTTATTCCAAGTCACCCCAATCCCCCTGGCCGAGCGGGCAATATTAATTCACAGGCCAAATGGGAGTCTACTTGTCGAGTACCGGCAGATAGCCTTGCTGTGCTTGAGGGGATGGGCCAGTCTGAACGGGCCCTTAAGCAATGGGTTGAGGAGCAAGTCGGCCCAGTGCTTCATTTCAAAGACGTTTCATGTGGGCGCTGGAGAAAGCAGTTTTATATTTCGGATGAGTCAATTATTGAATCACTGGATAGCTCGCTTTGCTTTATGGCAAGCACGGACAAACAAAAATGGCTGGTGAAATTTTGTGGGTTAGGACGTTGGGGAGAACACCGATACCAGTTGGCAAAGCGTTTAGGAGAACATGGATGGACTCTTGAAACGATTGCTCTGGTGCACGGCTTTAGCCTTATTTCCTGGCCAGACAAGGCTTGTGCTTACACAGGGAATGATTCTGATTTTCCACGCAGCAAAGCCATTGTACGAGCAGCGGAATATTTGGCATTCAGGGCTCAATACTGCCATCCCCCCGAGGGTATACGCGGTGCAAGTCTTCAAGTACTTTGGAATATGGTTAAAACAAACGTTAATATAGCTTTAAATTCAATTCCAAAGGTTCTTTTAGACACAGAGAGCTGGCTTACCTCTCTTGAGCCTGAGGTAAGCCCCATCGCTCAAGACGCTCGGCTGCAGCCATATGAATGGCTCATCACTGAAGACGAATGCCTGATTAAGATGAATGCAACTGATTGCCATTTGGGACATGATTTAATAGGACCGCAGGATATTGCTTGGGACATAGCAGGTCTTGAGACTGAGTGGCAATTAACTGTTGATGAGTCCAATGTCGTTCAAGAAATTATTTTTAATCGGACAGGACGACGGAGGACACAGGAACTTCTAAGCATTTATCGAGTTGCCTACCGCGCATTTCGAATGGGGCAACTTTGGATGGGCACCGAGAATTCAGGATGCCAAACGGAAACAGGCAGGTTTCTTAAAGCCGCAACTAAAAGGATGCAGGCTTCATTGGTACTCGCGATAGAGGACTGGGCAAAGAGTCGATGTTAATGTCGCGACAGCATAAGATTTCACTATTTATTCATGAATAATAGCTGAAGCCTTCCTTTGAAACTGGGCTATGCTTAACAAGTGGTTTCTTACTTATAGGTTCAATTATGAAACGGCCTTCTGCAAATTCAATGAATAATAAAAATAAAGAAAAAACGCTGAAAAAAGAGGATTTAAAAAATATCTCTGGGGGTAGTGAAACAACGAAAGGCCGGCTCCACCCTCCAAATTTGCCAAACCCTCCCTGGACTCGAAAATAGAGTTAAAAAATCGAACATTAAAGTTGATCTGGCTTGGGATTAGAATTATCCCGAATGGCTCTTCGCTGCTAACCCCGCAATGTGGGTAAAAATGCCCATGGCATAATTTTAAGAGAGGTTTAGTATTCCAATTTTTTAATGCTTGGGATGAGGCAATGAAATTTATTGGTAAAGAAGAGGATGTAACTGTTCCATTAAAGAAACTGAATGTGTCACTAAGTGCTGGAAATATTCTTGAAGTCCCAAAAATAGCCGCCGATGAGGCGATCGTATGTGCTGTTAACATGACCGGGATTAAAGGTAAGGCTGAATTGTATCTTTGTGAAAATTTAGAAGACATGCAGCAACTGCAAAATAAAGCAGACTTAGGGATGGTTTTAGGCATCGATTGGTATACTGTAAAAAAACCGCCGACACTGGCTGCAAAAGTGGATATCACCGGATTAGATAAAGGTTCTGTTTTACTGGCTTTAGTGAACAATGCAAGAAAAAGCCCTGCCGTACAATATGTAACGTCTCAATTTCCATCTTCCTCCCAGATACTCGAAACTTTTGATTTGGTGGAGGCAAATAAAGTATTGCTAAAGAATGCAGTAATTGGCTACGTAGGGCCTGTGAATATAAAAATGAATTTTAAGGAAGACGTACTCCATGCTGGAATTTATAATCAAACACATTGTGTGCCAGGCAGTAGCTGTTTAAGTGCAGACAAGGTCATCACCGAGCTTAGGGATAAAACTAGGAAAGCAGAAGTAAGCTTAGTTCAGCCATTTACCATGTGGCCTCGTGGAAATAAGAATTCAAACTCCGCAAAGAGGGCAGATTCCTCACCGGAAAATGACAGCAATGAGTTTGGTTTTAAGAAAGGCTTTTTAAACTAATTTAAGCAAAAAGTGGTTCTCATCTGCTGTCTCAAGAGCAGATGAGATTCATGGCCTTTATCGTCATAAGACTTCAACCTGTTCCAGACTGTTGTTAAGGTTGGTTTTGCCGGTTAGCAAAATAGATCAGGTATTTAAGGCTTTAAGGAGTTGGATTCTTCAACGTCTGAAGCATTCGGTTTTGCCTGATTTAAGAAACTTAAAAAAGGTTTCTTTCGATAATGGAAAGCCACAGGAGAGTGGCGCCAATGCGGATCAAAATCCTCGAGTGGTTTTGGCCATATAGTTTCTAATTTTTCGGCTAATTCATAAACTGCTTTATACTCCTGCTTAATGTTTTCTTCAGGAAGGTTTGCATGCTGGGCCATTTCATTACTTTTGGGCATGAATAATTCCTTAAATCGTTTCATGAAGAGTATTTCAGGGTGAATACATGATTCAAGAAGCTTTGGAAGAATAGTTAGTACAATTGCCAGCCTTTCTTTTTTAGTCTGCCAACTCTAGGCATAAAGGCCCTGATATGGAATAATTATTGCCCAAATGCAATATTATTTGTCTATTATTATGAAAATAAAAGCAATTTTTTTAATGTTCTCTATGGTCCTTCCAGCTGCTTTGTTTGCTTCTACGGCAGCTTGTCCGTTATCGAACGGAATCAATGTGCTTACCAACAAACGAATTTTAAATATTTGTAAACAAGGTACTGTTGTTAAGGCTTTTAAAGTAGCTCTGGGATACAAAGGCGTTGGGAAAAAACGCGCAGGCGATAATAAGACGCCAATTGGTTTATACGGATTAGCACACCCAAGAAAATCCAGTCAGTTTAAAGTCTTTATTCCCATTCTTTACCCCACTTCAAAACAATTGGCCGCGGGATATACCGGTAGGGATGTAGGGATTCACGGCCCCACCCAAACCCCCAGTTTGTTTGGCTGGTTAAACCATTTACCCTACTCCACACGTGGATGCATTGCTGTAGGTAAAAATAACCAGATTGAGTACGTCGCTAATTGGCTAAAAGCCAATCCTGGGGCCAGGGTTTTAATCATTTAATTTAAACGAAATTGAGGCTGATTTCTCCAGGGAGGAATAACCCATACTCACCTCAAACTAAATAGAAAAGACAGGACACTTGGCAAGCTAATAGATGGTGAATCAAGAATTGCTTCCCAAAATGAAGATCGCAATTGCTACAGGTGATTGGTTGTAGGTAAAATTCCCATTTTAATCAAATCTGCGTCTTGCCTACTATTCATCATAGGCCAACAGTTTTATTACATAAGATAAATGCATACCAATCCCTCAAACCAGGCGTTATCACCCTTTATCAGCCTTCCCCATGAATTAAAAGTCTTAATTGTCCTGTTTTTATCCGAAAGCGATTGGTTTTCCCTGCGCCTGGTCAATTCGGCATGGAAATCCGCAGTAGCCGCTGTGGCAAAAATTCACTTAGACACGGTGCAGCGGCAGTTCACTCAATTGTTGGCGACCGATTTCGATTTGTTGTATAAGGAGCTCATGGAAAGTTTGGCGCACACATTCGCCGATAAAGACACGACCAATACAGTTAAAAAATTGATGGCAATGGGTGAATCCCTTGCAAAATTGGAAGAACCATTGGCTAAACTTCTATTCCTCACCGAGAATTTAGAACATTTAGATAGGGATTTATCCACTCCTTTCACCGATACTTCACTAAATCTTATTGTTCCTCTTATTTTTCCTAGAAGAAATGAGATAAGAAAGGTCATTCAACCGACTCTTGAAATTTGCCAGCAATTTAGCCAATCTTACTGGTTTCAAAACACCCTGACTTATAGTGAATTGTGCCCCGTACATCAGGTGGCGCGAACAGTTAGCCAAGCCCGCTCTAAAGTAAGAGAGCTAGAAAGGAAGAATGCTCCTGACATTGAAACCCCTCTGCGATTACCACTTTTGAAAGATAATCCTGAGGAAAGCTGTCGTATGCCTGTGAGCTTTTCCCTGTCCTTTTTCCCAAAAATCAAGTTGACGCCTCCTACTCTGAGTCCGCGAAAGCAGACAAAAGAAAAAGAAGAGCAGAAATCAGTTCCTAGTCCTGGGTGCAGGGAGTGAATACCCTGGTTCAGCAAGGCATCATTAAACTATCCTTGATAAAAATGAAAGGGCTGGTCTTTACCACATTGGCCTCTGTTTAAATGCCAGATTACCCCGCTAAATTAACTCATTGCATTTTCAGGAGTTTGAAGTTAGCCTGTAAATTCAAGGGCAACTTGATTAAGACAATCAATAGTGAATTAAGGAGAGGATATGAAGGGAAGCTACCCGGCTTGGAATTATTATTTACGTCACTCAGTCACCCCCCCGTTTACTTTCTGGCAGCATGCAATCCAGTTAAATACTCCCTGACAAGATAAAGGAACAAACTTTTTGCCGGCATTAATGCCTAGCCTGTATTTCGGGCTAAGTTAATGAGAGCTGGTTATTTTTCCAGCATTTAAGATGAACTGCTGGTAACGAGCAACCATTGGAACATTAAACGGAATTCATTTTATGACACTGATACGCTCTTGTTGTACTGCAATTTGTAGCTTGCTATTGCTGTTTTCTGCTCATTGCGCTTACGCGCTTGAGAATTTGGCATTACACGCTCGCGTCTGGGCGAGTACGGAAGGATTGCCAGCCAGCAATGCTGTAGACGGCGATCTCAAAACGAGATGGGGCTCAATCATGGGGATAGATCCTTCCTGGATTGCAGTTGACCTTGGTGCAGCCCGCCCCTTATCCAAGGTAGTAATCCACTGGGAGGCTGCCAATGCTGAAATTTATGAAGTACAAGCTTCAAATGATGCTAAGGATTGGAAAACCTTGGTAAGCAAAACAGGCGGCCTTTTTGGTAATCGCACCGACACGATTGATGTGTCCGGAAATTATCGCTACCTACGAATTTATGGAATTAAACGCAGTAAAGGCAATAGCTGGGGATACTCGATATGGGAACTGGAAGTTTATGGCAATGAAGAGCCGAATCCCCCTGAAAATTATGACCCTTTATTTACGGATACTACGGTCTTAGAACCGGATACTGTCATCAATACTCCTTCTGCTTTAATTACCCGTTTTGCTGATCGGGCTCGTGACAGGCATGCTCGGGAAGATCAGTTCCATGCTTATGATCACTATTTAAGTTTTTACTGGGAACATCGGACTGCACAAATTGAAATTGTGGATGAAATTGCCAAAGGTGGGAATAAAATTGTTTTTAATGTCAGAACAGAGTGGCCATTGAGCGCTCCTGAATTCCGAGCCTTTTATCGTGGTATAAACACGGTAGCGGAGTATTGGCATAACGTACTTATGAGCAGAAATCCAGCTGATCGCCTGCAGTATCAAACTACAGTAACTTACAATGCGAAAGAAAATCGGGCGATTCGCATAGGGGATCGGATGGAAATTGAAATCAGCCAATTCCTGGATAATCCTCCCAATGGCCGTGCCAATTATTACGGCACAGCATTTTTGTACATTGTTGGTCAAGGATTGGTTCCATGGGAGGCACACGGTGTGTTTGGGGACCCGAACAGCGAACGTGAAGATTCTTATCCCATAGCCGTGAATGCGCGCCTTGGTGGAATGACTACTGTCCATCATCAATACTCAAATGAGCCTGCCGATCTGTTTAAACAAATGGCCACTAATACCTCTAATATTAATGGACAACGTTTCATGTTGGGCCGAAGGGTTCATCATACCGATGTAGGGGACGGCTCTCACCATGAACAGCCCAATCCTTCCTTTCCAGCTTTAGCCAATAAGCTTGGCAATAATTACATCAATCGTTCTTGCATCAGCTGTCATGCTGGAAATGGAAGGGGGCTTCCACCAGCTCCTGGCAACATCCTTAGCAATTACACGGTCATGGTTGCTGATGCTAATGCTAATCCTCATCCCAAACTAGGATCCATACTGCAGTCACGCTCTTTGCAAGGACAACCTGAGGCGACCATCCGCTTACAAGCTTGGACTGAGCAAGCTGGATTGCGAAAGCCTGTATACAGTTATACCGGAGTGACTCCAGAACGAGTTTCACCCCGAATTGCCACCCAACTTGTGGGAATGGGATTGCTTGAAGCCATTCCTGAAACGGCCATCATCGCTTTAGCCAATGCAAACAATGCCAACGGTTTGTCGGGTCGTGTGAATATCGTTAAAGATTTAGTCACAGGCCAACCCCGGGTAGGCCGATTCGGCTGGAAAGCTGGCAAAGCCACAGTAAAACAGCAGGTTGCGACAGCTTTCCTTGATGACATGGGGGTCACCAATTCCATCCTTACTGAACCGGATTGCGGTTCGCAGCAAAGCAATTGTGGGCCTTCAGGTTCGGTATTAAGTGATGAGTATTTAGATGCGCTAACAACCTATGTGTCGTTATTGGGTGTAAGGGCCCAAAGAAACTCAGAAGATCCTGTCGTTAAGGAGGGTGAGCGATTGTTTGGTCAAATTGGATGTTCTGGATGTCACAATCCAACCTTTACAACCAGTCCTTATCATCCAAATGCTGAATTGCGCAATCAGACTATTCATCCTTATACCGATCTGTTACTCCACGACATGGGACCAGAGCTTGCAGACAATTTAGGTGAAGGGCAAGCTTCTGGTTCTGAATGGCGTACGGCACCTTTATGGAACATTGGTTTAACCGCAGGAGTTAGTGGTGCTGAGGCTTATCTGCATGATGGCAGGGCACGCACGCTTAACGAAGCCATCATGTGGCACGGCGGTGAAGGCAGCGCGAGCCGTACCGCTTACAGCAATTTATCCATTAATTCCCGCAACGCCATTTTGGCGTTCTTGAAATCACTATAATCGATACGAGGCTCGGGTAGAATGCAGTACCCGGGCCTTTAAATTCAATCGCTTAGCAGGACTGAAATGTACTGTATCTCCAACGCAGTTTAATACCTAAGATTTCCAATCCTTAAGGCTGTTCTTGATCTTTTTCCAGCTTGTGGCCATCCAGAAAGCGTGCATTACGGTCCTTGTCTTGTTTTTCCAGCTGTTTTTCTTGTTTTGTTCTCCCAAATTTAATCCGGTTCTCAGTCGATTTTTTTTCTTTTTCCAGACGAATTTTAGCCTTTCTTTTTTTATTAAAATTAATAAGATCTGCCATGGTACCCCCAAAAACCTGTTTTAGAAAAATATAAGCCAACCCAGAATAAAAATCATCTAGGTAAAGTAATCAAAGACGTCTAACATCAAAAGGATAAAAACGAAGCAATACATTCTTTAATTCTGGTATTCTGCAACATGCAATGTGTTTCTGAAGTTAGCAAAATTAATTGAAAGAGGTCTGGTAATGAATCGTTATACCGGTAAATGTTTATGTGGCTCTTGTCGATATGTCATTACGGGGGATAAGCCAAAGGCAATGTACTTATGCCATTGCAGTCGTTGTAGAAAGGAAACGGGTAGCATTCACGGGGCAACTGTGTTCTTTAACAATGCCCTCCTATCCTGGGAAAATGGTCAAGATAATCTCAGTTATTTCAAATTGGCAGGAACAAGGAAGCAACGTGCCTTCTGCAAAATTTGCGGTAGCCCTCTCCCTAGGCAAGAAGGCAATTCTCATGTGGTTTTACCTGCAGGTACAATGGATGATGACAGTTCTCTAGAACCAACAGCGCATATTTACTATGCAAGCCGTTCATCTTGGGAGGACAAATTAGCAGGCTTAGAGCGATTTGCCGAGTTACCCGATTGTAGCAAAAGCTGAAAATTCGAAAACTTACTGAATTAGTGCAAGAACTCTAATTCACAAGAAGAATTTGGTAAACCCATTCCTATTATTTTAGCGCTGTCTGTGCTCTGCAGACATAAAATGGTTTAGGTATGGCTACTCTCCACTCAAGCCATACGTTCCCTCCTCAACCTGTGAGCAAAATCACCTTTTTTAGGAGCCTCGGATGGGCCTGTAATTGCTTTAAAATAGAGCATCAATTATTATTGAGGAAAGCTCAAGCTTTGCTGCAAGCATTGCAACAGACCATATGGCTTGCTTCAATGACAGTGCATTGACCCTTTCTGCCAAAAATTTGCATCAACCGCAATTTTTTTAAGCAATACCCCCCTGCTAATGATGATTTTCTGGCAATTGATGATGAATTTCCATCAATTGAATCAGTACCTTAAGCAAGGCTGTAAATAGGAAAATAGCTAAGCCTGGTTTGATGTCCCGGGCTTTAATTACAAGTGCGAAAGGCCATGCTTTGTAAATCAATAGATAAAATAATCATAAAAAAAGATAAATGGCAAAAGAACTGCTGCAATTTGGGCTAAAATACTGTACAATATGTGACAATTTTTTATCCATTTAATTTTAAATAAGAGTGGCTATGACTGATTTAAACCTTTACAGAAATATTGGTATCTTCGCCCACGTAGATGCTGGAAAAACAACCACTACCGAACGTATCCTTAAGCTCACCGGTAGAATCCATAAAATGGGTGAGGTTCACGAAGGTGAGTCGACAACCGACTTCATGGAACAGGAAGCGGAGCGTGGCATTACCATCCAGTCAGCTGCAGTCAGTTGTTTCTGGAAAGGCAATCGCTTTAACATCATCGATACCCCAGGACACGTTGACTTCACTGTAGAGGTTTATCGTTCATTGAAGGTACTCGATGGTGGCATCGGGGTATTCTGTGGTTCTGGCGGTGTTGAACCCCAATCAGAAACCAACTGGCGATACGCGAACAATTCAAAAGTATCCCGTTTGATTTTCGTCAACAAACTTGACCGAATCGGCGCGAATTTCTTGAGAGTCACTGAGCAGATCAAAAAAGTCCTCGGTGCAAATCCTCTAATTATGACTTTGCCCATTGGCATCGAAGACAATTTTGTAGGTGTTGTTGATTTATTGACCCGTAAAGCCTACGTTTGGGATGAAAGCGGCCAACCAGAAAATTATAGCGTCACCGACGTACCAGCCGATATGCATGACGATGTTGAAACCTATCGTGCACAACTTATTGAAACAGCTCTGGAAATGGACGATGAATTGCTGATGGCTTATTTAGAAGGCGAAGAACCTTCAATAGAAGACATCAAGCGTTGCATCCGTAAAGGTACACTTGAATTAGCCTTCTTCCCGACTTATTGCGGTTCAGCCTTTAAAAACAAAGGGATGCAGCTGTTATTGGATGCAGTCGTTGACTATTTGCCTGCTCCCCATGAAGTTAACCCGCAACCTTTGACCAATGCCGAAGGTGAGCCAAACGGCGAATACGCCATTGTTTCTCCTGACGAGCCATTCCGCGCCCTGGCCTTTAAAATTATGGATGACCGCTTTGGTGCCCTAACCTTCGTACGCATCTATTCAGGAAGACTAAATAAAGGTGATACCATTCTTAATTCCTTTACTGGCAAAACCGAACGTGTCGGCCGTATGGTTGAGATGCAAGCCAATGAGCGTAATGAATTGCAAAGTGCTGAGGCAGGCGACATCATTGCTATCGTAGGCATGAAAAACGTCCGTACCGGACACACTCTTTGCGATCCAAATCACGAGTGCACACTGGAAGCAATGGTTTTCCCTGAGCCTGTTATTTCCATTGCCGTTTCGCCGAAAGATAAAGGATCCACTGAAAAAATGGGTATTGCAATTGGCAAGATGGTTGCAGAAGATCCCACGTTTCGAGTTGAAACAGATGAAGATTCAGGTGAAACCATTCTTCGTGGTATGGGTGAATTGCACCTCGATATTAAAGTCGACATTTTGAAGCGTACTTACGGTGTTGAGTTAATCGTCGGTCAACCACAGGTTGCCTACCGTGAAACCATAACCAAGTCGATCCAAGACAGCTACACCCACAAGAAGCAATCAGGTGGTGCGGGCCAATACGGTAAAATCGACTATACGATTGAGCCAGGCGAGCCAAACAGCGGATTTACGTTCCTTACTTCCGTTGTGGGTGGAAATGTTCCTAAAGAATTCTTCCCTGCCATTGAGAAAGGTTTCCGCTCAATGATGAACACAGGTACTTTAGCGGGCTTCCCAGTGTTGGATGTGGTTGTTAACCTCACTGATGGTGCATACCATGCCGTAGACTCCTCAGCGATTGCGTTTGAAATTGCTGCAAAAGGGGCCTTCCGTCAGTCCATGCCAAAAGCTGGTCCTCAATTGCTTGAGCCCATCATGAAGGTTGACGTCTACAGCACCGAAGAAGATGTAGGTAATGTCATCGGTGACTTAAACCGTCGCCGCGGCATGATCTCTGGTCAGGAGCCCAGTGCAGCCGGTGTTCGTATTAAGGCTGATGTTCCTCTTTCAGAAATGTTTGGTTACATCAGTACCTTACGTACCTTAACTTCTGGCCGTGGTCAATTTTCAATGGAATTCTCTCACTATGCGGCTTGCCCAAGCAACGTAGCTGAAGCGGTAATTGCCAAAGAAAAAGAAAAGAAAGCTGCAGCCAATAAGTAAGTCCTATGCTTAAGAAACCCAATCAGAAAAATCTGATTGGGTTTCTTAAATAATCCAATACCAATCTTTAGATTCGTACCCCTTTGTTCTACCCTCATCTCCGGCGCAGTACCTGGATTAATGCAACAGGTCACTACCGTTAGAATGGGTTTTCTTCCCTCATTGATTTTACTCAGCTAATGGCTGGTCAAAACCGCAGAATCTTTGGGATGCAGCAACAGGAAATCCCTGCTAAATCGCATAGACAGACTGTATTTCGCTCCTCAGGGCCTCATTGTTTTCAGCTATAGGAAGTAATTTCTCCAGGTGCTATAGTGTCAACCTTCATGAAGAATAGACCTTCAATTTCAAAATCCCGTTAGACAAAAGGAGAGCTTAGATGCTGGTTAAGGACTTATTTATTGATATACCTTCGCGAGAAAATGCCCCGGAAACCAGACTGCATATACGCATTGTGAGTGAAAATGAGGGCAATCTCGCTAAAATGCCTTACATTTTTATGCTTCCCGGAGGACCTGGCGCCAACCACTCTCACTATAAGCATTATGAATGCTTATCTACAACAGGCAATATCGTATTCATTGATCCTCGCGGTTGTGGATTAAGCAATAAGCAGGATCCGTCCTCCTACAACATGGACAATTATATTCAGGATGTTGAAGAAATTCGTAAGCAGCTAAACTTGGAAAACCTGATTTTATTAGGTAAATCCTACGGGGCAATGTGCGCATTGGGATATACACTGGCTTATCCAAAACATGTTTCCAGCCTGATATTGGCAGCAGGCTCGCCAAGCTTTAGAAACCTTGAGACCGCTCGTCTAAATGTAGAAAAAAGAGGAACTCCTGAACAACAAGAAGTCTGCGAACGATTGTGGCAAGGAAGCTTTAAAAGTGAAGAAGAGATAAATGAATACTTTGCGGTAATGGATAGCATGTATTCCTATAGGAAAAGAAATAATTTAGCCGTAAATCGCCCGGCTGCAGAATACAGTTTTGCTTTTGAGCCATTAAACGAAGGCTTCAAGGGATTTTTGCGCACGTTCGATTTTGAAAATCGCCTGCACGAAGTTAGCTGCAAAACGCTCATTCTGGTAGGGGAGGAAGATTGGGTTACGGATAAAAAACATTCTGAACTTATGGCGAGCAGGATTCCCGATAATCAATTTATCGTATTTCCCCATTCAGATCATTCCATGGAGTCTGATGTCCCAGATGAATTTTTTTCAAGCATTCAGTCATTTGTAAAAAGCCAATATGAGAAAAAAAATTCTTTCGTTTTTTTTAAAGAAAAAAAGGACATGGAAAGAAAAGATAGGTTAACAACTGAGAATACCAATGGATTTAGCCTTTAGGTTTATTTAATGTTGATGGCAAGTACGGATATTGTGCGCCATTGCTTTTTCAATCTTAAGATTACTTCTGGCAAGAAGGTGAAGTGGTGAGCGCATAACATTTATCTGAAATTTAAGTTGCCAAGCCTTACATTTAGTCCTTCACAGATTGTTACTGCATCGGCAATAGCTGCTACCGACATTTTAACCCAATTTAAGCCGGCAAAAGTTTATGTCTTCAAGCTGAACTCTCCCAGACAGTTTCAATAAAATTTTGCACTTGAATCGACAGGTCTGCAACTCAAGCCTCTCATTCTGGTTAGGGATTGCAATTTATGCAATTGAAAAATCAGTGACAAACATATTTTTATTTCAAAATATAGCATTTTGTATCAAATAACTATATCTTTATATTTTTTTGGAGACATCATGGGTATAGTTAAAATTTCTGACGAGTTGCATGAGGCAACTAAATTGATGGCAAGAGCCATGAGTCGTTCAATCAATTCTCAAGCAGAATATTGGATTCGAATAGGAAAACTGGCGGAAGAAAATCCTTCCATCACCTATTCTGAAATTCTCAAGATGTTAATAAATCAGGCCTCATCAGGTGAGATACGCGATGTTAGTGAAGAGCTCTGAGGAAATAGAAAAGATGAGGGTGGCCGGTAAACTGGCTGCCGCGGTTCTTGCAATGATAGGACCCTATGTGACTGAAGGGGTAAGCACTAATGAGCTCGAACGAATTTGCCGTCGATACATAATCGAAGATTTAGAAGCCATCCCCTCGACCTTAAACCACTACGGTTTTCCTGCATGCATTTGTACATCCATTAACCATGTGGTATGCCATGGCTTGCCTTCCGATAAAAAGCTTAAACAGGGCGATATTATCAATATCGATGTGACGGTACAAAAAAATGGCTATATTGCAGACACAAGCAAAATGTTCCTTGTCGGAGAAGTAAAGCCTTTCGCTAAAAAACTGGTGAAAATAGCCCAGGAATGCCTTTACAAAGCGATTTCGATTGTTCGTCCTGGCACTTATCTTGGAGACATAGGAAGCATAATCCAAAAACATGCAGAGCAGCACGGCTATTCCGTTGTGCGTGAATATGGTGGTCATGGAATTGGCAGAACCATGTGGGAAGAGCCCGAAGTGATGCACTTTGGCAAGCCAAATACTGGCATGCAGTTGCGCGCAGGCATGACGTTTACAATTGAACCCATGCTTAATTTAGGAGGTAGGGAAATAAAAACCCTGGGGGATGGTTGGACTGTGGTCACCAAGGATCACCGGTTATCGGCACAATGGGAGCATACTGTTTTAGTGACCAATGAGGGTTACGAAATACTTACCTTAAGACCTGATGAGCGCTTCTAGATTATTGGTCTCTTAATCTGAAATCAACCATTCCTGTTTTAGGGTTCTGCTTATCAGTCAGGGGATAGTAATCAGTTTACTATCCCACACAGTAAGGCTTGGTTGACAGTTTGCTCGGTTCTTATAAAATTGGCATTTTAAATAGGGAAATCATGCCAGGCAAAATTCACAGCATATGGTTCACCCAAGCCAGCGGTAAACTTCATCCTGCAATTGTTCCAAACCTGCTTTCTTGGTCTAAAAACATCAGCAATGATTTCTCAATCGAACTGTGGACAAACCTAAATGAATTGTTGCCATCTGAAATTGAAAGTTTAAAGCTGAATAATATAATTATCCGGGATCACAGTGCCTGTAATCCAAGCCCATTGTACCCGTATTTCCTGTTTTTTTTTGAGAAAGGTTTGCAAGGGGATAAAGCGGCTTTTGCTTTGGCTTCTGATGTTCTAAGAATGTGCATATTAGGGTTAACACCGGATGATGAGTTTTTTATTTATGTTGATGCTAATGACACAGCTTTCTTGGATCTTAAAAAAAATTTGCAAAATTTAGATGCATTTACTCAACGAAGCAACTTGGGTTATTCATTTCAAGCTGTCGCTCATCCTGAGGAAAGGATGGTTTATACACGTAACGATGTATTAATAGCCTTAAGGAAAATAAAGCCGGCATTTTTTAATGATTATTTAAAATATTATGAGCAACATTTAGAACAATATCATAAAGACTATGTTGTACCTAAAACCAATTCTCAAGCTGTAGAATTGGCTCGCAATTTAACCAACTCCACTGAACGTTCTTTTTTCCGGTTCATAGAAAAAAACGACCAGGAGCTTGTCGCTTTTACAACCTTTGCCAACCATCTGGATTACGTTGCTTCGATAAATTGCATGGGTTTTTTTCCCTATGTGCGTCTAGAAAGTTCTGCTAATACCTGGCTGCCGTATACTGAACAAAATGGTATGGCTTTCTTTGCTCCACGATATCCCACACCCTCTCAAAAAACTCCAAAAAAGAATGTCAACAAGCTCTTTCAAATACCAGATGAAAGCCCTTCTGCACTAATAATGGATGCACATGAAAAAGCCCTGGAGGAATTCTTTCAAATAGCCGGGGTGCAGCCTGAGCGGTTTTACATTCACAATGTAAACATCCCCATCTGGTTTTCCAGTTCAAAGGACGCAATTTCTTTCTTAAATGCTCTTAAGCAACATGTGGAGTCCAAGGGGCTATCTTTGGACTGGGACATGGTAAGAGTAAATGAAAGCAAGGTCGATATTCTAGGCAGAGAAAATAGGACAGTTGTTTTAAACTTATCTGATGAGATTAGAACGGATATAAGCTTAAACGCTTAAGGGATGTGTTCAACTCATATTAAACACATCCCTGCTCACATGCTCTTATCTTTGTTTAAATTGCAGAAGAACATTTGCTGCGGATGAAGCCGGTGTGCTGGGAAGCTCCGGAGACGCTGGACGTTCATAAGAAAAAAAGCTTATTCTCCCCTGTGCTGTTGTTGGGGTGGTTTTTCTTCCCTCGTCACCGTTTTGCTGAGAGTTCAAACTACTAACATGTCTGTGTTTTAACGGCCTTTGGTCGACTTCTTCACTCGCATCTTTCATTGAATGTCTGTAAGACCATTGCGTCTTAGTAATTACTTCTGCATCTTCCCCTGGTTTTAGCGGGCGAGCGTCACAAATGACAATATCAGTGCCTCTTACTACGGTCATAGACTGTCTTTGACTTAATGCCCCTTTTGTGATTGTTTCTGCAGTCTCACCCGCTTTCAGCGGTCGCCAAGCGTTAATCACAATATCCGTACCTTTCACCACAGTGACGGGGCGTCTTTGGTTCCAGGCTGATTTGCTAATTATTTCTGGAATTTCTCCCGGTCGTAAAGGCCGCATATCGCTAATTACAATGGCCGTACCTTTCACCACGGTTACAGGGCACCTCTGTTTTAAGGCCTTTCGGGTGATTATTTCTGGAGTTTCCCCGGGTTGCAACGGTCGCCTATCATCAATGACAATGTTCGTACCCTTTACTACAGTCACTTGCTTTTGATTTGTCGGAAGATTTCCTGAGCCTGCCTTTAAAGCTTCTTCATGCCATCTTTTTTTTAATTCTTTATTCTTTTGTTGGGCTTCTTCGATTTTTTTTAGTTTACTGAGTCTTTGTTCAAGTAATAATTTTTGTATGTTGGTCGATTCCGCAACGGGTGACGCTTGATTTGTAGGCAATGGAATAGATGACGGTTTTTGTTTACTGCGTGATTGCTCAAGGGATGGCTCTTGGCTTGTGGGCGATAGGATAAAGGACAGTTTTTGTTTGTTGCGCGATTGCTCAAGGGATGGCTCTTGGCTTGTGGGCGATAGGATAAAGGACAGTTTTTGTTTGTTGCGCGATTGCTCAACGGATGGCTCTTGGTTTGTGGGCGATAGGATAAAGGACAGTTTTTGTTTGTTGCGCGATTGCTCAACGGATGGCTCTTGATTTTTGGACGATAAAATAAATGAGAGTTTTAGTTTTTCCGGAGTTTTTTCTAACATGATAAACCTCTAAGCTTTAAATAAATAATTTCATTGCAGATCCGCATAGGCGCAATGTCTTACTACAACACAAAAGAAATAGTTCAACTGCCTGGCATTGTATTAGGTGGAACAATGATCATCTCTTTAGATGGTGCTTCTATGCTTTGAAAAGAATTTTGCCACTGCACCTCTTTTCTTTCTGTGTAGTAGAGCCACAAAGAAGATTGGGTGAAATGGATTTTATAATTACCAATAGATTGCAAATTAATCAGAATGGGCCGAATTATAGCATAATTTATTCAGCATTCCACAAGGACTGCAATTTTCCGAAGGTATATTGTAGGTGGCCAAAATGTAATGGAAAAGACTGAGCAATCAAACATTGGTATTAAGATTTGCTGTTGAATGGACAACAGCAGCCTTGCATTTTATGTGAATGCTCGTTGAATCCCATACCCTTTCAGGTGCAATGCGAATTGGCGAAGTACTTCCAAACCCGATGTCTCGGCTTGTTTGCACCATTGGTGTAAACTTTCAATCAATTGCTCCTGCGAGGGGGAAGTTTTTAACCATATTTTTTGCAGGGACTGCCGGTAATGATGGACCAATTGAATATTATGATAGCGTCCTAGCAAAGTATGAAGCTGTGAGGTGGCTTCTATAGATAAGAGTTTTTCATCACGTTTCAGTAACTTTCCTGCTTTTTTAAGTGCACGTTTGTCTGTCTTTTTTACAGCCTTATTTCTTGTTTCATGGCAAACAATAGGCTTCATAACGAAACGATAATATTCGGACAAGATTTGGAAACGGTTGCCAATTACTGCCTTTACCGTGTCTAGATCCACACAGTTTTTTTCTTTATTAAAACGAAGCTGGGGGGGTAATTTTTTGACCTGGGCTAGGCCTAAGAGGGATAAGCATCTAATGTAAAACCATCCTAAATCAACTTCCCACCACTTCATGGAGAATTTTGCCGAAGAGGCGAATGCATGGTGGTTATTGTGCAATTCCTCCCCACCAATAAATAAGCCAAAGGGAAAAACATTGGTTGATGCATCAGGGCATTCAAAATTTCGATATCCCCTAAAATGTCCAATGCCGTTGATCACTCCCGCAGAAAGCGGTATCCACATCATCTGAATCGCCCAAATGGTAATTCCAATGCTGCCAAAGAGCAGGAGATCGATAAAAAACATCAGCAAGATGCCTTTTTTATTATGGCGGGAATAAAGCTTTCGCTCAATGAAATCATCCGGAGTACCATGCGAATATTTCTTAATCAAATCTTTATCTTTAGCCATGTCCCGGTATAACTCGGGCACCTGCCAAAACACTTTTTTTATACCAAATACTTTGGGACTGTGCGGATCTCCTTTAACATCAGTGGTTGCGTGGTGTTTACGATGAATGGCAACCCATTCAGCGGTGACCATACCGGTAGTCAACCACAGCCAAAAACGAAAAAAGTGACTAACAACAGGATGTAATTTTAAAGCACGGTGCGTTTGATAGCGGTGCAAATAGATGGTAACTGAGGCAATGGTGGTTTGTGTAAGAATCAGGCACGCCAAGAGATAAGCCCACCAAGGAAAATTTAAAAGACTAAACATGCAATGCTCCAATGAGGGGCTTAAAGTTAAACGGCCATAAATGCCCTACGAAAATACTGCCGTTATGGGGGAAGGCACAAGAAGTTGCTTTTAGCATAGCATCAATTTTAAATATCTAAAGTATAGTATTTGCAACGCGAATTAACCTGTCCTTATTATTTATGCCATACTTAACTACAGGATGTGAAATAAAATTTTAATGAATGGGAAAAAAATATAAATAATTGTTCCTTTTGTTTATCACACAGTTACTTGTTATTAAGGGGACAATTATGGCTATTTACACCGCCAAATTATATATAGAAAAAATATCAGTTGGTGAAAGAAGTAGTGATGATTTTGAAGGACTCTACATTTGGATGTTGGCAAGGGCATATAATCAAATGGCCCACTATAACGGTTCAATCGTCAACAATGATACCCAAGAAAATTTTGAGAAATTTTCAGACTTGTTCTGTAGATTAGAGATAATTTAACGGCTCTGAAATAAAAGAAATCTTTGCTGTTTCATCCTGGAAAAATTTTAAATTCATCAGCCAATTAAGCTCATAATTTAATAAATTTGCATCTCTTTGTTTGCTGTAATATTTATTCAAAATCTCACATTCCATGCCTGTATCTTGCTGAATTGATTTAAAAATTCCTTAAGTTTTATTTGCTAGAATAATCTTCCAGTAATTCCAGAGAAAAGTATGAAAAAGAAAAGCAGTAGCCCTGCCACTGTTTCAGGCCAATTACTCAATTCAAAAGAGAAGAAGAGAATTTCCCCTGAAGAAGATTTATTAGAAGAATTAATTATAAAAAAATCCAGGTTAAGCTCTGAAAACCAAGAGCAGGATCCTTCCTTACAGGATTTAAATCAAAAGCTTAACCCTGACCTACTCACCGGCAATGAGCCTCGTGTTTGCAAAATACCGGAAAGAAGCGGTGATGAAGTCCTATTTATTTCTAGCGAATTTAAACAGACATATATTAAATCCGCTTTGTTTGTGAAGTCAGACTTCAATGAAAAAGAGGTCGTTACCCAATTGCCAGCTAGAACCAAATTTTATTATTACAATAATAAAACTGAGCAATCCCGTTTTTTTCATAGGAGTAAAAAAGCCCAAAATTTTGTGGAAGCGAGCAATCAGGACAAGATTGCACTTGCTGTTGTTGGAGGCAATATACTCCGTTTGGTGATGGGTAAACTTCTTCCTAAATACAAAGTTGCAGAGCAAATACCCTGCCAGCAAGATGAACGGTTTTATCGTTTGTCTTCAAAGGTGGATAATTTTTCACAAATTGATCTGAACAAAACGCCTGAGGACAAGAATATAAGAGGCCTGTTTTTTTCCCTTTTGCTTTCTTATTTTGTAGGCGATACTGACTTTTCAAACAACATTGGTTTTGTGATTAAAGGCAATGATTCGATTGTTATAAAGATTGATCCTGAATCTTCATTTTGCGATGACTGTTTTTTTGAAGATTATGAAGAGGTGAAAAAACATATTTTTTTCTTAATGTATTTCACCGCCAAGGTATCGGTTGATGAAATTGATGACTTGGATTATGAATCTGAAGAAGAGTTTTTGGAATTGCTTTTTGGCGATATACCTGGCTACTTTGCCGATGTGTTTTCATATCCTCAATTGAATGAATCCAAGCGATTTTATGAGCTGCTTCCTGTCAGGCAAGAAGAATTGTTTTATGGCTTATCCTGCATCCTTAATACTTCTCTTCCTGCCTACATGAATTTGGTAGACGAAGTGCCAATGGATCCAAGGAAACAATTAAAATTAAAAAATGCATTAGCCAATCGCATTGATTTATTTGCTAAGGTTGCAAATGAATTGCCTGGATTTAAAGTGTACTATGAAGAAAGGCGCTATTTGCACTCTGACTTGGTTGAAATTTATGGACGATTAGAGAGTGGTGTTGTGCTTGATGTGCAAGCCACTCAATTTAAATTTTAAATTAATTCTTTTTAAGGAAAATTAGGTTTGCATTTAGGTAGCATCCTCTCCTCATGTACAGCTTCCTAATATTGATAGTTAAAGCTTAAACAGCAGCCTGATTTTGATTCAACTATGGATAGTTTTTGCACTGAAGTTTATAATGCTTTCCCAGGTAAATTTTTTATTCCACGAGATGCAAAAAGATTCTAGGAAAGCGTTGGATTTTATAAAGGCAAATTTGGACTTTTTTTGTGCTCCATTTCTACATCAAAAAGAGTTTCAAAATTGGGTCATGCAAGCAGGACAGGAGAAGAATGTCAGAAGCTTGACGGATTCCTTATTTGTCCCTTTAACAAACCCCATTTCCCATCTTGGTGAATTTATTGATTCACTAATCGGTAAAGCATTGCAGCCCAATGACAGGGCTTGCTTGCTTCATGGCGACGAACAAAGATTGATTAATTTGCTCGAAAAGCATCGGCATCTGAGGCGTGCTATTTTGATGATTGCCCGCAATCCATCCATCCAGAAATGGAATGAGGATCATCCGCAATTGATCAAAAGAACGCAAAAATTTTTCTCTGCCTGCGGCATAATTCACAGCCTGGAGGAAAAACTTAAAACGCTTGCCCCACAATTTAAAGAGGATGCTAAATATTCATTAACTTGTTTATCTCTTTTAAAGGAAGAACTGCATAATTGGATTGACGCTCAAAAAGGTGTAACTGGCGAAGTCCAGGATTTTGGCATCACATGCACCCAGTTAATCCAGCAGGCAAGACAAGACTTAATCAAGCGATGGGGGAAACATCCACAACTTAAGCACCTTCTCTTTTTAATGGGGAAAATTGCTTCTGGTTGTTTTACGAAAGAAAACCCTTATTCATTTTTCCATGAACAATCACTAATTATCGACTCCATCAGCCAATTAGAAACCACATTTTCTCCAAGATGATGGAGTCACTTGTTTTGCCTCTTATTTGTTTCCCTGCTTGCCCTGCAGTTGTTCAAGGGAATGAATGAGCTCCACCTCGTTTTGGCTTTGGATTTCATCAGAATTAAAAAAAAGAACACCCTGTGGCTGGAAGAATCCGAGTTTATAAGATAAATAAATACTCCCAAAATGACCTTTTTTTCGCTCTTGTTGTAGGTAGTCTTTAAGGAGGCGAGTATGGGATTCAGACCAGAAACCGGTCTTCATCCAATGACTTATAATGGATATGGCATGAAGCAAAAAGGGTTCATTGCTTGAAGCCCTGTAGTTTTGTTGAATCAGGCAACGAATTAAATGGGGAATAAGGCGAAGGTCCTTATGTTGCCCCGCCTCAATAAACAATTGAATGAAACAGTTACGCCAACGGGCATCGTCTTTAGCAATAACGCCTGCGCCTTCTTTTAAACCCAGCATAAGATCCTGTAAGGCTTCGTAGTAATCCAGTTTGTAGGAAATGAGGTAATACTGAATCGCCTTTTCCTGATCATGAAGAGCCTGGCTTAGCTTGTCTTGATGATAACCCGCATGGATTATCGCCAAACAATAGGCAGCATGCTTATTGTTATGCAACATGGCTTGTTTTAAGGATTCAAGTCCGCGCATAAAAGCCGATTCATCTCCAGCTGAATGGATGTGGAAAACGCCTAAGCAAAAATGAGCCAATGAAGATAAATCAGGGGAAGCTGGATTAATCAGGGTCAATTGCAACCGATGGATTAACTCGGCCTTTGTTTCAGCATCGATGCATATAGAACAATCCGGAGTGGAATGATTTTGTTCATCTTTAATAAGATTCACGAAATGCATGGCTATTCTCCAGGCAATTTTCATATCGTGAACGGAATGAAAAGGTTTAAGAGAGTCAAATGGCATGATTAAACCCAAGGCATTTTTAAATGATCCCTATTTTACTTCACGGTGCCCTTTAAGGGGTGATTTTTTCAGCTATTTCCAAATAAAAGTTCAATTTGGCTATTAATCTTTCGATAATCTTGCGCTGCTATACTTAATTCTTAAGAAGTTTCTGGATAACAGTATGAATTCAAAAGATGAGAGGCTAAAAAAATCCCTCGAAAATTTTGTGTCATTGAATGCAGCAGATACTTCTGGAGGACATAAAGCCAGTATTTATCAGAAGGCCTTTAAAAAAACTCACCCGCAGAGTAAGCGCCATGACAAGGTTTGGTATGTCAAAGAATCCTATTCTCCGGATGAGCCTTTGGAATTGGAGGTGATTCCTGGTGAAATCTATCGCTACTGGATTGGCAATACACAACCTAAAACAAGGTTGGTCATTGATGGTGCTGGCAACCGTTATGTGGCTTCCGAAGGTGTTCCCGGTTTCAAAACCTTCAGTTCAATCATGCAACAAGGGGGGAAACCCAGCGATTATAAAACTTTGGCTCGGATTCTCGTGAGTGCCTTAGTTCTTGCTGAAATTGATTTAAAGGCGGATAACATCGGCGATAATGACAATGGAAAAAGCGTCAAAATCGATCACGACTCCTCATTATGGCCTCTCGTTTTAAGAATTATGTCGGTGCAGAATGATATCAATCAAACGAATTTCAGTTATGAAGATCTCGACAACATTTTGGAGCCAAAAACCTTTAAGCCGGCTGTATGGGCAGGAGGGCTTAGCAAAGACATTAAAGAAGGCCTGCAAAACAATGAAGAATTTAGAGTGGAAGTTTACCGGCAAATCTTAAGGATTATGGTTTACCCCAGTGAAATTCTAACCAGGATTCAAGACGTAAATGCCCCCTCTGATCTTCAGTTAAAAACGGATGTGCAACAGTTTATCCAAGAGCGAATGCAGTTATTAAGAGCAGAATCATTGAAGAGTAAGGAGTTTAGGAGCTTTATCAGTAATCTGGATCTCAACGACTGCCAAAACCAGTTTGCAAGTGAACTCAATGAATTTTTTTCAGAAAATAAAGCCTATGTCGAGGAGGGCGATAATTTATTTCAACCGATGGTGCAGACCATTGAAGCAATTAAAACGGAAGTGGGGGAGCTAAATACAGCACATGGGGAAGAATTGCATAAAATGGGTCAGCTGAAGACAAGGCTTAAATTAGACAAAGGCAATCCTGAGCACCTCATGTACTGGCAAGAGAAGGTCAAACTTGGCGGGACATCCATAAACTGTGGTGGCATACGTTATTATGTTCCGGCAAAAATTGCTCAAATGATGCAACTGGAAGTGGATTCTTTTGCCAGCTTCAGGGAATTTAAAAATGGATTAGATGCGATTAGACGCTCTAGGAAAGACAACCAAAAACCGGGGTCCCTGTTCTCTTTTTTTGGGGAAATAAAAGACAGCATTGTGCGAGATAGAACAACACAAAGTCTTTATGAAGCTCAAGATATTGAAGAAGTGGATTTGCGAGAATTAGGCATGGAAGAAACCTTTAAGCCACAGAGTAGGTCTTAAATGGGTTTGGCACTATGGATGGGGCAAATGGCCTTTAAATTTTGTACTAAAATTAATCATATTAATTAAATTAATTTTGATATGAGAAATATCATCATTGCAGTAAAAAGACTGCAGCAATTGCCGCAAAAAGGATTGTCTGCGCAACAAAAGGAATTGATTAAAACCCTCTTAAATGCACTGCATGAGCAAAAAAAGAATCCCAAAATCCATGAATTAAAGCAAATTAAAGAACTGGTCTTGGCCGAAATGACGGGTTCAAATCCCACCTCAAAGCTTTATCTCGATTGTTTAAATGAAGTCAGTATGGATATTACAGTCGTTATCGAGTCCGCAGAAACCATTAAAAATCCCACGAATGAACGGGTTAAAAGACTTCAGGTATTTAATGGCATATATCAGGAGACTGCTAGTAAATATAACGGCAAATTAGTTTTGCCTTTATTCCAGAGTGCCGATGCCCGCTTGGGAGACGCCGAAGGGGTTTGTTTCGGTTATGTCATAGAGTGGCTGGGATGCATGTTGAACGGCAAGAAGCCATTTGGTATTAACCCTCTCAATCCTCCCTATTTCAAACCAATAAAGTACAGCAAGCCTGTGCTCAATAGCTTCCCTGGAGTCAATCATGTTATTCCTCTTAGGGATGACATTTTTGATTTACAAGAGGCGCAAGGAAGTCCTGAAAAGCTGCTGAGCAAGATAAGTCAGGATTCGCCCAAAGGATTTGCAATAGCAAGTGAATCCGTGCGTCGCCTGCGCTATTTTTCCAATCCGAAGGCAGTCGCAGTCGACATGTTGGACATGATCAGCAATTATCCTAATCAATATTTTATGTTGTCCATGAACTCAAACCATTCTGGACATGCAATGGGTTTTGGCAGAGACGCGAATGGGACCTATCATTTCCTAGATGCGAATGGTGGCTGGTTTACCTTCGAGAGTAAAAATGATATTGAGAGATGGCTGCCCTTTTATTTTAAAAAAATGGGTTATACGGACCGATATCACTCTTATGAAGTCAGTTCTTATCAGCTGACAGAAAAAAATTCTCTGAGGCAGACGTGGAATGCAATTCTTTCATTTTTGGCAGATATGGCAAACACCTATGTTTATGTCCTGGCTACGCCGTTTAATTTCCTAAGTAAAGCAATCCGATCGTTTAGAAAAATTGAAGAGATAGATGTTGGCTCAGATGCCGTTGAAGAACTAAGGAGTGATGAGCCAAGCTATTCAAGGGATGATAGCTATCAACAACTGCCCTCAGGAAGAAGCAATTGTGACTCAAGCTATTCTACCCTCTGCGGTTTGCTGGACATATCGGCAGAGGATCTGGAGGCAGCAAGAAAGCAGGCTCTGAAAAACCCTGAATTCAAAGTGCGTGTTACGAAAAATTCTCCTGCTGATTTGCCTTCTCCTCGCAACAAGACCATTGAAGAACCTCTTGAATCCCATCTGGTTGGAAATGAGGGACGTAAACGCAGCATCAATTGAAGAAGCCTGTTTCCTTTCAGGGCGCTGATTTTAGGTAAATAAATCGAGCAATTTACTGCATCGGGTAAATTCTTATCTTGTATTGAATAAGGTCATACGATTTAGGGTTTATGCCAACACCACTTGCAAATGCTGGACGGAAATCGAGCGAAAGTAAACTATACTTAATTTTGTATTTTCTTTGTTATGGGACAGCATCATGAACAATTCTTCTAAAACTTCCACCAAAAAACAAAACAAAGAAATAAAAAAAGAAAATTTAAAGGATATTTCCGGTGGTAATAACCGGGGATCTTCGAGAAGATTTGATCCACTTGAGGGAGAGCCAATAGGCCCTTCACTTCCGAGCCATCCAGGCGGCGATCCCTATGAGCCACCGAGAAGACGTTAAGCTGCCTTAACCTCGATTTATAACAGCAAGCTGCCTTATTTCATTTTTCTAAATGTACATTGCAGAAAGCCATTGATGGATTCTGTAAGATGTCTTAAGTTCAGCCAGTGCTATTCAAAACCAAAGACACTCCTGCCGCCATAAAGGGGTGAGACCTCTTTTTCGTGAGCAATGATTTCTTCCAGGCTTGGTCCTTTGATAATGTGCTGTTCCAGTTTGCGAGCTTGATTATCGAGCTGTTTAATCGCTCCCAATTTCTCATCGCGACCTAACTTTGCTTGTTGAACTGCGGTTTTCAAAACACGGATGGTTTCATCATAGACTTTCAATGGGACAGGATAGGGGTGGCGGTCCTTGCCCCCATGGGCCAGTGAAAAACGGGCCGGATCGGAGAAGCGATAAGGGGCACCATGAATGACCTCAGCCACCATCGCAAGAGCAAGAATTGTCCTTGCACCTACTCCTGGGACCAGAAGCAGCTCTGAAAAATCTTGTGGCCCACGATCAATGGCAGCAGCAATGTTTCCATGCAAGCGCTTTAACGAAATATTTTCAGCCTTAACCTCATGGTGCACTGGCATTTCCAGATGCGGAAATGCCATTTGCCCGCTGTTTAAAGGCTGTGAACCAATCAGTCCATTTTGAGTCTTTGACGCTTCTGCAAGGATGCGTTCAGGAGAACATGTTTTCAAGAGATCAATTTGCCTTAAGCGCGACAGCTGGGCTCTTTGATCGGTAAGATTAATAATATTGCCTTGTGGACGTCCTTCAATGGCGGCATGAGGCGCATCGATAAAACTATCTAAACCTTCAGATAACCAATGGTAGCGACGTGCCTGCTTGTTGGCAGTGTTCATACCCTGCTGAATAACCGTCCATTTCCCCTCATCGGTCACAATAAAGGCGTGTAAGTAAAGATCAAAACCATCTTGAACCGCGGCGCTGTCTACTTTGGCCACCAGGCGGCTGGACTGGGCAAGTTGCTGGCCATCAAAACCCACCCTTAAACCAATGGTTGCAAGTTCCTGCGGGGTTTGACGTGAATACTTACCCCTGCCTCCACAGACATGAATGCCCAATTCGGACGATATCGGTGTTAACCCCCGTTTAAGAGCGCCAATGACACTGGTGGTAATGCCTGAGGAATGCCAATCCATGCCCATGACTGCACCAAAAGACTGGAACCAGAAAGGATGGGCAAGACGCCGCAAAAATTCATCTCGTCCGTAGTGATGGACGATGGCTTGACTCATGACTGCACCCAATCTGGTCATGCGGTCTGCAAGCCATGAGGGTACACGACCATAATGCAAGGGAAGGTTAGCGCTGCCTGTTCTTTGAGCCATAGAAATGTGCGCCAAGAAAATAAAGTGACTAAATTATAGCCGCCAGGCTGGGGAAATCCAATTGTAAATCATTGCGCAAAAGGAGCTGGTAAGACAGAAAATAGAAGAAGTAACTAATCGTTTGGTGCCTGCAAAAATACTTGGCCTGTCCTAAGAAGATCAAGGCCTAAGGCAAAGAGTCCAAAGCCGGTTTAATGCTATCGCAACATTGGCTACAATAATTTTCCCTTGTTCTCGATGCCTGTCATTTTCCTTATCGTTGGAATGAAGTTTTTCAAGAAATGCCGTTTTAAATGCTGTTTTTTGTTAGATAAAGACCATGTGCAATCATTTGGTCAATGGCATTGTTTAGAGCATGAAGTTCGAATGGACCTTCCCACATCAATGCTTCACATAATCAGATGCTGTAATCCTTACAAAAGAGGGGCAACAAGCTTGGCTTGAAACACAACTGATCTCAAACCAATAAGGATTAGACGAACTCAATAACAATATTTGAGAAGGCATGCTTTAAGGTTAAAATCAAAAATAGCCGAGCATCTTCTAAAACTGGTATAAGGGGTCAGATTGAAAAAATTTTTATGGCTTCGTTGTTTCATTACTTACTGTTGTATCCTGCAGTTGTTTTGCTGAAGGGGATAATCCTCTATCTTCTTGTCAATATGATTCCCACCTGCAAGCCACTCGCTCACAAGAAATGCAAGACTTACTTAAAGCAGACCAAGTGAGCGGGATAACTGGCAAAATTTAACGGACGAGATGTGGCTTCAAATAAGAAAAAACGATCTTGAACGACGAAAGAGAATAGGAGAGATATTTGGAGAGGGTTGTATTAATAATGGTGAAGACTATGCGGCTGCCTCTCTTATTTATCAACATGGAGATGTTTCAGATCATTATTACCAGGCATTTCACTGGGCTCTATTAGCAAAGGAAAAAGGTGTAAGTAAGGCGAAATATTTGGTCGCTTTAACTTTGGATCATTACTTAGTCAGTATTGGAAAAAACAGTTATTCGGAAGTCAGGCGTATATAGAAGGAAATGGAAATGAATGTGCATGTCTTCATCAAGTAGAAGAATCCTTTCCTGATTCCTTAAGAATGCAGTATACCAAGAAAAGTTTAGACGCGCAGTTTGAATGGCTTAATTCACTTAATGTAGGGAAAAACTGTTCTAATCAGGTATGTTTAATCGATCTAGCGCCAACACCAGCAGGTAGTGTAATTGGCTTTTAGTAGTAACAAATTACTCCATGGTTAAAAATCTAAAGGCAAGTCTGCCTAATTGAATATTTTGAATTATGATGATGGGGGATAGTTTTTATCCATCTGTTTTTTCCTGTGTATAACTTTTCCTTTTTATCGGTTGCATTACTCTCAGAATTTCTAATTTACCCAAAATAGGTCTTGGAATTCAAACAACAATTCCTATCCGTAAACAGAAAAACAAGCATGAATCACACACTCTTGTTGTTCGAAAGACGAGTCTTTACCAAACTTTTCATTACGAATATTAAACCCATACACTTTATCATCTGCAGCCTTAAAACGTTTTCCATTCAGATAAAAATTGAATTCTTCAGGAATAACTTCTGACCACTCAGTAAATGCTAACGATGACTATTCCAATAGTAATGATCAGAGGCAGTGGAACCCATGGAATTGCCCAAACAATCCAATGCCCCAATCATGGGTAATCCGGTAGCAGGATTATTCTGTTTTATCTTGTGCCGACTCAAAATTTTCTTCATTGTTTTTCTCTTCATCATGCTTGGTAAACAAGGTGACGAACGCAAGAACTGCAAAAACTAGAATAGGTATAATCATTTAAAACTCCTTTTTTAAATCGGACTACAGATTTAGGATACGCCTATTTCACTCCGCTCATGAAATCTCCAGGAACAGGATCAAAAACCACACTCTATTCCTTTCTGCCCTTGCGGATTTTGGAGCTGCAGGCGCTCAACAAGCTCCGGCAAATCGGTTGTGGTCCAGCGCTCATCCAGGGCCCGCAAAATGTCTATTTCTGCCAAATCGGGGGCCTCAGTAATGCCATAGGCTGTAAGAGCTTGCGCGGCAGTAGGACGATGCCCCGGTATGTAAGCCACAGCCCAAGCCTGGCCAATCCCCGCTAAATTTTCGTTCCACATCTGAAATACATTTAATTCTTGATTATAAATTTGCAGTGAACGCTTTAGTTTGGGTTCTTTAACGTTCAGATCTTTCAAAAGAAAGTTTAGCGGATTGCAATAATAATGACGTATGTGTGCAGGAAATAGAGCTTGGGCTGCGCCAATTACAGTGCGCCAATAGATAGTTTTCTCCTTGTAATTTAGGCTGCTGAATTTGTTTTTATAATCTGCGACCGCTGCAATGAAGGGGGCTAGGCTAAACTGTCCCTTACTCTCATAGCAGACCCCCTTTAAGTGATACGCCACACCTTTAGCCATGAGCTCCTTGTATTGGCCTAACAGCTGGCGCCTTATCTCTTCACCCTTGGAATCCTGTGGTAGGCAATCCAACATCATTTTAGCCATATAGCATATGTCTTTTGTCCATATTGCATGTTGAAAAACGCTAATCGATGTAAATATTCTTCCTGAAATATCTCGTAATCGTCCCTTAACCAATAAATCCTCGGGATGTTCCTTAAGAATGGCTTCCATTTCATCTTGCGCGGCTAAACCTGCAAGACAAAAGAGTACCTCTCTTCGCAAATCAGGGCGTATCTTAAGGAGAGCTGTAATTTGTGTTGTATTCGCTTCGGCAGCGTATTGCGCCAATCTCGCCAGAATGCGGTTTTTTCGAATCAAACCATCGCGAAATAAAGGAAAGTTGCTACTGCGAATGCTTTTTATCTTTTGCGATTCATCTGCAGCATCTAAATAACTTGTAATCTTTACTATGAGCTCTGCAGGTAAGACTTCCAAAGGAAACAGTTCTGTTTTCTCTTGACTCATATTATCAATCAGACAGGGAGTTAGCTTATAGTGTACTAGTGGGATTTAAAAGGCAATGAGTTTAGAGCCTTATGGGAACAAGAATTTTAGCCTCAGAGGCAGGTAAAATTTACAGGAATAAGAACAAGACTTTAGAAAAATTGTTAGGGAGAAAAACCCTGCACTCTTCTCCCTATGGAGCACTCTAATGGGCTTCATCCCAATTTTGTCCCACTCCGATAGATACTTGTAAGGGGACACGCAAGTGAGCTGCATGTTCCATCAATTCGCGTATGCCTTGCATGGCTGAGCTGACAAAATCCTTATGGATTTCAAACACCAATTCATCATGAACTTGCATTATCATTCTTGCAAAGGGCTGCGCTTGCGAAGATTGCCATTTCGCAATGGCAATCATTGCCTTTTTTATTATGTCCGCAGCAGTTCCCTGCATGGGAGCATTAATGGCCATTCTTTCAGCTGCTCTTTGGCGAACAAGATTGCGGGTATTAATTTCGGGTAAATGGAGCCTTCGGCCAAATAAAGTCTCCACATAACCTTGTTCATGAGCCTGTTTTCTGGTGCGCTCCATGTATTGAAGAACCCCAGGATAGCGCTTGAAATAGGTCTCCATGTAAATTTGTGCATCTTGGCGTTCAATGCCAAGTTGCCTGGATAAGCCAAATGCAGACATGCCATAAATCAGACCAAAATTTATGGCTTTCGAACGTCGCCGCTGTTCATTAGTCACTTGATCAAGTGGTACCTGGAAAATTTCACTGGCCGTGGCTGCATGAATGTCCCAACCCATGCTAAAGGCTTTCAATAAATTTTCATCCTGGGACAGATGGGCCATAATCCTTAACTCAATCTGCGAGTAGTCCGCAGCCATTAAAACGTGATTGGCTGGAGCGATGAAAGCTTTGCGGATTAAACGGCCTTCTTCATTGCGGATGGGGATGTTCTGCAGGTTGGGCTCGCTTGAGGATAAGCGCCCCGTGGCGGCCACCGCCTGATTGTAGCAAGTATGTACGCGATGTGTGACTGGATTGATGCATTTGGGTAAGGCATCGATATAAGTGCTAACCAGTTTGCTTAAGCTTCGATATTCGAGAATCACTGCAGGTAGACGATAGTCAAAGGCAAGTTCCTGCAAAACGGACTCTGCCGTAGAAGGCTGACCTGTCGGTGTTTTATCAATGATTGGGAGTTTTAGCTCATCAAAAAGAATTTCTTGCAATTGCTTGGGTGAATTTAAGTTAAATGGGCGCCCGGCAAGCTGGACTGCCTCCTGTTCAAGCTCAAGCATGCGCAGTTTCAGGCGATCGCCATGTTGCGCCAGGCTGTTTTCATCAATGAGCACACCTTTGAATTCCATGTCGGCAAGGACTGGCAATAGCGGGATTTCAATTTCTTCCAAAACCTTTTTTAAAGGCGCATCAAGCATGGGGTATAATTTATGATGCAATTTTAAGGTTATTTCAGCCGCGGCGGCTGCATAAGGAGCAGCTTGGCTTACCGGAATTTTATCAAAAGCCAGCTGCTTTGCCCCTTTCCCGGCAATGTCTTCATAACTGATGGTTTTAAGGCCTAAATATTTTAAAGAGAGTGAGTCGCGATCGTGTTTGCTTGCACTGCTATTTAATACATAGGACTCAAGCATGCTGTCAAATGTGATTCCTCTTAAAAAGAGGCCTTGTTTTTTTAGTACATTGGCATCGTACTTCAAGTTTTCGCCAATTTTGGCGATGCCTGGATTCTCCAATATTGGTTTTAGGCTTTGTAAAACCTTCTCTCTTGGCAACTGCGCGCTGGCATCTTGATGACTGAGGGGAATATAAACAGGGAGATTGTCGTCCCTGGCTATTGCTAGGCCGACCAGATCAGCATCTAAGGAATTGTTGTTATTCGTTTCTACATTTAGGCAAAAAGAAGAGCAATGACCCAGCTGAGCAACAAAATCGGATAAAGCTTCTTCAGTATTAATCAGTGAAAAATTAATTTTAAATAAAGGTGCCAAATCGCCATTGCTGGCCGCTTCAATTTCTTCTTCCCCTAATAACTCTTTAAGCCAGGTTTTAAACTCCATCTCCCGTGTGAGGGCAATGAGATGCTCACGATTGCTTGGTTTAATGGTTAAATCGGCAAGCGTGAGTGGCAACTCCACGTCGGTTTTAATCGTTATCAATTTTTTTGATAGAGGCAAGTGGGCTAAGCTTGCGCGCAAATACTCACCAATTTTGCCACTAATTTTATCGGCATTGGCACTAAGGTTATCGAGGGTTTGGTATTCCTCCAGCCATTTGGCCGCCGTTTTAGGCCCGCATTTATTGACTCCGGGAATATTATCGATGCTGTCGCCAATAAGCGTTAAATAGTCAATAATTTGCTCTGGGGCCACGCCAAATTTTGTTTTGACTCCTTCTCTATTGAGGGTTTGATTCGTCATCGTATTGACGAGAGTGACATGCTCATTGACCAGTTGCGCCATGTCTTTATCACTTGTGGAAACCAGTACTGACTGCCCTTGTGCGGTTGCCCAATGAGCCAAAGTGCCAATAACATCATCGGCTTCAACGCCTTCAATGATCAAAATAGGCAAACCCATTGCTTCTAAGAGCGTTAGCAGAGGTTGAAATTGGCAACTTAAGTCATGAGGCATGGGGGCACGATGGGCTTTGTATTCTGGGTACCAGTCATCGCGAAATGTTTTTCCCTTGGCGTCAAAAATAACCGCTATTTGCGTTGGGTTGTAATCTTTGATTAAACGCTTGACCATATTGGCCACCCCGTACACTGCACCGGTAGGTTGGCCTTTTGAGGTCGTTAGAGGGGGAAGAGCATGAAAGGCCCGAAAAAAATAGGAAGAGCCATCAATAAGAATCAAAGGTGCCGTCATTTATCCGTCTCTTGCTGTGCTAAAAGTTGACTGAGCTTATCAACTTTTTCGCTTAAATTTTTTAAATTTTTCCGCATTAGAGGAATTCTTGTCACGGAAAGCTCCTGTTCGATTGCTTTGTCTTTAGGTCGAGCAGGGTTACCCAAGTAGACATTTCCTCGTTTTAGATGTTTTTTGGGGGGGACACCCGCACGAGCGGCTAGAATAACGCCATCATCGATGCGAACGTGATCACTTACGCCTACATTGGCTGCGAAAATAACATGATCACCACTGGTGGTGCTGCCTGCAATACCCGTAAAAGCACATAGAATGTTGTGCTTTCCTAATTTTACGGAGTGGGCGACTTGTACCAGGTTATCAATTTTAGTACCCGCGCCTATTACTGTTGAGCCTAGGGTCGCCCTATCAATTACCGTGTTGGCTCCCACTTCTACATCATCTTCAATAATCACATTCCCGACATGGGGTACTTTTAAATGTTGATTATCTACAAAAGTATAGCCGAAACCATCTGAACCCACGACTGTGGATGCATGAATGGTCACTCGAGAGCCGATTTGACAATTTTCATAAATGGTTACTTGCGGATGAATCGTTGTATCCGAACCGATGCTTGCATTGGCAGCAATATGAACGTGGCTTTTAATAATGCAGTTGTCAGCAATTTTAACACCTGACTCAATCACGACGTAAGGACCAATGCTCACGTTTTTGCCGATCGCGGCGTTTTGATCAATAACGGCAGTAGGATGAATTTGAGCCTGGGGTTTTTGGCTAGGGTAAAAATGGTTAAGCAGCTGAATAAATGCTTTGAATGGGTGGGATACTTGGACAACAGGCTTGGAAGAGCTGTTGAATGAATGGCTGAGTAAAATTGCTGCAGCCGCAGAATTTTCAGCAATCAGCAAATTTTCATCACCATCCGCAAAAACCAAAGAGCCAGCCGTTATGTTGTCAATTGGTGCTAACGAAGAAATAGTAACTTTGTCATCACCAATTACTGAACCATTCACTAAATTGGCAATCTCACACAACGAAGCATTCATTAAGATAAACCCTATAAATTTTGCAAAATAACGGGATTATACTCCGATGCTGCTTCAGTTGCGAATCTTAAATCAATAAAGAACTTCCGAACCTGTTTATAAAATTCACATCGCCACTATTAGGCTCGTCTCAAGATCAAAGCCGCGTTTGCGCCACCAAAGGCAAAATGATTGGACAAAGCAATATTAATCGGTTGCTTTCGAGCCTCATTGGCCACGTAATCCAAATCACAAGCAGGATCCGGCTCATGCAAATTAATGGTTGGCAAAAGAAGATCATGTTGCAAACTCAATGCAGTGGCAATAATTTCCATTGCACCGGCTGCACCGATAGCGTGGCCTGTCATGGATTTTTGGGCTGTTATTGGAATTTTGTAGGCTAGTTTGCCAAAAACCGCCTTAATGGTTTCGGTTTCAGTGATGTCATTGAGCTGGGTACCTGTTCCGTGAGCATTGATGTATTGGATATCACCAATGGCTAACCTGGCATCATCGAGTGCGGCTTGGATGGCTTTGATTTGTCCTTCTGATTTCGGGGCGGTTACATGGTAGGCATCACAACTTGCCCCAAAGCCAATGATCTCAGCGTAAATTTTAGCTCCCCTTGCTTTAGCATGTTGCAACTCCTCGAGGATTAAAATTCCGGCTCCGTCAGCCATAACCAAACCATCACGGTTGATGTCAAAGGGTCGGCAAGCTTGCTTCGGATTTTCATTTTGGGTCGACATGACTCTTAATTTGCACCAGGCTGCCATGATTGTTTCCCAAAGAAGGGATTCAGTACCGCCGCATAAAGCCACTTTCAACTGACCGTGGGCAATCTGCTGATAAGCGGAACCTATGGCTTCAGCGGAGGAAACGCAAGCGTTGGAAATGGTTGAGTTCGGTCCACCAAGTCCAAAAGCAATGGCCACATGATTAGCCACAGAGTTTGGCATGCCGCGAATCACACTCAGAGGAGGAACTTTTTTCCAACCCTGGCTGAAAAATGCTTGATAAGCCGCTTCAAGTTCTGGGGTGCCGCCTAAGCTGGTGCCAATATAGGTTCCTGCCTGGCTTAATTCTGCCTTGCTTAAACCGGAGCGCTCAATGGCATGAGACGCGCAGAAAAGCGCATATTGAGCTACTCTTGGATAGCGTTTGCTGTTGGCGAACTCCGGCAAGTGGTCCAGCGAAAACTGTTTGATTTCGCCAGCGATTTGCGTTGGATAAGGGCTGGGATCATACAATTGAATACGTTCAATGCCGCATTGGCCAGCTACAGCTGCTTCCCAGAAGGCCTCCAAGCCATTGCCAATGGAAGAAACTATTTCCATTCCAGTAATCACAACGCGTTTTTTCATTCCTTCCCCTTTGGCCTTTCCATTGCAGGCTAAAAAAAACAAATACTAAAGGTGCATAAGAAAATCTGTCAAGTTCAATTCTCTGAGCTTAAGCTTCATCTTCTTTTTTTTCACAGATTAAAAGCTGATTTTGCTGTAAGAGGTAATGATATATATTTTGCACGAGTTCTCGAGCATGATCATTTTCTTGGTTGGTGGCGCTGTTAAATAACGCACTGATAATGATTTCATTGCAAGGAACATACATATAGATGGCTCGATAGCCTAGTGTCTCCCCCTCATAAAACCAGTAATGGCCAATTTTGGCGTCAAAACCTTGAGCAATTCCCAAGCCAAAGCCATAAGGTTCTTTGCTGTGAGTAATCTTTAGAGGCAGTCCGGAGGACAGCGAAACCAAAGTTTGCATTTGCTCTTTTTGATGGGCATTGAGCAGTTTATTACCAAGGAATAATTCATAAACCCAATGAATGACATCTTCGCTATTGGCAACAACAGCACCAGCCGCTCCCGCCCAACTGAGATTGTTATCCGTCACGTCTTGGCCTAGTAACTCTGGATTATCATAAATGTTATAAGAATAGCCATGAACCAACCGTTTACTGACTTCAGCTGGATACTCTGGAACAGGATAAAAGGTATTTTTCAAATCCAGAGGTTTAATAATTTTGTCGGTGATGAGAGCCTGGAAAGGGGTTTGATGAATTTTTTCGAGGATTAACTGAATTAAAATATAACCGGTGTTGCTGTAGAAATAGCCTGGCTTGCGAGGAGGGTTCACATTTTTTGGATAAACCAAGGCCAAAAGATCAGTTGCATTCCAGAATTGCCGCAGGTTTTGACTCATTAAATAATTAATTTTGGGAGCATCGCTGTAATTGGGGATACCGCTGCTCATGTTTAATAAACGGTTTAGGTTTATATCCCCCCAATGGGGGTAATCGTTAAGATAATTGCTGACTGGGGCAGTTAGTTTGAGTTTATTTTCCCCCTCAGCTAACAAGGCCAATGAGGCGGTAAACGATTTGGTAATACTGCCAATGTCAAATAAATCCTCAGGGGTGATTGGTTCACTATCCGCTTGCCTTGAGCGTCTACCCGCAACATAGGTATTTAACTGATCCTTAACTTTGACAGAAACCTGGATGGCTGAAAAAAATTCATCCTTTCCATATTTTTCAAGATGAGCTTGCAGCATTCGAGTGATGGCTGCATTCGGAGTTAGGGGGGCCTTTGTTGGTGGAGTGGAAGCAGAAAGGCAGGTTGAAATCGAAGCTAAAAAAAGAAAATATAAACATTTCATTGTTGCTGTCTTCCTGGACTCTGGCCCATTGGCCAGTCAGCGTCATAAGCCAATAAACTAACACGATTAATCAAGGAGGTGCAAGAAAGCTTTGGAAGGAGAGAAACTCTCCCTCCAAAATCAGAGTGGGTGTGAATTAGGCCGGCACGGAAACCAATCGAGTATTAGCTTCGTCTTCTACTGGAATATTGACCCATTTTCTCAAATCCACTTCCCGTTCAGTGGCTGTTTTACTAAAGAAAGCCGGTTGTTTCTGTATGAATACGCGAGCCGCCATAAAAATGGCACCCAAGCCGCCAAAAAGGGTTGCAATGACTAGCAACACATCGGCTAATAGTCTTCTTGTGTCATGACGATGGCTAAACTCTTTATGTGCAGCCTCTAGAATGGCATCGGCTTGTTGTTTGGCGGGTTTATCGGATAGGCGAATGCCTACGGCTTGTTCATAGAATTTGTTCAGGGACGCACTATACTTCTCGCCAAATTCATTCTCCTTATTCAATTCCAATTTTTGTTGATGGAATACTCTAAGGGCAAGAATATCTTCTACGACTTCAGCGCTTAATTGTGACAATGGGCTGGCTTTTAAAGCATTCCAAAGAATGAGATCGCCAAATACTGCAGTTTTAAAACGCTGTTGTAGCGACTGTTCAAGATGTTTTGTGCATTCTTCAAGCTTTGTAATGTCTATATTCAGTTGCTCACTTGGGCTGTTTTGGGGCAGAATTTGTGCAAGCAGCTGATAAATGTGATGTTGTTTTTCCAGTTGCTGGAAGAGATCAATCAGACCTCGTGGTGCTTCTTCAACTTGTCCAAAAGTATTTCTTACCTGTTCAAAACTGCTGATTTTGCTCGACAAGGAAGCGGGATTCATCCAGTCCCCCATGGTTTTATAAGCCAGATGAATAAGCCCTTGTTTATTAAATTTAATCCGGGTGTTGCTCTGTACCTCATGGGGCAAGGCCTCAAAGAATTGACATAAGCTGTGGTATTTCTGAGAGAAGTTTTCAAAGGATGCAGCATTGAATTCTGCAAAATGAATGTCAAGTTCAGCCTGCAAATGCAAGAGCCTTAATTCTTCCTTGGCTTTAATGAGTTGCAAATTGTTTTCAGCCTGGAAAGCCTCTGGCAAAACTGCGAACATTTCCTCAAGCTCATGCAAAGCAAGTTCTTTTTGTTCGAGATTTTCTTCTACGGAAAAAGCAGTATGGGCAATTTGGAATGCTTGAATTTGCTGCCTAAACAGCATCAAATCAGCAATTTTTTTCTCACATTGATCTTGTCGGTTTAAAAATTCTGCACGGTGTTCAACAAGAGCGGTTTTTAATTTCTGCCAAAGCTGCTCGTCCCGAACGATACGGTAAATCAACAGACTGGGTTGGCTTGCATTTAACTCTTCAAGGCAAATGGTAGCCAGTTGTGCCCCGTTCATTAAAGCCAATTCCTTATCGCTAATGGGATAGAAAAACAAGCTGTCGTATTCTGGAAATGAGGCCTCTTCAGAATGTTCAAACAATTTCAGCAATTTCCCATGAGATTCTTTTAATGTCTGCAAAGCTTGTTTTAAATTGTTAATGGATATTGCAATATTTTCCTGGGAGGTTAGATCGGAACTGTTATCCTCTTGTAATTTTTTTACCGCCCTGACAGAGGTGAAGATGTCTAAGCCTGCTAGAGAAATGGTCTGCAGAATATTCCAGACTGATTCTTCGTGTTCGCTACTAAATAACCGGCTGGGTTCCTCATAAGGCTTAATCCGGATGGCTCCCTGATTTTGTGGATTTAGGGTCAGCAAACGGCAGAGTATGGTGCTTTCACGATACTGTGGTACGAAAGCATGTCCATATTGCAGCCCATTATTGCCATCATGGTGTGGGGATAACATATTGTGGTTTGCAGGAATCCCATCGTCCTCAGACCTGTTTTTTTGCCAGAAGTTAGAAGCTTCTGCATGAGCTGCAATGGCTTCAATATAGCTATTGAACCGTTCAATCAACGCATGCAGTTGGATTTCTGAGAAATCGATCTCAGCTGCTTTGGCCAACGCCAGGTCTGTAGTCCATGCTTCGGCAATGGCGGGTAGGGATAGGGTTCCATCCAGTTTTAACACTGTTTTAGCGTTCGTCTTTTGACTGGCATTTGCAGGGCCGCTATTGGGATTAAAAAGAATGCTTTGAAATAAATCTTCCTCTGCCACTGGGGTTGAACTTTGTGCCACTTGATAATTGCGCAGGTTCTCTGCTTGTTCAAAACGAACCTGCATCACCCGGGCAAAATCCTTGGCAACTGCCTCGACGTTGCCGTCAAACTGGATGGAGGCAAAAGAAGGGATATGCATATAAGCTGCCAAACTCTTTTTTTGCTCTTCAGAGACGAAATCAGCAGGAATCTGGGCAAGTGCTTGGCTGATGATGCCAGTCAATACGGATTCCATGCTGGATTCTGGGTTGGATGCTTGAGCTTTCTTAGTCATAGCATCAACAAACAGCTTGGCTTTTTGCCCTATCGAGGCAAAAACGCCAGGTAAGTTTTTGTAATTGCTAATGTAGTTTTTAGTCACTCTTTTCCATATAGCCAAACCCTGATATTCATAGGGGGACAGAATATCCCTATTGTTTTCAGGGGCACCATAATGCCGCCAGCCATCCCCCCAATCAATTCGGCCAAATTGTTTCGGACGATAGCCAAGAGGGTCGCCTTCTTTGACAATCATATTGGAACTGTGAACGCTGTATGCCCCGATGACTAATGAAAACAATAAGGAAATGGATAAACCAAAATAATCTCCAACGCTCTTAAGCCGCATGTAGCTTGCAGGACCATTTAAAATCTCATAGAGGGCATCCCTATCCGAGCCACTGGAGTTCCCGGTGCCAATAATTTTATATAAAGGAGTGAAATCAACCTTGGGCTGTATTAAACCATAAGAACCATCTTCGAATTTAATCCAGTCGGCCGTTACCAGAGAATCAGCCGAACCAGGAGGAAGTTTCCCCTCCTTAATTAATTCCTGAATAAGGACTTTAAATCGGTTCAATACCAAGCCCGCAAATAATTCGGTGAATAATTCATTTTTATCTTTTGGTTTCTTTATGAAATACTCATTGCTGTCGGAATCACGATAAAAACCGTCTACAGAGCTTTGGTTTTTTCCAGCTGTTTTTGCGCGAATTTTTGTTAATTCTGTACCCTTGTAAACTATAGTCATGATTTAAAATCAACCAATAATCAAAAAACTGCCATTTTATGATGCAATAATTAAGGGAACCTTAAGTGAATGTTGCTGTTTTGATCATTTTTGTGAAGAGACGGTTTAAGTCCTGCGTTTATTTCTCATTGCCAAAGTAAGTTTGATACAGGTTCAAATAAGAACCATCTTTCTCCAGGTCTTGAAGAGCTTGATTAATTTGCTGGAGTAAAGCCGCATTTTTTGGCAGAGCCATTATGCCAATGCCCTGACCTAATAATACGGGGCCTGCCAGCAATTTAAATTGGCCACCGCCATTTTCTTGCCAATACAATGCGGTTGATTCATGAGTGAAAGCAGCGGAAATTTGATTGGCACTTAATGCGGTAATAAGGTCTTCCATATCATCAAATTGGGAAACGCTAAATTGGCCGGGAAAGTTGTCATTTAGATAGCTGATAAAAACACCATTGTCTTGTTCGCCTTTAATTACACCGACTTTTTGGCCTTTAAGATCGTTAACGGTTTGGACATTGCTGTTTTGCGTAACAAGAAACTGACCCTTGCTCAACATATAAGGCAAACTAAAATCATATTTCTGCTGTCTAATCTGGCTAATCACAATACCGCCAATAGCTAAATCTATACTGCCATTGTCCAGCGCGGGGAAAAGTTTATTGAAATCCATGGGTTGTAATTCACAACTTAAGTTTAGGCGTTGACAAATGCTACGCACTAACTCGATATCAAAACCCTCGTTTAGAGAGGTGACAAATGGGGGAAAGAAAAAAACGGTGCCAACCCTGACCGTTGCGTAGGTGAAGGTGGTTGAAAACAAGAAGGGTAATGAAAACAGAAGTGCTTTAAGTAATTTCATGATTCATCCCTGTCATCGATTGCTAGGAAGCGTTTATCCTAATTGTAGACAAGAATTGGTCTTCGAGATTAATTTTCCCAGTGTAAGCTTAATTTTTCTAAAGGAATTATCCAGTAATCACACACATTACTCGTCTTAAAATCGCATCGACGGTAGAGATTTAATGCATTCTGGTTTGATGTTTCCACATCCAAATTCAGATGGTGTTTACCTTGCATCAGCGCATGATTAATGCAGTAAGCCAGCATCTCACCCCCAAAGCCTTGACCCTGGTATTGCGGCAGTATAGCGATGTCGGATAATGCGGTGCTGTGTTCTTGCCAATGAATGTGTGCCTTCCCGATCGGTTCTTCGTCTCGCATCGCCAGGATTAGCGTGTAATTGCTGTCATTAAGCAACAGTTGAAAACGGGAAACCATATCGACTGGTTGACTGGCAAAACAAGCTTCGTCTAGGGCACATAATATTGGAATGTCCTTAACTTCAGCTTTTCGGATTTGCAGTTTAGATGCGGTAATCAAGATGGGCTCATAACTGATTCTTTCCATGTGATATTCACTGTTTTTATAACTGCAGCCTAACTGTTTTAGCCAGCGGTTGTCGGCTAATCTAGGGGCAGAAAAAATCAAATGCTCCATGTCTTTTGCCCTCAGTAAGGGCAGAATGGTATTGAACAGTTTCCTGGCTATTCCCTGGCGTCTGGATGAGGGCGAGACTAAAAGACTGAGCTCACAAGCATTTGTATAAAAAAAGTATGCACTTACGAAGGCAATCAATTGCTCATTTTGATAGTAAAGTACATTGCTTTTGGCCAAACGTTTTTGCCTTAAGAGATGAAAATAAATGCTGGGGAGACCGCCATCGACTTTTTGACTGTCCAAAGTCAAGGTTTCTAATTGTTTGAGCTCCTGTTCATCCAGTTGGGGTTTGCAAATGATCATAGGGCATATTTTCTTAAATAATTGTAATTATACATAGTTGCAGTGAACTTTGCGTTTTGCTGCAAGTAGCCCAGTTTAGCGAATCGCAAAAAAGGCAACAAATAAGAACGTTAAAATCCAAAGTAAGGGATTAACGTTCTGGCGCGTCAGGAGCTTCAATAGGGTATAGAAAATGATACCGCCGCCGATCCCATCTGCGATTGAGGCCGTAAAAGGAATCATCATGATGGTAAGCATACAAGGTGCTACCTCTGTGAAATCAGTCAATTTTAAATCCCCTAGATGCTTCATCATACTGCAAGCAACATACAGAAGTGCCGGGCCGACGGCATAGCTGGGAATCATTTGGGCCAAAGGGAAAAAAAATAACATCAGGATAAAGCCGATGGCAATTACAATGGCAGTTAGTCCGGTGCGTCCTCCCGCTTTAATTCCTGCTGCTGATTCAATATAGGGGGAAGTACTTGCCGAGCCCAATGCACCAGCCAAGGCCGATGCGGCAGCATCTGCGGTTAAACTTTTGCTAAGCTTTAATGGATAATCGCTACTGTCTTTGAACACAGACTGGTTTAATAAACCAATTAACGTTCCCGTGGCATCAAAAATAGCAATCAGAAAGAAGGTAAAAATGGCTTTCATGGCCGCAATGCTTCCGAGACCTGCAAATTGAAATTGTAAAAAAGTGGCAGCCATGGAGGGGGGGAGAGAAACCAAGCCCTGCCAATGGGTTAAACCAAGCAGCAAGCTCAGCACGCTGATGCTTAAAATACCTAAAATGATGGCCGCAGGAATCCGGTAATAATCCAAAATGAGAATCAGCAAAAAACCAAGGAAAAACAATCCGCTTTCAAGCGTGGCAAGATTACCCAAGCTCATCAGGGTATGGGGATTTGCGATGATAATCTGATTGGTCCGCAAAGCGATTAAAGCGATGAGCAGGCTGATGCCAATCAGTATTGCGACTTGCAAGTTGTAGGGAATGGATTCCAGTAGCAAGCGACGCAAAGGGGTCAAACTGACGAATAAAAACATGAGTCCCGAAATAAACACCATGGCCAAAGCATGAGGCCAATCTATGCCCATTCCCTGCACCACACCATAAGCAAAGTAAATATTTAAGGCCATGCCAGGAGCAATACCAATGGGGGTATTGGCAAGAATTCCAGTTAAGGCACAAGCAAAAGCGGTCACTAGGCAGGTTGCTGTAAATACAGCGCCCGAATCCATACCTGCGTCATGGAGAATGGCGGGATTGACAAAGGCGATGTAGGCCATGGTCAGAAAGCTGGTGATTCCCGCCACTATTTCTGTTTTAAGAGAGGATTCTTTCAGTAAGCGAGCTTTAAGATTCATACACTGAGCTCTGGCGTAAAAGCTGATACTACAAAAGTTCATCGATTCTGGCAATCAGTGTGTTCTGAATTTTACAGAAGGCAATTCCTCGGTATTGATTAAAAAACAAGCAGGCTATGGTCTATAACTAATCATATCCTGTTTATTTTTTAACCTATGCCTAAATTAAAAGTTAAAAGCCTTGAGATCGAAGTCCCTGATGCCATGCGCGCGGCTTGCTATTTGGAAACATTGGAAAAAATGTATGAAAGCATGACAAAAGAATTTGCCATGGATCCCCATCTTACATTTAAGTTTTTTAAGAAAAATACGGTTCCAAAGCAAGATGGGTTCAAGCCAAGTGTTTTAAAGTCATTATTGGAAAATTTTGCCAGGCAGCTGGATAAAGAAGTCATGTATTATCTTGATAAGGACATGATGCAATATCTTGAGCAAGATCGAAAACTATCTTCAAAAGCAAGATACTACCGCGATAGTCTCTCAAGGGAGCAAGCTTCCAAAGATTATTCGGAATACTTCAATGTAAGGCATAAAAATAATGCTGAGTTGTTCGCTAAAAACATGAAGAAGAATTATCCCAATATGTCCATTCATTTTGCGGCACTTGGTAAAAATAGCACTGACAACTCGCTGCTCTTATTAGCGCGATTAAAAAAGGATTGGGATTTACTCAAGCATTCGCTGTTAGAAGATTGGCAAACTCCTGAGCTGAGAAGAATTATTTCTTCCGGCAGCGATTTTCACAAACATGGGCAACAAGTATTAATCCTTGAGTTTACCGACGGAAAAAATGGCTTAAGAAAAGTGATTTACAAACCTTCGCCAGTAACAGCTGATGCCATGCTCTTTGGTGATTTGCAGCGTCTTTCAAAAATTGATCCCGCATTTACAGGGGAGGCAAGTTTTATAGAACTCGTAAACTTAAATGTTTTGCCCTCCGTCAAACAGCCCATTGCAAAACCATTACCAACTTACTTAATTATTCCACGGATTGATGATGATAAGGATTCGTTAGCAAATCATTACGGCTACATTGAATATTTGTCACATTCACCAAGCGATCCCACTGAGTACGAAGACTTACTTTTGACAAGAATAAAAAAGGCACGGCCATCTGAGATGGAAAACGATGCATTCAGAGATGACATTACAGCTTTGTTGGAGACAACGAAAGAAAAATTTTTGGCCTTGGCATGCAAACATGCCGCTTGCGATTTTTTGGTAAAAGGGGACTCTGATCGAAAGCAGTATTCCTATGATTGTGGAATGTTACTTGCGGTCATGACGCTTACAGGACTTTCTGACAGCCATCTTGAAAACATAATCATTCATGAGTTAAGACCCATGTTAATTGATGGAGAAGCTTGCTTTTGTCAGCGGGTTAGCCCAACGCCTCAGGATTTTTCTGCTTTCGATGCTGTCAGCGGCTCAATGAATGCTTTATCAACAGCAAATGAAGATTTTTATTTTTTATTTGATATCACCGGAATACAAAAGATTTCCATTAGTAAAGGCGCAAAAAACGTTCTTTATGAAATCGACGAGAATGGGGAGGTAGTGGCCTGTCAACCGGATAAAGAGTTGTTAAAAGAAGGTTATCGTGATGGGCTGGAGTTAATGGCTAAACATGGCCAAGCCTTTTTGGCTTGGTTTGAACAGCCCCATGTTATGCACATGATGATTCGCGTGATTCCCCAGAAGACATCGGCATTCGCCAGTGAAATTGAAAAAATGAAAAGGGAAAAATACAGCTATGACCGGTATGAAAAATATTGCCTGGCGAATTTAAGGAAAAATGGCATTGATCAATATTACGATGCGGTAGTGAAATATAATTCCACCCGCCAAATTACCGCCCAGGATGAGCAGAAAATGGTTTCCAAAGAGCCTGATGCGGTACAAGAAATGCACTCCAGCGGAATGGCAATTGCTGAGGACAGTGCTTATGATTATGTGAGCCGCGAATTACCTCCCTATCCGGTACCGAATGGGATTATTTTTGCAAACGATGATCGGAGCTCTAATATTTTCAGTGAGTATCAAAATAATAGTGTGCCCGTATATTACACCCGCGCATCCAGCAAAGAATTGCTTGATTTCAATGGCAATCCTCTGTCTATGCCAACTGGTTTTCAAAAAGTACGCGATTGCATCGGGCAGAAGGATATTCCCACCCAGGAGGAATTGCTTTCTTCCGAGGAACGCTACAAGCTGAGCAATCCCAATAGTGGTATAGATGAAGAGAGCGAGCTCTTAATGACCAGGTTGCCTTCCTTATCAATGCAGGAAAAACAGGATAGCACGTTTGTTCAGCATTCAGCCTTGGAGATCACTAAACAAAGAGCGGAAAAAATTCTAACATTTCCTGGCCTAAGGAAGAATTTAGTTGCTGTTGCTGAGGAGCAAGTCAGTTGTTTACGTGATCCTGATGCGTCGAAGAAAGGACAAAAGCAAATATTTTTATGAGCCTTACTCCTTCTAAGAGACGCAAAGGGGCTTTAGGAATTCCAGCCACAACCAGAATTCCCAAAGCAGTGGAGATTAAATAAAAGCTCTGTGATGGTGATGAAACATTACCGCCCTTGGTCGAGGAGGGAGGAGAACTCCAAATTTTTGAAAGATTTGTAATTGTGTTTTTGCCAGCAATTCAGTAATTTGGCTGTTATTGGCATTGATCTTGGTAACAAGGGGTGAGAGCTCGTCCCATTGCATTCCCGCAGTTGCCAGCTTGCCCATCAGTTGCAAACGCAGTGCTTGTCTTTCTTTAATTAGGGGATTCAGTTGCTGATGCATGGTTTCAATCATCTTATCCACTTCGCCCCTTTGCTCAGCCGTCAGTAAATGGCCGGCATGCGATTTGTGAATCTTGCCAGTTGGCAGGGTTTGATTGTGTTGCGGACCGTCGTCTGCCAAGGCCAATGGTGACAAACCTAAGCTAAGGAGGAAAGCAGGCATGCATAACAAACGTCTTAAATTCATTGTGTTCTCCAAATTGTTTTCTCAAGGAGAAGCTTAGGGTTTTAATGTAATGGCAATATAACAATCCGTTCTCTAATTGTAACAGTGCTGTTACAAAGCTGTTTTTAGAATTGGAACTGCGTCTATAATTGCGCTAATTACCCAAGCCCTTTAATTATGAACAGCAAAAAACATCACATCTTAATCATTGATGATGATAAGGAAATCAGTGAGCTTATTAGCACTTACCTGAGTCAGCATGGCTTTCGCTGTACTTACGCGTTAAATGGTCTAAACATCAAATCATTATTAAGGGAACATAATTTTGATTTGGTTATTCTGGACATCATGTTACCGGGAACAGACGGACTTAGCCTGTGCCAGATGATTCGGGAGAACCATAACTTGCCCATCATCATGTTAAGCGCTGCCAATAGCACTGCTGATCGCGTGGCTGGTTTGGAACTGGGGGCAGATGATTATATTTCAAAACCATTTAGTTCACGGGAATTGCTGGCGAGAGTCAAGGCGCAACTCAGAAGAACTTGTGGCGAACTCAGCAGTGATAGCCCACGGCTTGCACCCCTGAAACAAATTAAATTTGCAGGCTGGATTTTGGACAGAGACACTCATTCTTTGATAGACAAAGACGATATAGCCATTCCCCTTAGTCAAAAAGAATATGAATTGCTGTTGATTTTTCTGGAGCACCCTCAAAGGATCTTGAGTCGCGACCAACTCATGGATCTATTGTACGACAAACATTGCGATCCTCAGGATAGAACCATTGATGTGTTAATTGGCCGTTTACGCAAAAAACTCGAGATCGATTCCCGTAATCCGCATTTGTTATTAACCATTCGCGGCGGGGGGTATCAACTTAAAGGCAAGGTAACAACGATATGAAGCAGCTAACTCCCAGTGCCAGGAAAATGTTTTTAAGCCTTGTTCTTGGTAATTTATTGTTGCTTTTAGCCTTTCTGCAGTTAGGGCAATACTATGTGCAAACAAAACCCCCCATGATTCCGCCACACAGCATACGTTCCCTGCTTCACTTAATCGGACGTTTACAAACAACAGCGCAAATGTATTGGCCTATGATTATCAAAACCCAAGCGGTGCCTTGGTCAAAAATCACCTGGTCTGAAAAACCGCTGTATCCACAAAATGCATTATTGCAGGCCAACCCGGCCAATCTTTTTAATTTGGTGAAAGAAAACCGCCGGCTGGAGGCTTCTGTTTTTATTCGCAAGAACGTGTGGTTAAACATCGAGATTTTGTCTCCAAATGTGCAAAATACAGAACTAATTATTCTGATTGCATTAATTTTGTGTGCCGCTTTGTTTGCATTGAATTACTGGGTTGTGTATAGCTTAAATGCACCAGTCCAAGCACTATTAACCAGTCTCAATGAGGACCAGAGCCAGGAGGGTTGGTCGCCCATTCCCATTAGCGGCAACGCCGATCAGAAAGCGATTTTGGAAAAAATCAATCGCCTCCAAGGCAAGTTAAGTAAACTGCTGTCCACAAGAACTCAAGTCGTTACTGCCATTTCCCATGATTTACGTACTCCTCTAACGCGATTGAAATTGCGAACGGAGTACTTGGAGCAAGACGCTAATCATCAGAAAATTCTAAAGGATATTCATGAAATGGAATCAATGATTCGTGAAACCTTAGACTACTTTCAGGATGTTCATCGCGAAGAAAAAATGCAACGCTTTGATTTGGTAGCATTGCTCAATTCCTTAAAAGAGGATGCTTTGGATTTGCATCACCCGGTCGAATTTAAAAGCACTGTGGATAAACTCATCATAACTGGCGCGGTCAATCTGTTAAAAAGAGCCTTTAATAACATCATCAATAACGCCGTATATTATGGCCAAAGCGCATTCATAGAATTAAAAAAACATCAGGATGAGGTTGAAATTTCAATTGTCGACACAGGCCCCGGACTCTCTGAGGCTGATTTGGAGAACGCCTTTAACCCTTTTTACCGAGGTGAAAATTCTCGCTCGCGAAGCACAGGAGGGACGGGACTTGGCCTTACCATTGCCAGGGAAATAATACAAATGCATCAAGGGAGCATCTTATTAAGCAATGCTTCGGGTAGCGGCCTCAGCGTTAAAATTAGTTTGCCTGTTGGCTCATGATCTATGCATGGGGTGACAGCTGATGTAACCATCACGGATTAGTAACAGCCCGTTCTCGCTTATGCAGCAGATTGTGCTGCTGCATCCAAAATGGCGAAATTCTAGGGTTGTTCATAGCCTGCAAGGCTTAAAAATGAATGTTGAGTACGGCAAAAATAATTTCTATGGTAATAAGTACGATGATGATAATTTCCAGGCTATGGGAGTGTCTGGTCTCAAGATAGCCATTAAACATGTCAAAAATTTCATTGAGCGTATCGAGGCGGTGATTGATGGCATTTACCCGTCGTTGAATGTGTAAATAGCGCTCCATCATGGTGTAATATTCTTCCAGTGTTGGGTGCTGCCAAAAGTACTTGGGGTGATAAAGGAAATTACTGATTAGGTTCATTTCGCTTTTGGCCCCTAGAATTTCACCAATGACCTGTCGTATTTGATTACGGGTGACTGGCATTTCACCTTTGCTCGAGAGACTTAATATCATTGGATTGTATTTTTCAATTAATGCTTCAATGATGGTTTCAAAATATTGCAGTTTGGCGGATTGCGAAAATCCATAGGATAAACTTAACTTGATTTCATCGCTGTCACCATCAATGGTCAAACAGTCTACGTCAAAATAGTCATGAGGCTTCATCGCGGTGCGATCGCCAATCTGATAACTGAATTCATCCCGAACCAAAAAATTTACCAGTTTATCGCCAAAAGGGCGAATGATGTCGAGATAATTATTAATTTGATAGCGCTTAATGCCCCAGGATACCACCGTGCCATTTTTAAAAACAAAAATTTGCACATTGGGGAGCTCATCGGGGGTAAGTTTTAGCACATCCCTGGATTTTACGGAGCTAAAACCCTTTAAGCTTTTTTTTAAATGCGCATCTAAGCGTGATAAATCAATTGAGTTGGCAATGCAATAACTTAAGCATTCCATGATGTGTAACCTTTATTGAATTTTCACTCGTGGTATAAGCCATACCACGAGTACTTTAACAAAGATTATAACCCAAGCTGCCTAAGACTACACGCTTTCCGTCGTTTCTCTTCCAGGATAAGCTTTTTTTCGATCCGTTGCGCCACTTAACCATTGAGGACAAACTTCCAATACTTCAGCAATTTTATCCAATTGTTCCGGAGAAGGAAGCAAATGACCAAATATCATCGCATTGGCCAAATGGCGGGTTACACCAAATACTTTGGCAACAGCTTTGGTTTTCTCAGAAAGCTCTTCTGGAAATCCTAACAAGGAGAGCTCACGATTAAATCGTTGTGAAAATACTTTACTATTCACTGCTTTCACTCCATGAAAAAAATAACTTATCAGCTCTGCGCTGACCCCTAACCCGTCTATCCTTTACAGGTAAATCTGTTATAACTTATTTTTTTATTGTCGCAAAGTATTTTTTGCTATTTTAAACAACCAGTTATTGGGAATAATGATCCTCAGGTCCTTTTAATTTTATGAAGCCTGGAACAGCCTAAATCTGCAGGTTTTTTTTTGGAATGACTGTCTCAGCAATGGGCAGAGGGATTTAAATTAGGCGATGACCTAAGCCAGCTAATATTCATGTTAATTTCTCCAACACGGCGGTTGGAGAAATGCTCTTTACGTCCTTATACTTCTGGCTGGTTAAAATAATTGAGGTTCAGCTCTCTTGCAGCCTTAACATCATCCAAACGGCGTACGGGCAAGTTATGGGGTGCTTCTTTAAGCAAATCAGCACAATGCTCCATTTCATAATGGATTTGCTTCATGGCTTTCGTAAATGCATCCAACTCTTCCTTGCATTCAGTTTCAGTAGGCTCAATCAATAAACATTCTGGTACCAGCAAAGGAAAATAGGTGGTAGGGGCATGAAAGCCATAGTCCAACAAACGCTTGGCCAAATCCATCGCTGTAACCCCAAAGGTCTTTTTTTCCTGATTAAGACTAATGACAAATTCATGCGTAGCCCTTCTTCCAGGGTAAGCCGGTTTAAAGCCCGCCTTACTCAACTCCGCAAGCAAATAATTGGCATTCAGTGTGGCGTATTCAGAAACGCGAAGTAATCCTTCCTTGCCAAGTACGCGAATGTAGAAATAAGCCCTCAGTAAAATTCCTGCATTGCCCATGAAGCAAGACAAGCGCCCAATGCTTTGTGGACAATCCTCATGATTTGCCCAGCGATATTCATTATGTTCCTTAACGACAAAGGGCAGGGGGAGAAAAGGCAGTAAGCGCTTGCTTACGGCCACCGGACCTGCCCCGGGGCCGCCTCCGCCATGTGGCGTGGCAAAGGTCTTATGAAGGTTAAGATGCATAACATCAAAGCCCATGTCCCCTGGCCTCACCTTGCCTAGAATGGCATTTAAGTTGGCACCATCGTAATAGAGCAAACCGCCTGCCTGATGGACGATTTCGGCAATGTCTTTAATTTGCCTCATGAACAAGCCCAAAGTAGAGGGATTAGTCAGCATAATTCCCGCTGTTTTAGGGCCTACTTTGGTACGCAATTCTTCAAGATCAAGATCACCTTCTTTGCCGGTATTGAGCTCAATCACCTTAAAACCACACATCACAGCCGAAGCAGGGTTTGTACCGTGAGCTGCATCAGGGATTAGAATTTCGTCCCTTGCGCTATCCCCCGGGATTGGTGGTAGGCTTTTATCATTGCCACGCCGGCAAATTCCCCTTGAGAGCCTGCCATAGGAGTCAAGGAAACGCCTGCCATGCCGGTTATCTCAGTAATATAAGCTTGCAGTTCGTGGAGAATTTGTAAAAAGCCCTGGCTCGCTTTCTCAGGCGCGAGTGGGTGTCGGTTTAAAAATTCAGGCAGTGACGCTGCTTTGTGTACCCCACGCGGATTGTATTTCATGGTGCAAGAGCCCAGGGGATAGAAATGGCTGTCTATTGAAAAATTCAATTGGGACAATCCAGTAAAATGACGGACGACTTGCAGTTCGGAACAGGCCGGTAAACGAGGGGCTTTTGTCCGTAAAAATGCGCTGGGAATGGACAATTCTCCCTGAACAGGTTTGGGAATTTGGGCAGTTGCTGTTCTATTAAGCTTTGAGCGTTCAAAAATTAACATAATTTGCCCTCCGATTTCTGAATAAGATCCTTCAGTTCATCCAAATGTTTAACCGGGGTAAATTCAATAAATTGATAGTCGGCAATCTCAGCCAGATAGTAAGGATCTTGGCGAAAAACGGATTCTACATAAGCCTTGTCATTGCTAAGCGCGATAATGATGCCGCCAGTGCGTGGTTTCATTGGTCCAGAGGCTAATAAAATGCCTTGCTTGTAATAGTAATCAAGAAACTCCCGATGCGCTTGCAAATACTTATCAACGTCACTTAAAGGAGTTTTATAAGTCAGTTGGATAATGATCATTCATGTTCTCCCACATGCAGAATTTGTTTAAGTGAATCGACGTAATGTTGCATTTCATCGGGCGTTCGCATCTCCGTTGCGCAAATTAAAATGCAGTTTTTAAGTTGGGGAAAATGCGATTCCAGAGCGTAACCGCCTATTATTCCATACTGACGCAATTTCAATAGAACCTCGTCTGCAGGCTGGGATAATTTCAACACCATCTCGTGGAAAGAAGGTGCCGTAAATACTGCTTCCACGCCCTTGATGGCAAGGAGCATGGTTTTAAGTTTTTGGGTATTAAGATGGCACTGTCGGGCTACCTCAAACAATCCTTCTGCACCTAATAAGCTCATGTAGATGGTCGCTGCAGTCACCAGTAAGCCTTGATTGGTGCAAATGTTGGAAGTTGCTTTGCCCCGTCTTATATGTTGCTCTCGTGCCTGCAGAGTAAGACTAAAGCCAGGTTTGCCCTCTTTGTCCACCGTTTGGCCTATTAGACGGCCCGGCATTTGACGCACATATTGCAATCGGGTACTTAGAAAGCCGAAGTAAGGTCCACCAGAAGCAATCGGAGCACCAAGAGGTTGTCCTTCGCCACAGGCTATATCGACTCCATGCTCCCCCCATTCTCCAGGGGGGTTAAGCAGGGCGAGAGAAGTTGGATTAACACAGGCAATGCTTATCGCGCCATGGGCATAAGCCCAATTGCTTAATTCGTCAACCAGTTCCAGGCAACCAAAAAAATTAGGCTGCGGAATCACAAGGGCTGTAATATCATCATTGTTGAACTTCGCAAGCTCAGTCATAGAGCTAATGCCTGCCTCAAGGTCAAAAGGCAAAGTGGTGACCTCAATGTGCTGTGTGCGTACAATGGTTTCTAAAGTTTCACGATAAAGCGGATGAAGTGTTCCTGTAACCAGCACGCGGTTGCTTTTGCTCTTTTTATTCAGTCGCACGGCCATTAATACCGCTTCAGCCAGGGCTGATGCGCCGTCATACATGGATGCGTTAGCAACATCAAGGCCAGTCAACTCAGCAATCATGGTTTGAAATTCATAAAGCAGTTGAAGCGTTCCCTGGCTTGCCTCTGCTTGATAAGGGGTATATGCGGTTAAAAACTCACCACGAGATGCAATATCCCACACGGCAGCAGGAATATGATGCTCATAACTCCCAGCGCCTAAAAAACAGATTCCCGATTGATTTTTGTGAGCCAGCTTTTGCGCTTCTTTGAGCATGGCCATTTCAGACAGTCCCTCCGGAATATTCTTTAGCTCGCCATAAAGCAAGGACTGAGGGATTTCATCAAACAATTGTTCTATTTTTTCTACACCAATGCTTTCAAGCATGGCTTCGGTATCTGCTTTGCTGTGTGGAATATAAGGCATTATTAATGTTCCTCATCAATTTCGTTTTGATATTCCTCTTCACTTAGGAGGTCATTTAATTCTTCTTCATCTCTTGCCTGAATTTTGACTAGCCAGCCCTCACCATAAGGATCTTTATTCAAGAGAGCAGGGTTTTCACTAACTTCCTGATTGACCGCGACAATGACACCGCTTATTGGCGCATAAACATCGGAGGCTGCCTTTACAGATTCAACTACTGCGATTTCTTCGCCTGCGTTGATTTCATCACCTTCTTCCGGCAAATCAACAAAAACCATATCGCCGAGCAGTTCCTGTGCATGTTCGGTAATGCCAACGGTGAATTCGTTGCCGTCTGCTCTCAACCATTCGTGGGTTTTAGTAAATTTTAAATCTGCCATGTTAACCTCATTTCTTATTATTAATTTTTAACTGACTCCAGCGCTCAAGTATTTTTCCCTGTTTCACGAATCTTGGTTTGCCCACTTTAGCCGGAATTTGTTTATCCCGAATTTCTACAAGGACTTTATCTCCAGTCGCGTTAGGTACTCTGGCTAAAGCAATGGATTGACCTAAAGTGGCAGAATAGCCACCGCTGGTTATAAGGCCTTCCCCAATGCCCTCGACAATAACGCGCTGACCGGAGCGCATAATTCCCTTATCTTCAAGCAGCAAACCGACGAGTTTTCTTTTAATGCCATGTTGCTTCTGGGATAATAATGCCCCCATACCGATAAAACCGCGATCTTCAGGCTGCCATTTTACAGTCCATTCAAGTCCAGATTCCAAGGGAGTGCTAAGTTCATCCATATCCTGCCCGTAAAGAAGCAGGCCTGCTTCCAGTCGAAGTGTGTCCCTTGCTCCGAGACCACAGGGTTTGACTCCCACTTTTATGAGAGAAGACCATAATTCAGTAATCTCTTCTTTCGGAAGAATAATCTCAAGGCCATCCTCTCCGGTATACCCTGTGCGTGCAAAAAACCAATGGCCCACGTCAACGCATTCGAAACTGGTCAAAGTGGATACTGCGTCTGCTTGTGCCGGACTTAAAATGGCCAGGGTTTTTTCAATGGCTTCCGGACCTTGAACAGCTACCATGGCCAAATCATTGCGTTCCTGAAGACCAACTGAGAAACCTTCACTTTTTTCACGAATCCAGGCTAAATCACGACTGCGGGTGGCTGAATTTAATACCAGACGATAATTGTCTGATGCTCTTTGATAGACGATTAAATCATCGATGATGCCTCCATGCTCGTTGCACATGCAACTGTAGAGTGCCCGCCCCGTATGTGACAATTGATCAACATCATTGGTTAGTAATTTTCTTAAGAACTGACGACCGCCAGCGCCTAAGACATCGACTACTGTCATGTGGGAAACATCGAATATACCTGCATGTTCGCGTACTTGATTATGTTCCTCAAGCTGTGAACCATAATGCAATGGCATTTCCCATCCATGAAAATCAACCATTTTGGCACCCATTGCGATATGCATAGCATGCAGTGGCGTCTTTGCGATCATAATATCCCTCTTTTGGCGCGTTGGTGCGAATGATTATACCGAGATGTACTGCCGCGACAAGAGCGTATGACTCATCTTTGTATTCGCAGTTATTAATTTGCTAATAAAGAGCCGGGCCTATTAACGGGGCTGAAGACCTTTTCCATTAACATGGAAAGGGCAAGTACTATTATGATAGATGATAATCCAGGTTTATCTAGGGCCGTTAGGCAATTTTTTCGTCTAAGATTTGTTCAACAAAGCGTTTCAGTTTTTGGTAATGTGTTCCTTGCCAATAAATACGATGGCAATTTATACAGCGCGTAAATTGTTCATAATGTTTTTTGGTTAAGGCCTGAAGGTGCATGATGACTTCCGCTTTAGGTACTGCTTTGAGCTCACCATTGCATTCCAAGCATCGACTAAAGGGTTTACAGGCTTGGTACAAATCAAACCGTTTTAATACTTCTGAAATCTGCGTTAGAGGTTTATTGCTTCTTAGCCAATAGCCATGTGTAATGATCTTATGTTTTAAGAGACCCACATCCCGTGTAAGAATAATCCTCTTCTCCGCTTGGCTTCGCTGGATAATCTCGGAGTCAGCAAAATTGTTTTGGTAAGCGCTATCAAAGCCAAGGAGCCTAAGATATCTTGCCAATTTCCCCAAGTGGACATCCAGTATAAATGCAGTATTGCGAAGCGGCTTCGCCCTTAAATGAGTCAAGGTGCTGATGTCGAACGACTCAAAAACAGGATAAACAGCAATGTGGTCCCCACCTTTAACTTGATAGGAAAAGTTAACCGATTGTCCGTTAACCAAAATGAGATCCACCTCAGCATGAGGAACCCCTAAGGATTCGATCAGGTCTTTAATCGCTGTCCTTGCTGCCACTGCGTGTTCAAACCCTTGATTACGTTTCTGCAAGGTGAGGAAATCGTTTAATTCTTCATAAAAACGCAGCCATACTTTATTCATTTGTTGCTCAATAACAGGACATCAAACATTAAAATAAAGATTGATCTCGGACTTATTATCAACCATCGAGCGTTCAAATTTATCCGGATAGACGCCGATTAGGAAGTCACTCAGGCCATAAGAAAAGGCTTCCTCCTCCAAAAAAGAGGTTTTCTTTTGATTGACAAAAGGCAAAATCAATAAATCCCCCTCATACTGAATTTTTACTGCCACATCAATTTGATCATAGGACAAAATAACATTGATGCTGCTTATCGCCAGATGGCCATGAAGCAAATGGTGCATGATGGAACCAATAGTCAATGCAATTCTTTCCATATGATAAGAATCAATTTTCCATTGTTTGCCACGTGCCAAGATAAATTCTTTCAGCTTTTCGGCAGAGGACTCTTGTTCATCACCAAAGCTGAATACAGCTTGCTTACGAATGCCTAAACGAAATAGCAGATGCAAGGATAAGGCGACAATCACCGATAAGGACAGGGAAGTGCAGGTAATGGCTTGTAAAAGGGGTGGCAAGCTATTATAAAACCCAGGATAAATCTCCTTGCTGAGACCAAACAATAACGCCAAACCGATTACATAAGTCATCCTGGTATCAATGTTTCGGGAGGTCATGACTTCGATGCCACCGACAATCATAAAACTACCGGTGAACATCAACGCCGGCCCTATAACGGACATGGGCATGATGAGCAGTAAAGACGCGAACTTTGGTAGCAGGGATAAAAGCAGCAACAACACACTGGCTGCAAAGGCGATGTAACGGCTGGTAGCTCCTGTTGCTGTGGAGACTCCCACCAGACTTGGTCCGGTGCTAATCCCGGGTATACCGAATAAGCCCGCCACAATTGCGCCAAGGCCATCAGCAAAAACGCCTCCTTTGATGGATTTTAAATCAGGGTTTTTCCAGGAAGAATCGTTGATTTTCTGGCAGGTAGTTATCACCCCCACAGTTCTTAATGCAGCAGCAATGCTGGCTACAAAAAAGGGCAGGATAAGGGAAAAAGAAAAGTGATAAGAGATAAATTGCACATGAGGCAGGGCAAAAAACGGTATGTTTTTAAGTTCGGCAATTTTCTCAGGCGCAATGGAGCCCAATAAGTATGCGCTAAGGAAGCCAATTGCAAGGCCCAGGAAAGAGCAAACCAATTTAATGATGCCTCGCCACCAGATGCTAAGGCTTACCATCGTGCCTAAGGTAAGAAGGCCAATAAAAATATGTCTTTCAAAATTTAAAGAATCAACGCGTGCAATCCCTAAAAACTGGTTTAAACCTTCAAGACCCAATTCAATGCCGACAATTGCAATGATAAATCCTGAAATTCCAGGAGGAAAAATGGCACGCAGCTGATAAACAAATCGCGAAAAAAGCACTTCCATTAAGCCAGAAAAAATGGTCATTCCTAAAACCAAAGGCAATCCTCCGGCGTCTGCTGCTAAAAGAGAAGCTTTAAGATAAATGGCCGATACCACAGGTGCGGCCAGATAACCTGAACCCACAGGAGGCCGCAAAGCCTGGATGGAAGTGGCTACGGCTAGGGCAATCATGCCCATCCTTACAGCATCCAAAGCAATGTCACTGGTCAAATGAGCCGCTCTAACAACAATGATGATGAGTACAAGATAGACAGACATCAATAATACGTGTTGCAAGGCAAGTAGAAATAGTTTCACCAAAGGTGGTTTGTCATTGACACCATAAATTAATTCTTCATTATTCATTCATAATCCAGCTGTTTTATCTGTTTTAATTCTACACAATATTGGCAGCATAGCTATCCATAAATCTTCAGATCGGTTATTGAATTGCTTTACAGGAAAGGAGGCGGTTTAACTTGAATTTTAACATGCAATCGGTTGAAATCAGCTAATGCCTGAGATAAGCAAATGAGGATCGTTTTGTTTGAGAAATTAAAAATAAGCAAATGGATAATTGGATTTTTTGTTTTTATTCTCATCCTGCTTGTCTACATTCACTTTACAGAACTGAGCAAATTTGTACTTTTATTGCGGCAAATAAAACCGCTTTGGTTCTTGCTTGCCTTATTATTTCAAGTTGGCACCTACGCTTGTCTGGCTGCTGTGTGGTGGATTGCTCTTAGCTATTTGCAGGAAAACATTCTTTTTAAGAATCTTCTGCTATTAAGCCTTGCGCAATTATTTGTAAATCAAACCATCCCCAGTAGTGGCTTAAGCGGAACAACCGTGGTCACGCAATTTTTGCTCAAGCGCGACATATCGACCAAAGCCATCGCTTTAGCCATTGCTTTAAATGTCTTCGCGCGCCAGATTTCCTATATTTTAGTATTCATCTTGTCAATTGCGATTCTTTGGCTGAACCACGGCTTGGGTAAGGCGCTGATTATTTTGACGGTAATTTTTACCAGCATCATGGTCATTATTTTTGCCGGGGCAGCTGTTCTTTGGATTCTGGCACGCAAAAATAAGCTGCCTTCGATACTTAAACGCCATAAAAACCTCGAATCACTTGTTTCGGCCATTAAAAAATTAAATCCCAGGCTGCTGTTGGATGTACGCGTTAGTTTGCCTGCCATTGCGTTATCAATTGCCATTTTTATTTTTGATTCATTAACCCTGTGGATGATTCTTTTGGCTCTAGGCATTCATTTAAATTTTGCTTTGGTTTTTTCAGCGCAAGTCATAGCACAAGCGGTTGCAACCCTCTCCTTTGTGCCTGGAGGTCTTGGTGTTTTTGAAGGAAGTTTAACGGGGGTGTTGCATTTGCTGGGCTTAAGCATAGAACCTGCTTTGGCAGCAACCATTCTTTTTCGAGGCTTAACGTACTGGCTGCCGATGATCCCAGGATTTTTTATCACCCAGAAAGAAGCTCGTAAAAAGAAAAAACAAGAATAAAAGGGTATTTTTCTGTTTTACCCCCATCAGTGGGATTGCACTTAAACCATGTTTGCCTTAAGCATCTACCATCCACCATTTGATTAAGGCATCAATAAAAGTGAGGCTGAGAAAGATGAGCTTGGTTGTCCTGCCTGGCTATGCTATCCCCCTTGGGAAAGAAGTGATAGGAGTGCCCTGTCGACCCGGTTCTATTTCTGTTCACCATTGCAGCCCGAATAGGGCGCGTTTTTTTCGTCTGTACAGCAAGATGAGCTTCGATGACCAAGATGGCTGCTTGATTATGGTGTTTTCGGGCAATTGTTAAAGGGTCTTCCTGATTTAAATTTCTGCTCTTCAGGCTTGCTCCCTTGGCCAGCAATAGACGAAATAATTCACGATTTTCTTTGCTTAATTTAGAGCGACAAGCCAGCATTAAGGGTGTCAATTGCTTGCAATTGACCGCATCCACCTCCACACCCGGCATATTTAATATTTCTTTGGCGATTTGATAATGTCCCTGGCGGCAAGCCAATGCCAAGGGTGTTTCCTTTTTTGCACCACAACGAAGGTTGATGTCAAGATTGGGTGCTCTCAGTAAATGTCTCACAGCCTGCCATTGCTGATTGGCCATGGCATAGACGAAAGCTGCAGAGAACTGGAGCTCTGTAAGAAAGTTGGTTTTTTTACTAAGCCTGATGATTTCCCTTAGCGTTTCCTCTTCACCATTTTGAGCGGCAAGCACCAAAGCACTCAGGTTGCGATTATTTAAAATGGTCATATGTTGGTAAAGTACAGGATAACGGTTATGAAGCTGATGCAATCTGGTTGTCAGCTTTGAAGAAGAATCAGCACTGATGAAATCGATGTTAAAAACAATCTGCTCCTTTTCTTTAAAACTGAGGTATAACTGCTGGCAAAGCTCCTGATGGTTTAAAACAAGATAAGGTCTGTCCTGCCGTTGACCATAGAGATAGTTAATATCAATAAATAGCCAATCTTTTTGCAGTTTTTTGAATCCCGTCGTATGTTCTTCACTGCTAATAAGCATCGCAATGTTATCTTCATTGTTTAGAAGTTCATGCAAATCTTCTATGAATCTAAGCAGCTTTAATGGTGAAGGAAATGAAAACACTTTACGAAATGCGCAAAAGACCTGTTTGTTTGCTGCTAATCTTGAGGCAATCATGCTCAAAATTTGATTGATGCTCGTCTGAGTTAAATGAGAGGCGTAGATGTCTGGAAACCATCCAGGGGTCTGTGCCAGACATAAGGCATCAAGAAAACTGCCGATTTCAAGTAATTCATCTTCTTGTGGTCTGATGCGCTTTTTAAATTTTATTTTGTGGTTGATTTGCGAGAGTTTATGGGGCAAATCCTGCTTCTGATTTTTTATGATATTTAGCCTTTGGTAGAAAGCATCATCATAATCCAGTGCTGCATCTTGAGCCCATGTGAGGGTGAAACCGAAACAAACCCCATTGTCGCGAACGTAATGAAAGCGGCTGATGAGGTCTAGTAAATCATGGTGACTTAAAACTCGGTTAGACCGTGAAGCGTAGGCTCGTTGAAAAAAAGATTGCCGCAAGACCACCTGATACAGAATAATTACGGCCATACCAACAATAAGAATATAAAAGTAGTACATTCCCTTAGGCTCCTTGCAATCCATTAAAATCAAAACACATCTGGGCATGCCTGTAAAGCTTATAGGAATGGCTTTCCCACCAGCTGTGTAAAACCATCTGAACCATACAATTTATACAGCAACTTAGCTGCTGCGGGAGAAAATCCAAATAGCAAACCGTAGTGAGAGACAGGCAAACACGTTAGCCAACAAAATTTCAGAATGATAATATAACGAGCATTTAATTCATGGGAATTACTATGTTTCTTGCAAGAAGAGCAGCTGCCAGTCCAAACTTTAATTTCATTATTGATACACTGAACCAATATGCTTCATTGCCAGGCCTTAGTGACTGTGAAATTCGTTTGGCGCTAAACGAAGAGGAGCAAATTCGATTGCAAAATCACCTGGTCTTTTCTTCCCTTCAGTTTCAGTTTGCCCCTAATGCCGACAAGAACCAGCCTGCTTTAATCCTCAAAAGCCTTAAACTGAATGCCAAAGAATATGGACTTACACTGGCAATTTTCCGTGACCAGCGGATAGAACAACAGGTGCTGATTCCTAAAACATTAGAAACCGAGATCATTAATAATCCGGACGATCACTTTGGTTTGCCTGCTTTTTGTGAGGACAAAGAGCTCTTTATTTGCGTGGAAAAAAATCTTGGTGAGGATAGGAAACGTCAAATCATCAAGTATCTGGAAGGTCATAAGAACAGTCAGGCGATCCTTTTTGAAATCGATACAAATCAGCCAGGGCAAGCCTGGGAGCAACTGATTGCCCTTTCAACTGAAGCCAAAACAAGGAATTTCAATCGTCGCGGTATTTTTGTCGCAGTAGGGGGGGCGGCAATCCAAAATATGGTGGGTATGACCGCCAGAACATTTCGACGTGGGGCAAGTTGCATGTACTACCCACTGACCCAAGATGATCTTAAAGAAGCCTTTAAATTGAATCCTAAAATTCAATGGGATTCTAAAGCAAGAGCAATCCCTTTTTATCCTGCAACTTGGGTGATCATTGAGAAAAGCCTTGATGTTTCTTTAGGCGATAGCAAGCTTTGCGAACACTTGCCGCAGTCATTAACCGTAAAGGAGATCACAAAAGCCTTAGAACCCGATAATAATCAGATTGTTCAGGCTTGTCCTGAAAAACGCCTGTTGATAGTAATTGATAGGAAATTTTATGAATCCCATAAGGAGAAATTGGACGATTATTTCCGTCACAATCTTCTTCTACAGCAGAAAACATATCGAATTCTGTTTCTTGAAGGTGGGGATGAAAACAAAAATCAGTTCATTCTCAAAAAAATTATGGACGAGGCCTTCACCGTGGGTGTGGATAATCGCCAAGGCGCTATCCTTGCTTTTGGTGGTGGCGTTGTTTTAGATGCAGTCGGCGCGGCTGCAGCTTTGGTCGATACCGACTACATTAGAGTGCCAACCACCTTACTGGCCGTTATTGATGCTGCGGTAGGGATTAAAACTGGGATTAACTTAAACGGCAAAAATGATTTTGGTGCTTTTTATAAACCACGCGCTGTGGTTTACGATCAAGAATTCCTTAAAACCGAAGCATTAAGAAACATTCAGAGCGGTTTGGCAGAAATGATAAAGATCTTTATCGTAACTGATTCCAGCTCTTTTTATCGCTTGGAGAAGCATTTTAAACAGTTTCTCACAAAGGATTTCAACGAGAATACCTCAGTGCTGATGAGCGCTGCCATTTATTGCATGCTCCATCAATTGCAACCCAACATTTATGAAGATCGAACTTTAGAAAGATTGGCTGATTTTGGCCATGAAATTGGGCATATCTTCGAATATTTGTCTGAATATCGCCTGCTTCATGGAGAAGCGGTTTCCCTCGGAATGGCTGTGGCTTCGACAATAGCTTACCACCGACAATTACTGGCTAAGGCAGAGCTTGATAACATATTAAGGTTGTTGCATGCCATTGGTTTGCCCATAGCAGATGAATTATATGGGCAAAATCATCTTGGGCACATTGCTGAAAAAATGAGGGATGCTAAAGCCAATAAAGGAGGCGATTCCGCGGTTGTAGCTCCGGTTAAAGTGGGTCAGGGCAGTTTTATTCGTGACATCAGCCTGGAAGAACTCGAGAGAGCGTTCTCCTATCTGGTTGATGAAAAAGAGCAGTTGGATAAAGACAAATGGCAAGAGCAGGGCCAACAGTTTATAGTCGATGAATTCAGGCCAACTGAAGCACAAGCTTCAATAGTTTTCGACGTTGGAGGCACGAATTTACGCTGCGGTGTTTATTTGTCAAATGGCACCTTGGTGTATGAAACGAGAAATCCTACGCCCTCCATAAAATCAATGCCTGAAGCTTCACTTAAGGAAATTCAACGGTCATTAATTGGCGCTATCAAACAATATGTGCGGCAAGCTCAAGAGAAATTTCCCGAAGAGGACTTGCAACAAGTAATTATTTCTTTTGCAGGCACACTAAAGAAAGGCGTGGTGCTAAAATCAGCCTCCCTTTGGGGGGAAGCTTCCAATGTGCCCTTGCAGGATATGTTGGAGTCAGCCATGCCCAATTTAAAGTTTACTTTAATCAATGACGTAATAGCCGCCGCATGGCGTTATGGCACTGACCCCTATTATTCGCAACTGAATAGCATTTGTATCTTCACTCTAAGCACAGGCATTGGCGCCGCTTATTTCTCAATTGGTGAACAAAATCAGGATAAGGAAGTCATCTCCATCGGCCATAAGAAAAAATTCAATGAAGAAAACAGTTTGCAATGCGATTGTGGCGAATATGGGCATTTGGAACCTTATGTGTCTGGACGAGGAGCCCTGCACCAGATCATCCGCATGGCAATTGATGCCACCCAATCTTCACAACGTGCTGCTTTTCAACAGTCTTTTTTATTTTACCCGGCAAAGCAAAAATTACTGTCTTTATCTCCATCAAAGATAGAGGCCATTCTAAAAGATCCCTACATCAAAAAAATTCTAGACGAAAAAGGAATCCCCATTGCCCCCATTGATGAAATGAGTTCATACTTTATCCAAGGTAAAACGGAGTGCTCTTCCGATCCTGAACTCATTGAGGCATTGGCTTGTGCCGTCGTGATGGATAACCAATTGCTTTGTGCAGCCATTAATAAAAAAGATCCCTTTGTTGAGCCGTTGTTTCAGCAGATTGTTGAACAAATTGGCGAGGAAATCCTGCAAATCGCAAGAGGGGGAACCGATCGCATTATTTTAATGGGAGGCTTTGCCAGGGCCATTAAAGAGCGGCTGGAAACGGCGTTATTAACTGTTTGCTTGAACAATAAAATTCCTGCTAAACGGGTGCATTCGCTTTTTAGTTGGGCTTTAGACGACGATAACGATGGAATTTTGGGGGCGGCCTATTACGGTGATCAACCGCGGCGCTTATGGAGTCTTTTTAATCGGATTATTGCTGACAAGGCCAGATTAGCTCAGGACAAAGCCTCTGCTTTGCACGAGAAAATATTAAGAAAAGCTTTTCTTTGTGCTTATCATTTCCACAGTCACCGGCCCAAACAGGCAAGTTTTAAATACCGGCCTGACGAACCTTCCCGTTATTTCATTTGGCATCCGCTGGAGCTTGCAGGGCAGGTTGTTCGTCAGTTATCTCCAGATGATAGCGAATTGATTGTAGCGGCTTTCCTGCATGATTTGCTTGAATACACCGAGATGGAAGCAACAAAATTGCAGGAGAGTTTTGGTCTTAAGGTTTTAAACATCGCCTGTGATCTTTCTCAGCGTCGAGAGTTGCTCTCGATGTCGCTGGCAGATTTAGACAAGCATGGCTTTAACAGCACAATCATTGCCAAGTATTTGGGTTGGGATTTAAGCCTTCCTCTGGCAGACGAGCAAGTTAAAGCCATAGCAAACATCGCCACCAAAATTGAACACTACTCACGCTTGCTCGATAATCCCCTGGATGTTCGCAGTCAAGTCCTGAAAATTTTGGATAACATCAATAACTATTCCTCAATCGATAGGCTAAGCAGCAGTGAGCTGAAATACAGAACGGACGTGGAATTGCTGCTCTTTAAAATTTATCTTGATAAATTATCCGTTCCCAGGGCTATCCGTGCAGATGCTTATAGCTACATCAATAAATTGCTGCTTACTTTCGGCCATGCTGATTTAAATTCTGAGGCAAGTAAAAAGAAGCAAGCCTTAATCGAAAGGGACTTATTGCAACCGGCTCGTCGAAAAACGATGGCAGTTTCTATAACAGACAGTTCCTATTTATACGAAAATTCCCTCTCAAAGGCTTGTGAGCAACTTTCTTGCGCAAAGCAACAAAATTTTGCCCGTGCTTTGAAACGCTTGACGGATTTAAATACGCTTCCAATCAGCAAAAATCAATTTCTACAAAAATTAAAAGGAGCATTTCAGGCTCAAAGCGAAGAAGCAGAGAGCCAAAATACCAAAGAGGGCAGGCTGTTTGAAATCGCTTCCCGGCTGTTTAGTCAGCTTAAGGAACACTACTCCTTGCCAGGGCATTATGGCCGATTTTCTTCAAATCTTTCCTCAGCGCAGTTGCTTTCCTGTGGCCAAACGATTGTTTATTGTCCGAAAGGAAAAAATCTCAGTGTTTTGCCTGGACAAAAATATAAGGATCCGGATACTGGAAGGATTAATCCTCTAGTTACTGCCATGAGTGGAAGCAAGGAGTTTTGGCTTGAGTTTTTAGAAGAGCAGGAACTTGATGTGGAAAGTCAAAATTTTTATAGTGAAAATCAGACTGAAATTGATAAATTCCTGCAAGATAAACAATTCCTTTCTTATGCGTCTCTATTTTATACCTCTGATCGGGTGGTTCCTTTCAAGATAAAGTTGCCAAACGGTAGGGTGCAAGAGCTTTGTCTATTTGAAAGCAACGCCTCTCAAATCGTGGGTGGGCAATTCATGTTTGTCGCGCCAAGCAGTATGCCAGAGCTGCAAACGGAACAATTGGTTCGAGAAATCACTTCAATCAGTAAGGCTCTAGATCATTATTTGCTTACGGGCCATTACTCGCGCGCGTTTGAAATCCTTCAGGCGAAACATCGCAATCTGGTACGAAGTTTAAATCCAGTGAAATGCCTGCAGCGACGAGGCTCAACCTCTCTGTTATCGACAACCCCTTCCTTTTTTACAGAAAAAAACGATGCTCCAAAATCCCCGCAACCTGTCTCGAGCAATGATTTGTTTCCAAAAAGCCAGGCGAAAATGGTATTTCGAAATCTTCCTATTCGCAAAAAAGCGGCCTTCCCTATGAAAAAAAATGAGCATGCTGAATATCTGTTGATGGTTGCAACAGCACTTGAAGCCAATTACGCCTTGTTTCAAAATTCCTCAGACACGGCTTCAATTCCTGAGCATTATCATTTCTATGCGGTTAATAAAAATAAATTCCTTTTTGATGGGGAAAAGGTTCAAAGCATTCCCTTGTTTCAGGCGAAAAAGGCCTATGGGCTTTATCAATCGGACAAATTCATGCTTGAACGGGTTGAATGGCAAGGGGCTTGTTATCGCCTGACTGTCCATTTGCAAGAGCATTTAATTGACTATGGCCCTGCTGTGGATTGTCTGCAAATGATAGAGGGGATTGCCAATGAGCTCATTTCTGATGAGGTTAGTGAATCCTGCCAACTCACTTTCGTTGCCAATCGGCAGAATCATTGTGTTGATCTGTATATTGGAATTCGCAAACATTTTAGAACTTATCCCTTGGAAAATTCTTTGGCCAAGCAGAATGATCTTCAGTATCCATTTAACGGCGCTTTAGAGTTTGCAGGCATCAATACGATGAAAGATGAAAATGAATTTAAAAAATACCAGGCTTTTTATCAAAAGCATGTTCTGGAACAAGGAGAGGCAATGGCGAAAAAAATGCTTGTTGAGATTCAAAATGAATCTTTAAGATTGTCGAAACCAGAGACTCAACTTTTGACCGAGTTTGAAACTCGTCTTAAGCAAGGGTTAGCTCAACAAGCAGAAACAACTTTTTCATGCAGTTAAATGTTCAAACATGCCCAAGGAGCTATCGCTCTTCGGCATGTTTTTTGCCAGCAATTCATTAAAGACGGTCACATTGGCGGGGAAATTAAACTATGGCAGAGGAAATCATCAGCAAATCCTGGGGGAGCCGCATAAAGGATGCATTTATGGGCATTCTCTTTGGTATTCTTCTGATCATTGCCGGCATTATTCTCACTTTCTGGAATGAAGGCCATGGTTTGCACACCGCCCAGTCATTAGTTGAAGCGAAACAACAGCTGATTTCAGTCCCGACCTCACCGATTGATCCCAAAAATAACTTAAAAGTCGTTTATTTTAGCGGCTTCGCCAACACTAAGGATATACTCAGAGATACTCTACTGGGGGTTTCTGAAAATGCAATTTCCTTGCAACGAAAAGTTCTGATGTACCAGTGGAAGGAAAATAAAGAGACCAAAACGGAATCTCAATTGGGTGGCTCTGAAAAGCAAGTTACGACTTATTCCTATCAAAAAGTCTGGTCCAGCCGCTTGATTGACAGCAGTCAATTTAAACAACAGCCAGGTCATGAAAACCCTGCTGCCTTGCCTGTTGAATCCGAACAGCAATATGCGCAAACCGTAAAGGTAGGCGACTTTTTACTGCCCGAAGTATTGATAAGGGAAATCAGTGAGGCAAAAGCCGTCGATTTAAGTAAGATCAATATTAATAATTTGCAAAGCCGCTTGAATAAGCCCATAAAACTTATCAATAATCAGCTTTATGCAGGCCAGGATTATCAAAACCCGCAGGTGGGTGATGTACGCATTTCGCTTCTGGTCATCCCAGCGCAAACGGTTAGCATCATCGCCCAACAAACGGGTAACAGTTTGCAGGCTTATATGGCCAAAGCCGGCCAATCTGTTCTTCTGCTTGCTTCAGGACAACAGTCCTCGGATCAAATGATTGAGAATGCTTTAACGGAAAATCGCATCATCACCTGGATTTTGCGAGGGGCTTCCTTAGCGATGATGATTTTGGGATTTTCCCTCATTCTAAAGCCAATTGTTGTCTTGGCTGATGTTTTGCCAATATTGGGCAGCATTGCCGGTTTTGGTACGGGTGTAGTGGCCTTTCTCTGTGGATTCAGTCTGTGGGTTTTAATCACGGCCATTGCCTGGTTTGCCATTCGGCCTTTATGGTCATTGGGTTTGTTGTTAGTTGCTGCGATAATCATATATTTTGTTTATCAGCGGCGAAAAACTAAACCAATCGCTCCTGTACAACCCATCAGGAAGGATTAGGTAAATTTAATTAAGGACAGCAGTGAACTATTGGACATCCTGGCGTTGGTTAATTGACTTCATTTGGCTCTTTTTTTTAATGGCCTTATTGCGTTATTTCTGGCGAGATCGACAACAATTAAAAAAAACCAAAAACTGGCATGCCACCAAAGGGCGTATTACTCAATTTTTATGGACACAGGAAGGGCATCGGCTTTGGCCAAAAATTCAATACAGTTATCGTGTCTATGAGCAGGATTATCAGGGTGAACATCTTTTTTTAGACAGTTCACACAACAGTCCAAATAGCAAATACGCGCGTCATTTAGCTTACCGTGCGGCCATGGCTTATGAAAAAGATGAGGAAGTGGATGTGTTTTACAACCCGGACAATCCCAATGAGGCGGTGCTCGATACGACCATGCCTCGCAAGCTTAATCTCATTATAGTTTTATTGACTTTCCTTATTTTACTTCACTTGTTGATTGTTTTTTATCGTTTGCTTTAGTGGATTCATCAGCCGATGCGGGTTGACAACGACAAGGAGGCTTGCTGATCTTTGCTTGCAAACTCTCAATTGCAAGCCCTCGTACTCCTTGTCCTGATGGTGCTGGAATGAAATTAATGGTTACCAGTAAATGCTGCGTTTGCTGATACTGCGGGTTTTTATAAAGCACCAGTAGAGGCATGCTGGCTTGCCATTGATCGGTTTTGATGGTTTTAACCTCTGGAGGCGAGGTGGCTACCGAGCTTACAAAATAAGAGTTCTGCTGCACCATTTGCGGAAGTTTTGCCGCATTCAATGCATTGCTGTAAGCAATCCAACCCGATGCAGTGAAATATTTGGCAATTTCTTTCTGGCGAGTTAAGAAATTTTTGTAATCATAAGTATAGGTGGCTACAATGGCTTCATTGGCCCAAACTGCAAGCTGAGTATTATCGGGGGCTGCAAAAGAGGGCATGGAGGATACCAGGAAAAGAAAAATCGCAAAAAATTTGCTTCGCTGCATACAATGTCCCCCGCTAAAAAATTGTATTCTAAACAGCTTTGACCAACAAAAAAACCCTCATTAAGAATAATCTTGCAAAGCAAAACAAGCTATTTTATCCTTCCTCGTCTTATAGATGGACCTCTCTGTATCGATACGTCGGTATTTATGGTATTTTATACAGGTTTGGGATCTGATCTACCCAAATCGGGTGCTTAACAAATCCCCGCCCTTTATAGCCAATCAAATGATTTAATTGGTTGAGTATAGGTTTTTCAATCAGTTTAATAATAAAAAGAGAAGGGAGGGTTGTGGTGCACAACGTCCGTTTTTATTTTGCCAACCGTGAAAACGTTAGTCGCTATATTAACCGCTTAGATATTTTATTATTAATTTTGACTTTTTCTGTTCTTTTTTTTCTCGGTTGGGCAGGGACACAAATGGCAAGTCCTTACCAATTGGGTGAACCCTTGCCAATTTCCCTTAATCCCTGGAAACTCCCCTTTTATGCATCCCGGACTGTTCTCAGGATGTTTATTGCTCTTTGCTTGTCACTGACGTTTACTTTCGTTGTTGGCGCAATGGCTGCCAAAATCAGGAGAGCAGAGCAAATCATTATTCCGGCCATTGATATTTTGCAATCAGTCCCTGTTTTAAGTTTTCTATCCATTACCGTGACGGGTTTTATTCATTTATTCCCTGGGAGTTTGTTAGGTCCTGAATGCGCCAGCATTTTTGCTATTTTTACGGCCCAGGTTTGGAATATGACTTTTGGTTTTTACCAATCGCTGAAGACTTTACCCCATGATTTAAAAGAAGCAGCAGCCATGTTCCAACTGTCCGCATGGCAACGATTTTGGAAAGTTGAAGTCCCTTTTTCCATGTCCGGTTTGCTCTGGAACATGATGATGTCCATGTCTGCCAGCTGGTTTTTCGTTGTTTTATCCGAAGCCATTGCCGTTTCGCATCAACAAATTCGCTTGCCCGGGGTGGGATCTTACATTGCGCTTGCAATAGAACGCCATGACTTACACGCAGTAGGCTATGCCATTTTAACTATGGTTATTGTTATTTTCCTCTATGATCAAATCCTGTTTAGACCTTTAATCGCCTGGTCTGAAAAATTCAAAATGGAGCCTTCACCTGATGAGGAAGAATATCAATCCTGGCTGATTGACTTGGTTCGGGGCAGCCGCATTGTTAAACGGTTAAGCCAACCGGCAGCCCGTTTAAAGGAACGTTTTATCAATGCTCGCTGGCTCAGCAAGAGACATAACAAGCCCATCAAAGAAATTGATTATCGTCATCAAAAACACATGGATTGGCTTTGGAATACCGTTGTTTTACTGACCATTATTGTGGGTGGTTGGCTTTTGTTAAAATTTATACTGGCTCAAGTAAAAGTGAGCGAAATTTTTCATGTGTTTGTATTGGGTTCGGCTACGGCCGCTCGTGTCATTGTGCTGATTGTCTTAAGCTCCTTGCTGTGGATTCCTGTTGGTGTCTGGGTGGGATTAAGACCACGTTTGGCGCAAAAAATTCAACCGGTTATCCAATTCGTCGCAGCATTTCCTGCTAATTTGTTTTATCCTTTATTTGTAATAGCCATCGTAAGATTTAATTTGAATGTGCAAATCTGGGTGACTCCGCTCATGATTCTTGGTACCCAGTGGTATATTTTATTCAATGTTATCGCCGGTGCGTCGAATATCCCACGGGATCTTTATTTGGCTGCTGATAATTTTGGCGTGCGCGGATGGCAATGGTGGAAACGATTGGCTTTGCCGGGTATTTTCCCTTTCTACATTACAGGCGCAATTACTGCAGCAGGGGGCGCGTGGAACGCGAGCATTGTCGCTGAATGGGTGAGTTGGGGTAATACGACATTGAGGGCCACGGGTTTGGGTGAGTACATTCAAGCCAGTACCATTGCCGGTGACTTTCCAAAAATCGCTTTAGGGACGGCGATGATGTGTCTTTATGTGTTGATGTTTAATCATTTAATATGGCGTCCCTTATTCCGTTTGGCTCAAGAACGCTTCCATTTTAATTAGGTACTGAGGCATCTATGTCAGAAACAATTATCGCCATTGAAAATTGCCGTAAATCATTTAAAAAGGCTTCTGATCAGGATTTATTAGTACTGGAAGACGTAAATTTTCAATTGAAAGAAGGTGAAATCGTCGCCATGCTGGGTAAGTCTGGTTCCGGCAAATCGACTCTCCTTCGCATCATTGCCGGTCTCGTTCCACCTTCGGCTGGAACAATCACTTATCGCGGTAAGCCGGTAACAGGACCCGTGCCAGGCATTGCTATGGTGTTTCAATCCTTTGCTTTAATGCCCTGGCTGACCGTGCTTGAAAACGTGGAGCTTGGCCTCGAAGCTCAAGGGGTCAATCGTGAAGAGCGAAGACGCCGGGCGATTGAAGCCATTGATACCATTGGCCTGGATGGTTTTGAATCGGCTTTTCCCAAGGAATTGTCAGGGGGGATGCGTCAACGCGTTGGTTTCGCACGTGCCTTGGTGATTAATCCTGACGTTTTATTAATGGATGAACCTTTTTCCGCTTTAGACGTCCTTACTGCCGAAAATTTAAAATCCGATTTGTTGGAATTGTGGAAGGAAAAGAAAACCAACACCAACGGCATTTTATTGGTTACCCACAACATTGAAGAGGCAGCAACCTTGGCTGATCGCATTGTTATTTTTGGCAGTGATCCAGGTTATATCCGTGCAGAGCTGCAAGTCACGCTGCCGCAACCGCGCGATAGTGGGACCCCTGAGTTTCGCGATCTGGTCGACAAAATTTATAAATTAATGACCACAGGGCCAAAAGAAAAAGCAAAACGCGCACAAAGACAGTGGCAAATCGGCCTGGGTTACCGATTGCCAGATGTGGAGCCTTCAGAATTATCCGGCCTCATCGAAACCATGAAATCCTTTGAGGAGCGCATCGATTTGCCTGAGCTTGCCGATGAGCTCATGATGAATATTGATGACTTGTTCCCAATTCTTGAAACCTTGGAAATCTTAGGTTTTGCCAAAGTTTCAGATGGGGATATCCAATTGAGTGAGTTAGGCAAGCAGTTTTCCGAAGCCGATTTGCAAGCCCGCAAGCAACTCTTTGCGAGATGTTTGCTCGAAAAAGTGCCACTGGCCCGCTACATTCGTCGAGTGCTGGATGAAAAATTCGGCCATCGGGTTTCTGAGGAACGATTTTTAAGCAAACTTGAAGATTATCTCAGTGAAAAAGAAGCGGACAGGGTATTACGGACCATGATTGACTGGGGGCGCTATGCCGAAATTTTCGCCTATGATTTCAATACAGGGATTTTAAGTTTGGAAAATCCCGGGAACCATGAGTAGAGTTGTTACAATTTCATAAATGATGATGGTAAGTTACTATCCCGGAAGATGGGGTATTTCCCTTTATTCAAAGCTTGTGAAATGAACGGGGGCAAGCCTGTTTCAATCTTCTTAGCTTAGTCTTTGCCTGCCAACAGTCAAAAATTGGCTAAAATTAAATTAAATAGGGAAATTTAATTATAACCAAGGGCTGATAAAAGTACTTTCATGAAGAAAATACTGCAACTGCAACAGGAATGTTTTTTACTGCTCCTCCAAACATCGGTAAAGACCATTCCTTTTAACATCTTGCTGTCCGCCATCATTTGTTGCTACCTTTTGTATCGGGGAGCTGAACTGCCTTCTACAATAGTTTGGTTCCTGGCCATGACGTTTTTAAGCCTCATCCGCTTGTTCCATAGCCACTACACTTTGATCAAAAGGCTTTACATCGATTCAGCTAAGGCGCATTTGGCCCTCTTTGTAGGCTTAACGTTTTTAACTGGTTGCCTATGGGGCTTTTGCTACGTCTGGTTTTATAAATACTTCCTTGCAATGCATCAGAATGTCATCACAGTTGTACTTGGGGGCCTGGCCGCAGGTGGCCTTGCCTCGCTTTCTGTATACCGGCCTGCTTACTATGCTTTTTTATTCCCAATTTTCTTGCCCATGATCATTTATAATCTTTCATTCGGTATACTGGATAAGGACTTATTAGCTGTTACTTTTCTACTGTTTATTATCATGTTGATGGTCACGGCAAATTTCACCTCAAGGGTTCTGCATAAGACCATTAACCTTAGCAAAGAAAAAGATTGCCTCATTAGCAACCTCCATCAGGCCAATCACGAGAAAGACGATGCCTTGGATGAGATCCGGCGAATCTCAATTACAGACTCCTTAACAGGCCTTTACAACCGTAGATATTTTGATCTTCGTCTTGATGAAGAGTTAAGAAGAGCAGAAAGAAACAAACATTTCCTGGTTTTGCTCTTCATTGATGTAGATAATTTTAAATGGATTAATGACAATCTTGGTCATCCTAAAGGGGATGAATTTTTAAAAAGAGTAGCGACCGTCATTGCAAATAATACCTCTCGTTCTAATGACAGCAGCTTTAGAATTGGTGGCGATGAGTTTGCAATTATTCTGGCGAATTGCCGATTAGAGGAAGCTAATCTGATTGCAAAGACCATACAGGAAGAGATAAAGATCGATTCTCCCAATAAAGTTTCATTGAGCATGGGCATCGTTGAAACGCGACCTTCGAAGACTAAGTTGGAGGATCTGGTTTCAGCCGCAGACTTCATGTTGTACCAGGCCAAAAAGAATGGGAAAAATATTATTTATTCTTCCCAAACCTAAGCTGTAACCCTCTAATCTAAGCATTTGTAAATGCAAGGAATAAGGGGAAAAGACTGAGCTCATGGGCTTACCTGCCTAGTCTAGGGTCACAAAGGCTGGGCATTGAAGGTAAGGGTTATTATAAAAACATGGTTGCAATTTAACTATTCTGCAGTCTGCCAGGTGTTCATTGAGTCTCAGAAAAATTGAAGGTCGATGGGATTTCTCCTTCTCCGGCACAATTCAATATGCGTTTAATTGGTGGAGTGCTTGCACCCCTCCACCCTTTGCGCTAGACAGTTTGAAATGGTTTAAACGGTACCAAGGTTTAAATGCGTTGTTCCATTAAGCCGTTTGGGCTTTTTTAACCAGGAAATCTAAAATTTGTAAAAACCGCTCGGGGTTTTTAGCCATCTGCAAGTCGGTTTTGTATTGGTTATTGACAACGATGGCGGGTACGCCGTTGATGCGATAACGAGACATGGTTGCAAGACCCTCGGCAACTTGCACATCTATGGTTGTGGAGTTTTCAAAGGCGCTTTTTGCCGTGGCATTGTCCACGCCTTCGGCGGTAAAAAATTGAATCATTTCTTCATTGTTAGCCAATGGACGCTTGTCATTTTGAATGGCTTTGAACAAGGCTGGGCCAAGTTTGCTTTCAAGTCCCAATAAATTGGCCGTGTAGTAGGCTTTCGCATAGTATTCCCACTCTTTATGGAAAACAACAGGAATGCGAGAAAATTGCACTTTGTTTCCTTGTTGTTGAACCCAGGTATTTAACGCCGGCTCAATTCGATAACACCAGGGACAACCATAACTGAAAAACTCAGTCACCATGACCTTGCCTGCATGCACGGAAGGAGCAGTACCATTAACCAGTTCATAGTCTTTCCCAGCAACAAAATCTTCTGCAAATGCGAGAACCGGGAACAGCAAAAGAACACACAAAACACGCTTTAACATATTGAATCTCTCTTTTTTAGTGCAAACCTTGAATGTAATAAGCCACGGCTTCCATGTCTTCCTGGCTCATGCGGGAGCTGATGTCCCTCATAATCCCATTTAAATCGTTGGAGCGCTTACCTTCCTTAAATGCTTGTAATTGCAGTATGGTATAAGCAGCATGTTGCCCTGACAAGACAGGAAAACCAGCTTGTTCATTGCCTGTCCCTTTAGGGCCATGGCATGCGATGCAAGCTGTAATATGCTTGTCAAAATCCCCACCTCGGTAAAGTTGTTGCCCGCGCTGAACAAATTTCTCAGGCGTCGCCCCTTTCGGTAGCGTTTGTTCGGAATAGTATTTAGCCAGCTCCAACATATCATTCTCATTTAAATTGGCAACGATAGCGGTCATTGTTGGTACATTTCTGGTTTTGACGGCTTTATAATCCTTCAGCTGCTTGAACAGATAACTCGCGTGTTGGCCAGCAAGATTAGGCCATTGTGGATTAACACTAATCCCTTGCTGCCCATGACAGGCTACACAAACGGCTATTTTTTGTTCAATAGCTGTGGGCGAGGGTTGTTGGTTGGCAGCATTGATTGCGTATGTGTAAAATACAACAAGTGCAAACAAGATTTTTTTCATGGTTTTCCCGAGGGTTCTTCTTATTTAATGGTACACTGCTTGTTTAAAATACCAAAATGAAATTAAAGATGTTAGTAAATCCATACAGGAAAGCAAGTTTTCTAAAAAGTGCCGCTCGAGTCAATCAATTGCCGAGTGATGAAGGGTTTGAAGTTGCTTTCGCAGGCCGTTCCAATGCTGGTAAATCAAGTGCTTTGAATTGTCTGACTGAAAATAAACAGCTTGCTAAAACCAGTAAAACGCCCGGTCGCACGCAGCTCATCAATTTGTTTGAACTGGACGATTCACGGCGGTTGGTGGATTTACCAGGTTATGGTTATGCCAAAGTGGCTCAGGATGTTAAAAAAGAATGGCAACAGCATTTAAGCCATTATTTGGAAGTCAGGCAGTGCCTAAGAGGATTAATTTTGTTAATGGATTGCCGTCATCCCTTAAAAGAGCTGGATCAAGTGATGATTGACTGGTCGCTATCTCGTGAATTGCCCGTCCATATTTTACTCACCAAATCCGACAAATTAAGTCGAAGTGAGGTTAAAAACAGCATGGCCAAAGTGCGCAAGCACTATGAGTTGATGGAGGATTTCATCAGTGTGCAAGCCTTTTCGGCCTTGAAAAAGGAAGGCATCGAAGAACTCATCAAGAAATTAAATGAATGGTTTGCCTGGCCCGATTTGCAAACAGGCGCGGCAAGTTAACATAAAACCTTGAAAGCCGCCATTTTTGTTATTCTTCGAATCAAGGCTTGTGATGGTTTGCTAAACCATCAGAGAATTATTGATGCACCAGCTTAATTCCTGGCCCCATGAAAGCTTTGCTTAGAGCAATTCTAAAGAATCAATGTTCAGGCTTTGCATTCCCGATATTGCTGTTGACTTATAAACTCCTAAGGACCGGTGGCTGTTATTTTTCTTTCTTGAGTAAATCCTCAACCACTTGAGGATTTGCCAAGGTGGATAAATCACCCAAATCAGAAAGCTCCTGTGCGTGATTGTTTGCGATTTGCCGAAGGATTCGGCGCATTATTTTACCCGATCTGGTCTTGGGCAAGTCTCTAACCCATGTGATTTCATCGGGTTTGGCAATGCTGCTGATGTCGTTTTTTACAGTGGATACTAATTCTTCGTACAGTTGAGGGGAGGGTTCTTCTCCCTCTTTTAAAGTCACATAAGCATGTATTCCTTGTCCTTTAATTTCATCGGGCATGCTGACCACTGCAGCTTCTGCCACTTTAGGGTGAGTGACTAGGGAGCTTTCAATTTCTGCGGTGCTCAAACGATGACCGGCAACATTCAACACGTCATCAATCCGTCCGGTAATCCAAAAATCACCATCCTTATCGCGCTTGGCACCATCGCCGGTAATATAATAGTCATTGGCAAAATATGCCTTGCAGTAGCGCTCGTGATTACCGGCTATGGTTCTGGCAATAGAAGGCCAGGGTTTTTTAATGGCCAATATGCCTTCGCCCATGCCTTTAATTTCCTCATGTTGTTCATTGAGAATCACCGGGAATATTCCTGGCAGCGGTTGACTTGCGGCACCTGGTTTGGCATTCATGACCCCTCCTTGCGGGCATATCATGATTGCTCCCGTTTCAGTCTGCCACCAGGTATCTACAATTGGACAAGAATTTAAGCCCACCTTATGTTGATACCATTCCCATACTTCAGGGTTAATAGGCTCACCTACGGTTCCCAATAAACGTAAAGATTTGCGGCTGGTTGTCGAAAGCCATTGATCGCCCTCGCGTTTTAAGGCACGAATGGCAGTTGGTGCTGTGTAAAACACATTGACCTGATGACGGTCTATAATTTCCCAGCAACGAGCGGGAGTAGGCCAATTGGGAACTCCCGCATACATTAAGCTTGTGATGCCATTGGCTAAGGGGCCGTAAATGACGTAGCTGTGCCCCGTAATCCAACCAATGTCTGCTGTGCACCAAAAGATTTCCGTGGGGGCGCAATTAAAAATATAATCAAAGCTATAAGCCACCTGTACGAGATAGCCGCCTGTGCTATGCACCAGACCTTTGGGTTTCCCGGTGCTGCCTGAAGTATAAAGAATGAATAAAGGATCTTCAGCATTCATGGCCTCAGGCTCGCAATGGCTGCTTTGCTCAAGGCGAAGTTCATGCCACCAGTGATCCTTTTGCGCATTGAAAGGTACTTTTTCCTTGCTATTCTGGATTAGTAAAATTTGCAAAGGAAGCTCATTTGCGGCCGCATCGGCTTGTTGTTTTAGTGGAAAATGTTTGCCGCCGCGGAAATATCCGTCTGCTGTGATGAGCAATTTGCATTCGGCAGCCTGCAAACGCTGTCTTAGTGCTGCAGGAGAAAAACCGGCAAAGACAATGCAGTGTACCGCACCAATGCGAGCACAAGCCAAGGTAGCAATAACGGCTTCTGCAATCATTGGTAAATACAGTGCCACGCGATCGCCCCTGCCCACACCTAAAGATTTAAGGACATTGGCCATTAAACAAACTTGTTCATGCAATTGCCCAAAACTAAGTGTGCTTTGCTGTTTGTCGTCATCGCCTTCCCAAATGATGGCTGGTTGATTGGCTTTGGTCGGTAAATGCCTGTCCAGGCAATTGACAGTGGCATTGAGTTTCGCACCTTGAAACCATTTTACTTGTCCTTGTGCAAACCCACCTTCGAACTCTTTGTCCCAAGGTTTAATCCAATCAATATACTCAAGAGCCACATCGTGCCAAAATGGCAAGAGAGAATCATCGTCTGCTGTTGGGAATGGTCTTTTAGTCATGGGGCACCTAATTTTGGCCAATGGCTTTAATGATGGCTGAAAAGTCCAAATGTCCTAAGCCTGCTTCATTAAATTCTCGATAAATGGCCGCGGCTTTCTCAGCCATGGCTGTCTTTACTCCTAAAGTGGCCGCTGAATTTTGGCTTAGATTCAAATCCTTAAGCATCATTGCCGCAGTAAAGCCGGGTTGATAATCATTATTAGCTGGCACATTGGGCAATACTCCAGGTACCGGTGCATACTTAGTCATTGCCCAGCATTGCCCCGATGAATTATTGACGACCTCAAATAACTTCTGTGCCGATAAACCTAAATGTTCTGCTAAGACAAAGGCTTCAGAAACGGCTATCATTGATATGCCAAGAATCATATTGTTACAAATTTTTGCAGCTTGCCCGCTTCCGCAATCTCCTGTATGAATTATTTTTTGTCCCATGGCCGCTAAAATGGGTTTGGCTTTCTCAAAAGCAGGCTGGCTTCCTCCCACCATAAATGTCAAAGTAGCCGCAGCGGCTCCAGCAACTCCGCCAGAAACTGGGGCATCAACCGCTGAAATATTCAGGCGGGCAGCCTGGCTGTGAATTTCACGACTGCTCGGAACATCAATTGAAGAGCAGTCAATGTATAAACAACCGGGTGGAGCTTTGGCGAATAGCCCTTGTTCTCCCAGACAGACCTGCGAAACCTGCTGGCCAGTTTGCAACATTGTGATAATGATGTCTTTTGCATAAGCCGCTTCGGCAAGTTGAGTTGCTGCTTTTCCGCCAGCATCCACCAATTGCTCAAGAGCGGAAGATTGCAAATCAAAGCCGGTTAGCTGATGTCCTGCTTTTATTAAATTGATGGCCATAGGCAGCCCCATATGCCCAAGCCCGACGAAACCAATCTTTGCCATGATTTGTTCTCCTGAACCGCTATAGATAATGACATTAATCGTGAGTAGGCATATTAAAAGCGCCATTAGCCAATTCAGTTACAGGCCATTTGCTGGTGACCGTTTTGCGCCGCGTGTAAAAATTAATGCTTTCCACACCATGCATATTGGTATCGCCAAACGAAGAACGTTTCCAGCCACCAAAGGGATGACTTGCAATGGGGACGGGGATGGGAATATTTATTCCAACCATGCCGGCCTGTACTCGACGACTGTATTCGCGAGCGCTGTAGCCATCGCGGGTAAAAATGGCAGTGCCATTACCGTATTGATGACGATTGACTAAGGACAGGGCTTCTTCAAAAGTGGCTGCTCTTAGCACCACCAATACAGGTCCAAAAATCTCGTTTTGATAAATGGACATCGATTCTTTTACCTGATCAAACAGGGAGGGGCCTAAAAAATAACCTTGGGGATGTTCCTTATGCTTAAAGGCACGCCCGTCGACTAATAGCGTTGCCCCTTCGGCAACCCCTTCATTAATGGCAGAAAGGACTTTTTGCCGGTGCTCGGCACTGATTAAAGGACCCATGTCGCTGTCTTTGGCATCACCTGCATCCACACGAATGGCACGGACCAAAGGGATCAATTTCTGCAATAATTGCTCAGCTGTATTATCACCGACAGTCACCACCGCTGAAATCGCCATGCAGCGTTCACCGGCAGAACCATAAGCAGCCCCAACAATGGCATTTGCAGCTTGGTCTAAGTCGGCATCAGGCATCACAACACAATGATTTTTTGCGCCGCCAAATGTATGAGCCCGTTTACCATAGGCAGTGGCCTTGCGGTAAATGGCTTCAGAAACGGGCGTTGATGCCACCGCAGTAAAGGCTGAAATATCAGGATGCTTAAGCAAGTGTTCAACCACTTCTTTATCGCCCTGAATGCAATTGGCAACACCATTTGGCAAGCCTGCTTCACTTAATAGTTCCAGCAGACGTATAGGTGCTGAAGGATCTTGCTCAGATGGCTTTAAAATGAAGGTATTGCCTGAAGCAATAGCAGGAATCATCATCCAAACGGGAACCATCACTGGAAAGTTAAAAGGAGACACGCCTGCGCAGACACCAAGAGGTTGTCTGAAAGTGTGGCAGTCGATATGAGTTGACACGTCCGCGGAAAAATCCCCTTGCAGCTGAGTCACCAATCCGCAATGAAACTCAACCACCTCAATGGCTCGGGCTACAGAACCTTTTGCATCTTCAAGTGTTTTGCCATGTTCACGAGTGACTATACGCGCTAAATCAAGCTGATATTTGTCGAGTAACTCACGAAATTTGAACAGAATCCTGGCACGCTTAAGTGCTGTGGTTTCAGCCCAAGCTGGCCAGGCAGCTTTGGCAGTAGCCACCACCTTATCGCATAAAGCTGAGTCGGCAAAATAGGCTCGGCCAATGTCTTCACCCAGAGCTGGATTAAAAATAGTACGAAAGTGGGCTGTTTCTGTAAGGACTGTTTCACCCGCGATGAAATGAGGGACGATGTAACCCATGTTCAAAACTCCATTTCAATAAGCATCAATTTAATTGGCAAAAGCGCTTATTATCACTTGGTAATAGCGCTTGTTCTCTGTCCAGGAACTGCGGGTTTCAATAATTTCTATCAAGCTATGTTCGGGTACATTTTGCAAGGCTTGCTGAACGGCTTCATTAATCCCTGTTTCCGAAGAGCCGAAGTAATCTCCTGTTTTTATTTTCATTTTTTATCCTTAAGTCGAAATCCGTTAGAGTGAAGCCACATTGAATATCTTGTTAAAATGGTTTACAAGAAATTGTTAACTTTGCCGATTTATTTAATAATAAACAACCGATGCATGCAAGGATAGTAGACATGGGAAAAAAAACAATATTACGTCTCGCAGAAGGCATGGACATTTCTCCATTAATGCAGAGGAAACTACAAACCATTCTGGGTGAATTTGAAATCGAATTTTATCCAGCTATACCTAATTTAAGACGCAGTTATCAGCGTCGCATGCAAAGTTTTTACAATGCATTTTTATTAGTACTCAGTAGCCTCCCTGAACTTAAACACTCTAAGGAAGATCTGAAGCTCTACGTGGATTGGTGTTTAGAGTTTTATCGCCTACCCCAAGAAGAACTTCCAGTTGAAGAATATCAAGGCATTCTACCCAACTGGTACTTAGAGTTTGGCCCTTTACGCCAAGAACTTCCCATAGAGCAATATCAACACTTTCTCAGTGATTACACTTCTTTTCTGTTGAGTGCCCTTAAAGATCATTTCCCACATTATAAAAGCAAAGAGCATTTTGTGGAGTTAATCAATAAGGCCGAGCAGTATGTCATTATGAAAAGAGGACGAGCTGACCTGGCAACACTAATTCCCATAAAGACCGGCAACTCGGTTGAGTATGTTTTAAGATGGGAGGAGCAATTAAAGCCTTATACGGATAAAACGTTTAAGGAATTTGAAGCAATACAGCAACATGCAAAAGAAAACAATGGCTTAAACATTCCACATTGGTTTCGCTCTCTTTCACCTTGGATGCAAATCTATCTGCACTCTTTTATACCTTCTGAGTTAATCAGCAAAGATGATCTTAAAACCCTCACTGGTTTAAAACGCAACCTGAATAGTCTTACTCTGCAGTGGAGCAGTATAAAACTCGAGCAGGGAGCAAACCTTCACCACGATTTAGAAAATATTGCCCAAGGCAAAATTCCGCTTTGGATGAAATCTTTAAATCCAGAGCATCAGCAACTATTAAAATTAATGGCTGATGCTGGATTAAGCGAAGCAGGCATTAGCGATGAAATTGCTAATTTTGATAATTGGCTGCAGGATAAAAGTGAACGGCTTGCCCGAGACAAAAAGCAATTGGAGCATTTTAATCAATTAACTGTTCTAGAATTGCCAGGCAGCTTGTCTTTCCTGAATGGTTTCATTGGGGAATGGAATAAGCTCAAGCTCGAACAGGGTGCGGCGCTTGATCATGATTTAAAACAAATTGCCCAAATGGGCCATGCCAAAATCCCAATTTGGTTGAAATCTTTAGATCCACAGCATCAGTTAGTATTGAGAATACTGGCTGAGACTAAACTCATGACAGCAAGCATGAGCCTTGATGTTTCGACCCTTCATTCCTGGTTGCTCAGTGAAAAAGAAAGAATTACCAGTCAAAATAAATCTTTTGAGCCGTTAGAAAGGCTAAATTCCCTTAGAAAATTACCCTCATGGGTTTTATTTTTAGAAGATTTTGAGCGCCATTTCCTCAGCAATATTTTACAAGTTGGCTCTCTTGAACAGTGTATTTCATTTGCTCCAAGCCGCTTGCGTCGATTACCGCTCTTAGCCAATTTCTGTGAAACCAAGGTGTTCTGGCTTAATGAGAGAGGGGAAGTTGAACATGAATATTCAACAAGAATGCGCTCCAGTCATATGGCTGCGCGTGACATTGTCGAATGGCCTATGCCAATTAAAAGACTCTATGCAACAAGAAATTTGGAGTTAATCCATCAACATGCGTCTAACCAACCTTTATTGATACAAACTTTAATCAGCCCGGTGCCCTGGCTGCACGCTTACATACCAGATTATGCTTTGGACATGCAGCGCAAAGAAATCATTGCCAGTTTTCAAGAAGAGAAAGATAAATTAATTGTCTCAACCAACCATCCGTTTAACATAGCCAAATACCTTTATTACACTACGGCGACAGACAAGTCATGTCAGGCTCTAATAACTTTGGTCGAAATGAGAATTTTGGCCATGCAGTATCCCCATTTCATTCCGTCATCCTGGTCCCTAAACAAAATCAAAGCCGTTATTGCTTTAGCATTTGCAGAAGTCGAGGACAAGCAGGCGTTAAATTCTGAACAATTATTTCCTGAGCAGGATAATGAAACACAGACCGTCATTTCGAATCTGAAACGTTTATTTGAAAAAAATCATCATGCATTGAGTCAAATGGACGATTGGCAAGCCATATTGGCAAAACAATTGGAATGGAAAACGGTTTTAGAGAAAGAAGGAAAATCCAAACGCTTCTCGATCGATGTTGAAAGCGTACGAGAGCTGCTAAAAGAATATCGCACCATCTTAAATTCACCTTATGGTTCAGCCACTATTTTTGATTACTATGGGCGCGAACTGTTCTTAAGCTCGATAGAAAATTTATTAATGGGTGAATCCCAGTGTAAAAGCTACGGTTCTTGCGTGAGTGGCAAAGACCGAAGAGAGGTCCTTGAAACCCATATATTAGCCATGCTTATCTTTCATAAAAGAAAGGGTTATTGGCCAAGCATGAGTCACACCGGCCAAGATCGCGCAGATTTCGTTGATATTGTCGCGGATTTATGGGTGACCTGGCATGGTTACGAACTGGCGGAGCAAAATGCAGATGGTTCTAGTGGAATTAAAACTCCTGCTAATTATTGGCCAGCGGACATTGCTGCTGCCATTTGCAAGAAAGCGGGAATGCATGCTTTGCACCACAGCGATGTTTTAGCTACCAATAATGAAGTAGGGCGCATTGGTAATCTCTCTGTAGATAAAAAGAATAGCAAACAGGTGATTACTGTCCTTAAAGCGGCGAGAGAGGATGAGGGGAATGCTAAAGAAATAATCACCCTATTGAACCATTTGATCCATCATGCGCTTGGGGTTAAGCCTTTAATTATGCTCCTCGATCTAACCCGTCAAGGCCAAAAAAATCCTATAAATAGGAGGTCTGCCCTGGAAGCATTGCATCAACTCTCAAAGAGAGCTGATTTTATGTCGGTTAATAACTATTTATATGCCGTTTTACAACTCAGTAGAGAAGAACGAGCAGAAATATTGGACCTTTTAACCGACTTATGCAACCAAGGCGAATTCATGCGCAATAAAACTTCCAATTTGATGATATTTAAAAAAGAAGCACCAGAAGGTATTCTTGCAACAAAAGACATTTTGCAGAATCGCGATGGCAGGGAAGAAACAGACATGATAAAACTGACCCGGATTTTTGCAGAAATTTGCCCTAAAGCGACGGAGAAATGGAAACGAGCTCCTGAGATTTTAAAAATCTATCAAGCAATATTCAATATTCAGAATCATCCCCAGGATAAATCTGCAATTAAAGAAAATATTGCTGAATTGGCTAAAATCAAAGAAATCGCGATTCAATATTCAACCAGCCAAGTCATATCATAGTGAACGAATATCTTGTTTTTACATTGGTAGGCTTTGTGGCCCAGCTGATTGATGGTGGCATGGGCATGGGCTATGGTCTCATCAGCATGACCGTACTTCTTGCTTATGGCATTGCTCCCCCAATCGCCAGTGCAGGCGTTCACACGGCTGAAATTGTAACCACCGGGATTTCAGGTTTGTCCCATATGATGTTTAAAAACGTGGATCGTACTCTATTTAAACGTTTAGCCATTCCTGGAATGTTAGGGGGAGTACTTGGGGCCTTTTTTCTAAGTCATGTACCCGCTCAGATTATTAAGCCTTTTGTCACTTCCTATTTGTTTCTCATGGCCATTTATATTGTTTATAAAACATTTCGCAAAAGCAATCTGTCGGAACTCCTCTATGACTATGTTGTGTATGAGTGGATGAAGCGGGAAAGACCTGCTAAACGAATTCCTCGTCTAATATCTTTAGGCCTTACCGCTGGCTTTTTGGATGCAGCCGGAGGCGGGGGATGGGGACCCATTGTCAACTCCACTTTGCTAGCTCAAGGTGAGCCGCCGCGATACACCATCGGCTCGGTCAATTTGGCCGAATTTCTCGTCGCTCTCGGTATTTCAACGGCTTTTTTTTTCAACATTGGCATCAAGCAATGGCCGATTGTTGTTTGTCTAATCGCAGGAGGTGCTCTGGCAGCACCAATAGCCGCTTATATGGTAAAGAAGATCCCGAGAAAATTGTTAATGATTATGGTTGCCGTTTTAATCATGCTTTTGTGTTTACGCTCATTTTGGACTTTGCTGTATTAAAGGAAAAACCCCTATGGTTAAGGGGTTGTTCCTTTTAGAATTCTTAAATGAGCCAAGACAGCCATGGCCGGCTTGTCTCACAAGATGTGCTCTAATCCGTAGTACAGGGAGTTCAACTGTTTCACTTTTTGACAAGCCAAAACAATTCCGGGCATAAAGGATATGCGGTCAATGCTGTTGTGGCTTATGGTTAATGTTTCCCCTGTGCTGCCAAAAATGACTTGTTGCTGGGCTACAAATCCAGGTAGTCGCAAAGAGTGTATGCTAATGCCATGATGACAACCGCCTCGGACTCCCTCAACTAGTTCATGACCCTGGTCACTAGAGCCGCTCCTTGTTTGATTGGCTGAGATCATTTCCGCTGTTTTGAGTGCGGTTCCCGAGGGGGCATCAAATTTCTGCTGATGATGGGCTTCAATAATTTCTACATTGGCAAGGTAGCGAGCCGCTTCAGCAGAAAATCGCATCATTAACACGGCACTAATGGAGAAATTGGGGGCAATTAAGCCGCCTAAATTTTGTCGGTCGCAAAGGCTCTGCAACATTTCAATTTGCTCATTTAATAATCCGCTGGTGCCAATGACCGGGTGAGCACCACTTTCAACAATGGCAAGGCTATTTTCAAAGACTGAATCGGCTCGCGTGAGATCAACAACGATTTCAGCTCCGGTCTCAGAAATAGCTTGGCGAAGGTTATCCTGACGGCCTAAGCTGGCTACCAGTTCAAAATCGGGATGATTTTTTAATGTTTCACAAGCTAATTGGCCCATTTTGCCTTGAGCGCCATTCACAATCACGGGGATAGGCATGAGTTCTCCAGTTTTTATTTAAGCGGACAGATTTTGTTATTTCTCTTTTGGAGGGGTGTTTTCCCGCACCACCCGCAAAGCCCAGACACTGGCGGGAATCCAGCCGATCAAAGTGGCTTGCATAATGAGCGCCACTAAGGCCCCTCCAGGGTTATCATCGAGAAGCAAAACTATCCAAGGGAAAAAAACGGCCAGAAAAAACCAAAACAGTCGATTTAGCATCGTTCGTTTACCTATTATCGAATTGAATGACTCGCATTGTCCGATTCAGAATCGGAACTTACTTAATTGTAAATACATGCCTAATGCAGCAAGTTGGTTTAGGTGCAACTAAACAGGACTGCTCCAAAAAATGCATGCTTAAAGTATATATCTCTTTAATATGATTTTCATAGGCCTGTCTGGAAATCACTTGGCTTTATGCGTGGATAAAGGCTTGTGCAATTTAGTATCAGAGGACTATGAGAGGCTTGCAAATGCCAAATAAACACTGTACATTGTATGCGCATTTTTCAAGAATCATTATCCATAAAATGGCAAGCTGCAGCCTCACTAATTGTGACTTTGTGCTCACTGGCTGTTGCCTTGTTTAACATTATGGCTCCATCAAAACAAAGGTAGTAGCATGAGAAGGCAAGAACTTCATCCTCGCACAGCGGTAATTAATAAAACGCAAAAAAATAAATCCAAAAAAGCCCGGAATGAGGCCTTATTGTGGCTTGCAGCTACTTTCCCTCACGTTTTTGATAACTCACTTAGAATTCGTCCATTAAAAATAGGGATTATGGAAGACATATTGGTCTATGCCGATAAAGCGGCGGAGCATGGTATTTCAAAAAGTAAATTACGCGAGGCGGTGGTTGTATTTACCCGTCGTATTGATTACCTGGCCTGCTTGAAAGCTCGGGAAATGCGTGTGGATTTGGAGGGAAATCCCGTTAGCATGGTCAGTGAGGAAGAAGCCGAACGTGCTGCTACAAAAATTCGAAAGCGCATTGAGAAAAGTGCTCGAAACGCTCGCAAGCTTGCACCTGCAAAAGGACAGCCTTTAAATACGTCTTCAGCATCCCAAATCACGGAATCGATAGCCTATTTTCCTGAGCGGGCACCAGCCTTCAGCGTGCAACATGCCGCAGCACCAGCTCGCCCTGCCGTGGTAATCAAACACAAACCTTCCCGACAGTTCGATCCGGATGCCGTTGCCAGATTGAAAGAAAAATTAGGTTTGTCGCGCAAATCCATCGAAACAACGGATTAAGCTCCTATGGGAACTTTGCTTGATTTATAAATCAAGCAAAGGCGTTTAATGGTTTTTTAATAGCACAACCTTAAGTTCGGACAATTTGCAGGCGATTCGTGCCGCCTGGCTCCCCAATTTTATGGCCTCGGGTTAACAGTACGAAGCTATTGGGTTTCAACAAGCCTTCTTTAATCAAGCATTGGATAATGCTGTTATCAATGTCTTGATCAAAAGCATAGTAATCCAAATAAATTGGAAAAACATTATTCACTAAACTTAACTTGCCTACAGTATAAGGGTTTGCCGTTACTGCATAAATAGGAACCAAACTATGTTGTCGCGACATCCAGATGGGAGTGGCCCCTGATTCAGTTAAAGCGACAATGGCTTTAATCGGAAAATGATTGGCAGCATGCATGGTTGCCATTGCAATCGTCTGATCGGCACGCTGAGGGTGACAGCTTTCATTATCAGCATGATAGAAAAAGCCAGCATGTTTTTCAGCACTGCGGCAAATTTTATCGACCATAGCAACGACTTTGATTGGGAAGCTGCCGGTAGCCGTTTCTGCGGAAAGCATCACGGCATCTGTGCCATCTAAAATCGCATTAGCCACATCCGATACCTCAGCCCGAGTAGGTTGTGGGTGGTTAATCATGGATTCCATCATTTGCGTTGCGGTGATGACAACTTTGTTCAATCGCCTTGTTTGTTCAATAATCCGCTTTTGCATCGCAGGCACTTCAGCAGGCCCAACCTCAACAGCCAAGTCTCCACGAGCAACCATGATTGCATCAGCGGCATTGATGATTTCAATGAGGTGTTGCAACGCTTCGGTACGCTCAATTTTGGCAATGATGGGAATGTCTTTTCTGCCGCATTGGGCCAGTAACTCTCGAGCTTCCTCAATGTCTTTCGCGTCTTTAACGAAAGACAGGGTAAGATAATCAACGTCTAGTTCAACAGCCGTTTTTAAATCATTTTTGTCTTTATCCGTTAAAGCCCTTGCGGCAAGACCACCCCCTTTACGGTTAAGGCCTTTATTGCTGCGTAAAATTCCACCCTCGATGACTTCACAATAAATTAAAGGTGCTGAGATGTGAACCACTTTAAGCTCAAGCATGCCATCATCGAGAAGCAAATGATCGCCTGCTTGCAGCTCAAAACATAAATTTTGATAAGCAACGGAAACGGAATGCTCATCACCAGGCTCATTACTTTGACAATTGAGAATAAATTGCTGGCCATTTAGCAATTTAATTTGCTTCTCAAGAAAACGCCCAATGCGAAGCTTTGGCCCTTGCAAGTCTGCCATGATGGCAAGAGGGCGATTCAGTTTGCGCGCGATTGCTCTGGCATCTTGAACAGTTTGTTGCAGGCTGCCATCCACATGAGAAAAATTAATACGCAGAACGTCGACACCAGCATTGAGCAACTCGGCTAACGTTGCTGAATCGCTACAAGCTGGACCCAAGGTAGCTACAATTTTAGTTCGACGCATTGGCACGCTCTTCTAAAATGGCCACAGCGGGTAAGGTTTTACCTTCTAAAAATTCTAAAAAGGCGCCTCCCCCTGTTGAAATATAAGAAATTTGCTGAGTCAACGCGTATTGATCAATGGCTGCCAAAGTATCGCCGCCACCCGCAATTGAAAACGCGTCGCTGTCGGCAATGGCAATGGCAATGGCTCGGGTGCCGTAAGCAAACTGTGGAAATTCGAAAACACCGAGCGGACCATTCCAAATGATTGTTTTCGCTTCATGAATAATATCTACGTAATCACTGACAGTATTTGGTCCAATATCCATGATCATGTCGTCAGCCGCTACACTGCCAAGTGCTTTGTTAAAGGCAGGGCAGTTGTCTGAAAATGTTTTACCCACAACAACATCCGTCGGTAAGGGGATCTTGCAGCCTTGCTCGGCGGCTAATTTTAAAATGAGTTGCGCTTCGGGAACTAAGTCCTCTTCATAGAGAGAAATGCCAATTTCATAACCTTGTGCCTTGAGGAAGGTATTGGCAATCCCACCACCAGGAATTAGGTAATCCACCATCCCGACCAATTGTTTCAGCAAACTTAATTTGGTAGAGACCTTCGCCCCCCCAACGATGGCGACGATGGGTTTTTCAGGTTCTTTTAAAACATGTTCCAGGGCTTCAAGCTCACTAACGAGCAAAGGACCGGCTACGGCGACAGGAGCAAATTTCGCAACCCCATGCGTGGAAGCTTGTGCACGATGAGCGGTACCAAAGGCATCCATTACAAAAATATCACACAAGCCAGCCAGTTTTTTAGCCAGGGCGTCATCATTCGCCTTTTCGCCCACATTAAAGCGAACGTTTTCGCAAATGACCAGCTCTCCAGGGTTGACGTTCACTCCATCCAAATAATCGCTAACAAAATGAACAGGATAATCCAAATTAGCCGCCAGATAATCGGCTACAGGCTGCAAAGAAAATCGTTTCTCGAATTTCCCTTCTTCTGGTCGACCCAAATGGGAAAGAACCATCACAGCGGCATTTTCATCAAGAGCAGCCTGAATGGTTGGTAAAGCGGCTCTTAATCGTTGGTCGCTGGTGATGATCCCATCTTTGATAGGCACATTTAAATCTTCGCGAATCAGCAAGCGTTTGCCACTTAGGCTTATCTCACTCATTTTAATCAGATTCATTACGCCATCCTTAACGAGTCATCATGCATTGAGCTGTATCCAGCATTCGATTGGAGAAGCCCCATTCATTATCGTACCAGGCAACGACCTTAACCAAGTTTCCAAGCACTTTCGTTTGAGTGGTATCAAATATGGCTGACGCAGGATAGTGATTGAAATCACAAGAGACTAAAGGTTCTTCGCAAATGTGCAAGATATCATTCTTGGCCTTACGCATGATGTCATTGACTTCCTCAACGGTGGTTTCGCGTTTGGCTGAAAAGGTAAGATCAACAACCGATACATTAAGCGTCGGAACACGCATGGCAAAACCATCCAGTTTGCCAGCCAACTCCGGCAACACAAGCCCAACAGCAACAGCAGCACCGGTTTTGGTTGGGATGATGGATTGGGTCGCTGAACGGGCACGCCGCAAATCGCTGTGGCTGCCGTCTAGAAGCATTTGATCTTTGGTGTAGGCGTGTACGGTATTAACCAATCCATGCTCTACGCCTATGGCATCATGCAAAGCTTTCACAACCGGAGCTAAGCAGTTTGTGGTACAGGAAGCATTGGACACAATCACATCGGTTGCTTGCAAGCTATGGTGATTCACCCCATAGACGATGGTTGCATCAGCATTTTTTCCTGGTGCTGAAATCAGAACCTTTTTTGCGCCAGCATTAATGTGTTTCATGGCGGCTTCCCGCTGGGTGAAATAACCGGTGCACTCAAATACTAAGTCAACGTCGAGTTCTTTCCAGGGTAAGGCGTTGGGATCGCGTTCTGCGATGACTCGAATGGCATGGCCGTCAACAACTAAATGGTTATTTTCTACTTCAACACGGCTGCTGAATCGACCATGTGTTGAATCATAACGGGTCAAATGGGCTGTTGTTTCTATGCCTGCCAAATCATTGATGGCGACAATTTCAAATTCATTTTGACGCTGATACTCATAAATGGAACGTAAAATACAGCGGCCAATGCGGCCATAACCATTTATTGCGACTCGTATGGTCATACTACTTCTCCGAATTACTGTGACTCGCTTGGCGAATCAGTTTAATAGTGTTTTTAAAGCGGAAATCAGGTGCTCAGCGGTGATGCCTAAATATTGAAACGCATCAGCGGCTGGTGCAGAAACTCCAAAGCGGTCAAGGCCGATAACCTGCCCATCCAAACCCACGAAGCGGTACCAGTAATCACTGGCCGCAGCCTCAATAGCTACTCGCTTGCGAACAGAATTGGGCAAAATTTTTTCCTGATAATCCTCATCTTGAGCTAAAAATCGTTCACAACAGGGCATTGAGACCACACGAATTTTTTTGCCCAAGCCAGTCATATATTTTGCCGCCTCGAGTGCCAAATGAACTTCTGAGCCTGTCGCCAGTACAATGGCATCGGGAGTGCCATCGCAATCGCTAAGCACATAGCCGCCTTTTTTGATGCACTCAGCTTGTCCTTCCTGGTGAGATAAAGACGGTAAATTTTGTCTGGATAACAACAGAGAGGAGGGGCCGTTGTGGCGTTCCAAGGCCTGCTGCCAAGCAACGGCAGTCTCCATTAAATCAGCCGGACGCCAAACATGCATATTCGGAGTCATGCGCAGCATGGCAGCTTGTTCAATGGGTTGATGCGTCGGGCCGTCTTCTCCCAAACCAATGGAATCATGGCTAAATACATAAATGACACGTTGATTCATTAGGGCACTAAGGCGAACGGCATTGCGTGCATAGTCTGCAAAGACTAAAAAGGTGCCGCCATAAGGAATGATTCCCTGATGCAGGGCCAACCCATTCATAATGGCTGCCATCGCAAATTCACGGACTCCGTAGTGAAGGTAATTCCCGGAAAAATCTTTGGCGGTAATGACTTTGGAGCCGGACCAGTCGGTGTTGTTTGACCCGGTTAAATCAGCAGAACCACCCAGCATTTCTGGCAAAATTTTAGCGAATACTTCAATGCATTGTTGCGAACTTTTGCGGGTAGCCTGCGCTTTATCCTGCTGACGGCAGGTTTCAATGAAAGTCGCAGTCAAACTGTCCCAGTTATCCGGCAAATCACCGTTAACGCGACGAAGAAATTCATGATAATCGCGTCTATGTTCTTTTTGATAATGATCACAGCATTTAAGCCAGAGAGTCTCATCATGTTGTCCTTGCTCTTCGTGATTCCATTTGGCGTAAACCGCATCAGGAATGACAAAAGGAGGATGGGGCCAGTTGAAATGTTCACGGACTTTTTTTACACCCTCAGCCCCTAAAGGCGAACCATGGCTTTTCTCTGAACCAGCAACGGAAGAGCCATAGCCAATAATTGTTTTACAAATGATTAAGCTTGGTTTGCTGCTCTCTTGTCGTGCTTCTTCAATGGCATTTTCAATCGCTGTGCAATCATGGCCATCAATAGGCCCAATAACGTGCCAATGGTAGGCTTTGAAACGGCTGGCTGTATCGTCGCTAAACCAGGAGTCCACCTGACCATCAATGGAAATGCCGTTATCATCATAGAAGACGATTAATTTTCCAAGGCCAAGGGTGCCAGCCAAAGAGCAAGCTTCATGGGAAATGCCTTCCATGAGACAGCCATCGCCAGCGAATACATAAGTGTGATGGTTGACCAGTTCTAAACCAGGGCGATTAAATTGCGTGGCCAATAATTTTTCTGCAATGGCCATTCCCACTGCATTGGCAAGCCCCTGACCCAGCGGGCCTGTTGTTGTTTCAACTCCCGGTGTGTCGTGCTCCGGATGCCCAGGTGTTTTTGAGTGCAGTTGGCGGAAATTTTTAATCTCATCAATGCTTAAGTTATATCCAGTCAGGTGAAGAAGGGAATAAAGTAGCATTGAGCCATGGCCATTGGATAAAACAAAGCGGTCGCGGTCAAACCACGATGGATTTTTGGGATTGTGTTTGAGAAATTTTTTCCAAAGAACGCTGGCAATTTGCGCCATGCCTAAGGGCATTCCAGGATGTCCTGATTGGGCCTGCTCTACTGCATCGATACTTAAAAAACGAACAGCATTGACTAGATCATTGGAAAGGCTCATAAGTACTCTTAGGCTATCAATCAAGGGCTCCTATTGTCGCTCAGAAGGGTTTAATCAGCAAGCTGCAATCCATCTATTGTAGTATTAGTGGACAAAAAAATGGGCTGTCGTATAAAAAATAAGTAAAAAAATATTTAAATTTTACTTTTTGTCTATTTTTTGGGATCATTGAGCACTTTCATTGGATTTTTAAATGATAATATGACAGCGGTTTTGCAACGATTGCATGCTCAGCTTGGTTATGATTTAAAGGAAAGTGCAGTAACCCATAACTCGCAATGGGAGTTTACCTCATTCCTTAACCAGCAAAAGAGTCCGTACTTTGAGATTTTGCTCAAAGAACACGTCATTTTAAATATTGAATACAGCATTTATTGTACAAAACTGGCCAATCGCTTGCTTGGTCAAAAACCCATTGCTGATAGCGAGGAAATTACCGAACAAGTCGCAGCGGCGCTGGTGATGGCTGAATTGTTGGCCCATCTTTATCGCCACTACCTTAGCGTCCCAAGGGAAGTGAAACGCCTAGAAGACGAAAAAAAAATTTACTGCAGTTTTTTGCGGAAAAGAGGTTATCAATTCCCCTCCCAGCAAGAATTAATCCCGTCACCTGGTTTTTTTGCTCAAAAAGTGAGGGATACTACTGCTTTTTTTAATTGGCCGAGGCTTTTTTCAGGAAGAATAAGGCGCGTATTTACCACAGTAGTTTTAATTCCCCAGATACAAGAACTTCAATATTTCAGCCGCTTTGTCTTATTTGCTGATCGATACGTCAATCCGGCACTCACCTATTTTTCATGGCTCTTTTATGTGCCCAGATTAGCAACGAACCTCTTTCTCTTGCTGAAGCATTTAATTCCCGGAAAATGGTGGATGAGTGAGCAAGAAAGATCCCTGTCCTGGCAGCTGCGCTTACACCTGCAAGTGCAACGGCGCTGGTTTGAGCTTGGGAATGATGGCATTTTTTTCACGAGCGGCTTACTGAATTGCTTTGTGCTGACTGGAGCCTTGGCCCCAATTGCCATGTATGTGATCATTGCTTTGTTTCTTTTCGATGCTTTATGGACGGGTCTGCGTGCCTACGTAGAATTAGGTCGTCTAAACCATTTGGAAAATTATTACGCCGCTAAAAGGAAGGAGCTTGAAGCAAGGATGGCTTCCCCAGCTGAGATAGCTGAATTAAGCGTCTACCAGGAAGCCTTAAGGGAGCGTGTGCTGTTTGAAAGAAGCCGTCTTTTGTTACCCGTTATGAGTAACACCGTTCTTTTCATCAGCATGTTGCTGGCACTGCCTTTTCTGACTACGCCCATTCTTGGCTTTATTGGTGCGATGCTTGTGGCCACCGTCACCTGCGTTGCCTTTATGCGAACCCAGCAACTTGAGAAAATTAGGCCGGCCAATCGCATAATGGAGCTGTCCCAACCTAAATATGGCATCGTATCAGAAGGATTTTTCCCTTGCCCCAACCGCTCTTTGAACCATGTCGATCCCGAAATTAAAGAGCAGGACTCGGCTTTGGTGTTGAAACAATAGATTGAATCCATGGAGTAGGTTTTCATTCGATGCTATGCTATTGCTTTTGCCAAATGGAGCAGGTTATGCAAAAGCAATTGCCTTCATTTAATCACCTTGATATTGAAAATTTCGTACACGATCTTGATGCACTTCTGCAAGACAATCTTCAGAAAATCCACTCACTGACTAAAGATAACCGCAGCTTTACCTGGGACAACCTGATGCAACCCCTCGAAGACATGGATGATGCCTTAGAGCGCTTTTGGTCACCATTGTCCCACTTGCATGCAGTGGTCAACTCCAAATCATTGCGCGATTGCTATCAGGCTTGCCTGCCTAAACTTTCCGCTTACGACGCCGCGATAGGACACAATGAAGAGTTATACCAAGCCATCAAATCCTTAGACAAAACACAGTTAAATTCAGCGCAACAAAAGATTCTTAAAGACACGTTGCGTGATTTCGAATTGTCTGGTGTAGCCTTATCCAGGGAAAAAAAAGAACGTTTTGAAGCCATTCAAACCCGCCTGTCGGCATTATCAAACCAATTTGAGAATAATGTGCTGGATGCGACGCAGGATTTTAGTATCCATCTTGAATCAGAGGAATCGCTGACAGGTTTGCCCGAACATGCGCTTCATACGGCCAGGGAGTTGGCTGAGCAAAAAGGCCTCAAAGGCTGGGTGTTTAACCTTGAGTTCCCTTGCTACCTGGCGGTAGTTACCTACGCCGACAATCGCAGCCTGCGCGAAGACATGTATCGGGCTTATATTACCCGGGCTTCCGATGAGGGACCTTCGGCGGGCAAATTTGATAATTCCAAAGTGATTGATGAGATTCTTAGTTTGCGCCATGAAAAAGCCGTACTGCTTGGATTTCAAAATTTTGCTGAGTTGTCCTTAGCGACTAAAATGGCTGAATCACCTAGCAAGGTTTGTTCCTTCCTTGAAGACTTGGCGGCCAAAGCCTATGGCCAAGCCAAAATTGAATTTGAGAAACTCAAGCAGTTTGCCGAAAAGGAATTTGGTTTTAAAGATTTAGCTCCCTGGGACATTGCCTATTTGTCCGAGAAGAAAAGGCAAGCACGCTATGCGATTTCGCAAGAGGATTTGCGGCCTTATTTCCCACAAAGTAAAGTCATTGATGGTTTGTTTGCCATTGTCAACAAACTGTATGGCATTCGCCTTGAGCCAGTTTCAGGGGCTGAAGTCTGGCATGCGGATGTGACTTGCTATGCCATTTTCGATGAGCAAAATGAATGCCGCGGTTACATTTACGTTGATTTGTTTGCGCGGCCCCATAAGCGGGGAGGGGCCTGGATGGACTCTCTACAAAGCCGTCGCGCAATGAATGGCAGGACTCAAGTGCCAATCGCCACATTAACGTGCAATTTTGCAAAACCCTCTGCGGGGAAAAAAGCCAGCTTGTCCCATGATGAAGTACAGACTTTATTTCACGAATTCGGCCATTGCCTGCATCACATTTTGACTCGCGTGGATTATTTAAGCGCTTCCGGCATTAATGGCGTGGAGTGGGATGCGGTTGAACTCCCCAGCCAGTTTTTTGAAAATTGGTGCTGGGAACAAGAAGCTTTGGTGCTTTTGGCAGAGCACGTCGATACGGCTGAGCCCTTGCCTAAAGACTTATATGAAAAAATGATTGCCGCCAAAAATTTCCAGTCCGCAATGGCCATGATGCGCCAACTGGAGTTTTCCTTGTTTGATTTTCGCATCCATCAGGAGTTTTCTGCGGGGCAAGAGCATTTCGTGCAACACATCCTCAATGAGGTGCGAAAGCAATGCACCGTGGTCCCTGTCGTAGCCTATAATCGTTTTCAACACAGTTTCACCCACATTTTCGGCGGCGGTTATGCTGCTGGTTATTACAGTTATAAATGGGCTGAAGTGCTGTCTAGCGATGCTTTTGCCCGTTTTGAAGAGGAAGGGATTTTCAATGAAAAGACCGGCCGAGACTTCCTGCACTGCATTTTAGAGGCAGGCGGTTCAAAACCCGCATCGGAAGCATTCGCATGCTTCCGCGGCCGGCCAGCTACGGTGGATGCTTTGCTGCGACACAATGGCATACAGCAGTAAGCAAAAGGTCTTGGCTTGAAAAAATTAAGCCAAGACCATATTTGTCGGTGTAAATTGTGATATAATAAAGTTGTACAAGGGGGCGACCTGGCTTCGACGTGGGTTGCGAAACCTGATGTGCATGCCGAGAAGGAGCACTCTCGTAAATCAGTCTCAATAAACATAAATGCAAACGAAGAAGACTTTGCTGGTGGACAAGCTATCGCTGCGTAATCAACGATAGTAAAGCTACCAAACGTGCGCTGCCATAAAACCAGCGCCCCGTTGACCGAGCCCGCTTATCGGTATCGAATCAACGGTCATAAGAGATAAGCTCGCATCTTAGCCCGTCCCGAGTTAAGTTGTTAAATTAAGGGAATCGCCATGAACGATCCTGCCTGTCGGAGAGGTCATGGTTAACTTAAAAGACAAGGCTAAGCATGTAGATCTGACGGCAGAGGATTTGCGGACGCGGGTTCGATTCCCGCCGCCTCCACCAATTAACTAATTGATTTATATATAATAAATCAATTTAATCTTCAAGTAGCGGCACCAAAATCTAAAAATAACCTCATAAACATATATTATAATTAACTAGGGCTTGTAGTTCTTTTTGCTCAATTCTCTGATGACTACTGGCAGTAGCAATTGGGCTATTGTTGAGCAATGCGCTTGAACGCATCTCTATTGTAAGGAGAGACTAATGTCTAAATCTTATAAAAGAGGTCGTGATGCAAAAACAGGGCAATTTATACCTGTAAAAGTAGCAGAACGACGAAAGTCTACAGCGATTGTGGAAACAGTAAAGAAAAAAAAGTAATTAAATTATAATTGCTTCTACAAGCCCGCTTTTAAAACATAGCTTAAAATACATTCATCCTAAATGACGACTCCAATCGTGAACTGGGCGGTATCCCGATTGCGAGGAACTCTCGGGTATCCATCGACCATAAGTTTTAATGACCATTTCTACGTCTACATGACCTAATTGTTTAGATACCCACATGATTGTTTTCTCCTTGAAACTGGATCATAGACGCATAAGCATGCCGGGGCTGATAGGTATTACGATAACGAATGCCAGCTCGTTTTAAAATATGCATCCATTGTGTGCGGCGAATTTACTGTGAGGTTTCCCATGGTTTATGTGTTTAAGGGTTATAAAAAACTCTTCCTTTATAAACAAAAGTGTATTGTTTTTGTTGTTCTAACGCATCTAGAGCTGGGGGCAATAACATCACATCACTAATGCCTGCTTCTGTCTTCGGACCTTTTGCTTCTTTGGCAACCGATGGTTTCCTCTACATGAATGCTCTGGTTTTTTCCAATCGATGTCTTCCTATCTCAAGCCGATCAACTCCCGAAACGCGTAGCCCTGTGAAAAAAGCAAATTGAAATAAAAGCCGTACTTGCCCTTCAGATTCACTTAATATTGCCTTTATCTCATCAACACTGAATGGATCAGGCTTGTAATCACTTTTTTTAGTTTCGTTGTTAAGTAGCTTATCAACAATAATGCTATGAGCGGATTTTCTTTAATATATTGGTCTACAAGAGCTTGTTCAATAATAGCACGCAGAGGGGTGAGAATATTTCCACTGTTTTGGTGGTGCACTGTAAGCCTCTCATCCATTTTCTAAGCATGGCAGGTTGTAAGTCCTGTATTTCCACTTTATCAAATATAGGGAATAGGTGTCCTTCACGCTTGTAACCTCGATAAGTACTTGCCTCTTTTGTGGGTTTTGCTCTGCTAAAAATTCACGTAGCAATTCACCGATAGTGATTTTTGACTGAACATGTCCAAAATATGAGCGCGTTTTGAGTTCGGGAAGTAATCAGGGTAAGAAAAATTACCACGTTCAATCGCATTTTAAATCTCACCCCTTAATCGCTCTGCATATTTGATATTGGCAGCAGTAGCCTCGATTTTCAGGGTTTCAAAACAACGGACCCCTTTATAATAAAAGCTAATTCTTAGCGTTGTTTTGTCTGGAAGGCCACCTCTGTGTATGCGGTATTGTTATTTCATGCCATTTACATTTTGTTCTTGAAGTTTGCCATCTGGCTGCCCGCCTCTTTATTCTGGAAAATGCAAGAACATTACACGCAGGTACTGGGTAGGGATTTTTTATACCTGATAAAAAGCTCTTTATTTTTATGGGGATGTGCGGTTCTCCCGATACGTTTTGCGAGTCCGGCAAATCATAAATACTACGGGTATATCTTCTGGGTATCTTTGGTTGCGTTTTGCTTTTTGGATATGGGCTGGTTAAATATGCACAAAAATACCCAAACACCCAGATCGTGGTGCCTTTGCTCATCCTCGGGCTGCTTTGTATTTTTTATAGTTGGCTCTCTGGGCTATAGCGAGAATTGAACACATAGAAAGCCCTATCCAATCAGACAGACATCTTTTTAAATTTCAGTTGCCACAAGTCCTAAAGAACGATGGCAAGACATTCAATATCATCACATGCTGTTTTGTTCCAGTATCGTCTTTTTTATCGCGTCCAAAACCACGGTTGCCAAATTCATTTCTATTGGATTTTTGACCATCAATGTTGGGGGTATTGTCTTTTCATTGGCCTACCTTGCTGCAGATATGATGACGGATGTTTATGGAATTGAACGCACCAAGCAGATGGTGCTATTTGTTATTTTCTGCAATTTACTGCTTGTCTTTGATGTTTGGGTAACCAATATGCTGGCGCTTGGAGAGAACGAACTGTACCGAGCGATACTGCACAATCAGGCGCGAATGTTCATTGCTTCTGCCACTGCCTTCTTTCTGGGTATGACCATCAATTCCACCGTTATTTCACTTATCAAATCCAGACAACGGAAACGGGTATCTCGCTGAAGAAAGAATTTATCACCATCGTTTGGATACGAATCGCCACTTCATCAGCATTTGGAATCATCATCGATGTGAGCTTGTTTCATTGGTGGCGTTCTATGGAATTGTACCGACTGATAAATTGGCGAGTGTCATTGTTTTTGAGGATGCCTATACATATCGTATGAAGTCTTTCTCGCACCCGTGTCCATCCTGATGATATATTTCCTCAAAGTGAAGCAGAAGGTTGATATTTATGATGAGCTATCCAATTTAAACCCATTCAAAATAGACACCAATTACAAGGCCAACGCGAATAAGTTTGCTGAAAACTCTGAACCTTGTCCTATGTGTGCGGTGCATTTATTGGGCAATGATCCCTAAAGTAGTTTATGGTTCTTCCATTTCATTTTTGCATGATCTGTTTGGACGGCAAATTCAGGTTGGGGAGAAATTTTGTTTAAGACGCCTGATTTTTATAGTTGTCATGTGATTAGGGGGTGATGCAGGAGGAGTGTAATCAGTTATTTAATGTAGCAAAAAAATTGAGAAAGTTGAACGAACCTTAATTTGTCAGGGGTTGTCATCAAGCACTTTGGTTTTTAAAAGGAGTTAGTATTGGACCTTAAAACGCAAAACATAGTTCATATAGTAATGGCAGTCACATTACTTTTCAGCAATATAACTCATGCCAAACGCATGTTTATGTTGGGGAATGTAACACCACATCTAAAGATCTTGAATAAACCAGCGCCTGAGATGTCCGCAGTTGGGCCAACTGATTTTGTAGTTTTTAATGGATTAATAGCAGTTCTGGATAGTGACAACCATGCAATTTCATTTTTTAACTACCGGGGCAATTATATCAAACGTATTGAATTACCTTCGGGATACTATCAACGACTAATAAAAGATAGAGATGGCGTGCTATTTGCGTTTGCTAACAATGGGTTAACAACCAGAATCGTAAAAATCAGTAACAAGCAATTCGAGCAAAAGGAATTGGATATTAATTTCGACAGTTTAATTTCAAGAGCTGTTATTGATGATTTCGGGTTGTATTTTGAAAGCGTAAGCCCATTGAATTTGAACACCCTAAGTGAGCTCTCGAATTGCCCTTCTTGCCTGCTGAAGAAGGAAAAATCTAGACTTTCTCAGAGTAAGAAACAAAGAATTGCTCGGTCATGTTTAATTTGTGAGCCCCAAGAAGTAGACGGTCCATTAGTTAAAGGCCAAGATTATCAAATAGTGTATGAAGGAGTTAATGGTCAGAAGCCCTCCCTGATTATTGGTGAACAAAAGATTAAACTAAATCATGCGGCCATGAATGCGGGCACACGGATTGAGCAGATTGATGCTGATGGTACTGTATGGGTTAGGGAATCAATTTTTTTCGATCGCTACACTGTTGCAGCTTATTTATTAAAAGTTACTGCCTCCGGGGAGTTGAAGGCTGTTTTTCGATTACCTCAAATCCCAGTTGATGACTATGTAGTCCATTCTATTGCGATCAACGATAAGGGAGAGGTTTGGTTTATGAGTGGACAGCCAAAGGGGTTGGCTTTTGATTTAATTGAGCCCTTACCTGAAAATAAAAAACGCGAATTCATCGAGCCGCACAACTTATCAGCTCTAGAAAATGCAAATTGCCCCACGAACACAGATAATCAAGTACCACACCAATTAAATGATGAACCTTGCCAATCAAGAACAGATGTATTTATTCGTGCAATAGAATATCTTTATAATTATCAGTGTTATATTAGTCACGCAATTGAAAATGATCCCAGTTGCCCAGGTCGAGCTATTCCCCCTTATTTAGTAGGTAAAGAATCACAATGCATGTTCTCAGTGAGCTACAGTTGGGGCGGTTTTGATTCAGTCAATTCATTTAATGAAAAAATTACTCGCATAAAAGCGGGCAATGTAAACACAGCGATTAATCCTTTGCCCTCCTGCACTGCAGGTGTAGATTGCTCGGGGTTTATCTCAAATTTATGGGGGCTTAAGACAAAATGGAACACAGGTCAAATCTTTGAGAAAACAAGTCCCATATATATTAAGTGGATGAAAACGGGGGATGTCTTTGTTAAGCCCGGCGCTCATGTTATTTTATTTGTCACCCAAATTAATGATGAACTATCTACTATTGAATCTGTTGTGCGTCCCGGGCTAGTTATTTCAAGTCAGCATGAGCTTGGGTGGTTCGTACAGCATGGGTACTTTTCAAGAGTAGCCTTTAATGCTTGCGAAGAATAGCAGTTTAGTTTAAAGAAAAAAATATACACTTTTTTTTGAACTATAAAAATAGATATTGCACTCAAGGACGGAAAGTTACTTGTTAGGTAGAGAAAACAGACAATCTTAATCAGATTGTCTGTCAATGATTATACTATTTGTGTTTATCGTTTGTGGAACCTTGAATTTTTCTATCGTTATAAACGATTTAGTATTTTCATAACATATAACGACATAATACGATAAAATTTTGAGGGTAAGAGTGTGAAAAATTTAAGGATACTACTTTTTTATGTGGCATTTTGTCCTGTTATTGCCCACGCCGATTTATTGGAAAGCATGAAAACGTATTTGCATAAGCATAATATTACTTCTTGTGATCATTATCTTACGAAGTATTTTACATCACCTGCCATGCGTGTTATTTCGTATCATGAAATGACCACCACACATGGCCCATATGCCATAGTTAATTTCGATATATTTATTGATAGGAAAGATGTTCAATTTTCAACTCATAAATCCTTCATGGTAAGCCAATTTGAAAATATATGCTCGTTTGAGTTTTTTTCATCATCTGTTTGGGATATGGGATGTAATAGCGTTTTGAAGCTACCTTTTAATGAAACAGAGAAAAAAACGTATGGTTGGAAAAAGATGAAAAACTTCAATGTAAGCCGCCAGAAGGCATTTTATGGCAAAGAAGAAGACGGCACTGACTATAGAAGATTTTATAAAGATGTGTGGACAAAGGATGGAGATATATGTTTGGAAGAAACGCATGGAGTTTTCAGCGGAAAAAAAAGGTAGGAATTTTATCTGTGAACTGTTACTGTTGTCCAACAATTTTTGGAGTAGCTCAACCAAGTTGATCCGTCTTTATTGATAGGAAATGCCTTATTTTTTATTTGATTCAATATAAAGTCAGCGAAGGATTCAATTATTCATTTATAGATCATTTCTCCGGTCCAAATTACTATTGACCACAACCAGACCCAAATATTTGAAATACTGAGTTGTGGTTTTTCATTTTTTAGGTCCTGATTATTTTCCAGAAGATTGGTTTTTTCGGTAAGTAATGTATTTCTATTAATTAAATCTTGTATATTACTGAGCAAAATCAATGGCTCTTTTTTATCGTCAACTGATGAGAAAAAAGCAGCGGAACCATACTCCATTTTCAAATACAAATTTGTCAATTTCTCGTTTTTACTAAGAGCCTTATTGATTTCATTAAGTTGTACTTGATTTTTTGCGATAGCTTTAGATGCGGTTTCCACAGGCTTGTAGGCCAGTTCAATTAATTTATTCACATCTAGCAATATAAGACTGAATGAAACAAATAAGACTAAGTGAAACAACCCCAAAGTAGGTGCTATTTTTTTGCATCATTCATTCCTTAATCCTAAAAATAATTTTTCCCTGTAGCTTCGAATAAGTCCATATATGAGTTATTTTCTTAAATCAATTTATAAGAGAAATCTAAGGCACCGAGAATGGTAGCTTTATTAAATCTATTCATACCCGATTTTATGACTAAACCACCCCATTCAATATTACCCCGAGTATTCACTCTGCGCTTCTTTCAATATCTCCAAAGCCAAAGACCTCTCACACCGAGCAATCAACTGCTTTTCCTTCTCAATTGCATACTGATGCAGAGACATCTGGCGAGATGGTTTTTATTTCTGTGAGTACGGCTTTACAACCAGAATTAAGCACGGATGCATTTGCCTTGAAAATAACAGATAACAGTATGATGCCTGAAATTAGAGTCAATGATTGGTGATTAAGCCTTCTGTTTTACCAGAACCGGGTGATTTTGTAGCAGTTAAAATCAGTGGTAAGTCAGAAACGCTGATATGTCAGTATAAAAAATTATCTTATACCTCGGCAGAATTTGAACTGCTAACATTAAATGATAATTGGCCAAATATTAAAGTAAATGATGATATTGATGTTAAAATTATCGGTGTTCTAGTTCAGAATCTTAGATGTTATAAATCTCCCATGATTAAGTCATAAGATATAAATTAGCAGTTTTATCGAGATAATGTTTTACCTGCTTCCAGTTGGGGCTAACCTGACTTAATAAACGATAAAACTTATCGCTGTGATTATGTTCAGAGTGGTGGCATAGCTCATGGAGTATCACGTAATCAATACATGCTGTCGGTGCTTTAATGAGATGAGTATTAAGTGTTATTTTTCCATTAACTGCACAGCTACCCCATCGGGAGCGCATCGCTCTTAAATTTATCGTGGGGCGTTCTTTTATCCAAGGGGCTGTCAATAGAAGTTGATCTAATCTTTTGCTAAAAAACTCAAAACCTTTTTGCTTATACCAATCTGACAATAGTTGGCGTCTATGCTCTATATTCCTTGCGGCAATAATTTGAAGTTGACCGCGTACTAATTTGACTTGCGGTTTGGCTTTTGAATCATTAATCACTTTGAGCAAATATTTTTTACCTAGATAATAATGACTTTCGCCGCTTATATATTGTCGAGGAGTAATATATTCTTGTTGAGATCTGAATATACGTAATTTGTTATACACCCATTTTGCGCGTTTATTTACAGCCACAATAATTTCGTCATGGGTTGCGGATGGAGGTGCAAAAACAATAACCTGACAATCAGGTTTGACTTTAATTGTGATGCGATGGACTTCTTGACTTTTGGCTCGAAGCTCAAAAGGAATTTTATCTATCCCGAATGTAATATAGGATGTGTCTGTAGACATCGATTATCCTTAATCATATTGAAATTAAACCCACACGAACAATTTGAATAATTTGTTCAATAATGTTTTTTGCGTGCTCCATTCCAAAACCTAATTCTTTACACGCCTTGAAAATAATAGGTAATAATTTTTTTCGAATGTCTGCTTCTGTATTTTGTTGATTCAAAGAATGTTCTGCAATCGAAATATTAATTAATTCGTCCACAGTAAAAGCAAGATCAATCCATTTTTTTTGTTCTTGTTCTGTAAGCGTGGCAAAGGAAACAGGAAGTTGAAGTTTGAATACCCCATAATAAGCTTGTGCATGGTGATTATCAGAAAAATCCGCTGGAATTTCCTTTAGTTTTCTGTTCAGCACATCATGTTCAAATTCTTGAAATAGTAAATATTGTTTTAATGGATGTTCAAATAGCTCATCTGCCTCTTTTATGGCTATTTTTAAAAGTTCTGAGAATGTTTCTTGCGCATAAGGATCATCTCTTAAATCCTGTTCTATCATTTTAGCGATGCGTGTTTTTATGATATCTGTTTCGTTTCTTGTTTTTTCTTCATTCCATTCTTCGGGACGTTCTTGACGTCCCATTTTGCCAACTTCATATACACCTACTGGCTCTTTAATTTGCACACCAACAACATGTTTATCCATGAGCTTTTTTACAAGCTCGGCGTATTTATCATATATAATGATTTCACCTGCATCGAGTTTTGCAATTTGGCGCAGGCTGGTGAATTGTTTTAATGTTTCTTTATAGTGAGTACGTTGGGCATCGGTAATACTTTTGTCATCAAAAAAGCTATCAGACTGTAAGGCAACTTTGAGACAATTCGCAAACTCACTCAGTGCATCATAGAAATCCTCTCGAACTTTCAGGTTTGTATCGACGAGGTTGTCATCAACTTCTTGTATTTTGGGAATAAGTACTTGCCTTAGTTGTTCAAAATCTCCTTTGTTTTTAATCTCTTTGAAGATTTTCCATAGTGCATCATAGAGCAGGGGAAGACGTTTATATTCACTAGACATTTGATGATATAAACCATCTAAATCGGTAATGTCATAACCTTGTTGTGTTTTGGATGCTAAATCCTGATATTTGGTAATAGTGGTATCAAGCTCTTTAAGGATTCCTCTATAATCAATCAACAATCCAAATTTTTTCTTTTCGTGTAATCGGTTAACACGAGCTATAGCCTGAATTAAATTATGCTCTTTTAGCTGCTTATCAATATAGAGCACCGTATTTCGCGGTTCATCAAAACCAGTAAGCAGCTTATCAACAACAATAATTATTTTTAAATCTTCATCATTGGCAAAACGCTCTATAACCTGTCGTGTGTACTCACGTTCATCTTGATTGCCAACATTATCTTTCCACCATTTTGTTACTTCTGGAATTTTAGACTCATCAACTTCCACGTTTCCTTCTCTGGTATCAGGAGGTGACATTACTACTGCGGATTCAAATAATCCAACTTCATCTAAATATTTTTTGTAACGAATGGCAGACAGTTTGCTGTCACAAGCAATTTGTCCTTTTAAGCCCTCATCAATATTTTTTACAAAATGATGCGCTATATCTAGAGCAACAAGCTCAATTCGATTTTCAGAGCGGTAGATTTCGCCTTTTTTGGCATATTTCTTCTTTAAATCTGCCCGTTGTTCATCAGAAAGTTCCTCAGTTATTCGTTCAAACCAAGAGTCAATAGCACGATCATTGACCATGAGTTCAGGACGTCTTTCTTCGTATAAAAGCGGTGTCACCATTTTATCTTCTACCGCACGCTGCATAGTATAAGCATGGATGATAGACCCAAATTTATTCGTTGTTTTATCTTCTTTAAGCAAGGGCGTACCTGTAAAGGCAATGAAGGCCGCATTAGGCAAAGCCTGTTTCATGCGAATATAATTTTCCCCGCCTTGTGAGCGGTGGCCTTCGTCCACTAAAACGACAATATCACGACTTAAATTCTTGCATTGTGGCAGCTTGGCCGCGGTATTAAATTTTTGAATGAGAGAAAAAATAACACGTTCAGTGCCTTTGCTGATTTGCTCTGCCAGTCGTCTGCCGGATGTTGCTTTTGCATTTGAAAATTCTGTTTTTCCAGAAAACTCACCACCAGAATGAAAGGTATTAGATAGTTGTCTTTCCAGATCGACACGATCAGTGACTACAACGATGCGACATTGTTTCAAACTGTCATGCAAAATGAGTGCGCGCGATAAAAATACCATCGTTAGCGATTTACCAGAACCAGTCGTATGCCATATCACGCCACCTTCTCGCCCACCACCAGGGTTTGGTGTGTTAATTCGTTCGATCAGCCGCTGGATACCAAAAAACTGCTGATAACGTGCAACGATTTTCCCTGCTTTCTTGTCAAACAACATGAAATAACGAGTCATATCGAGTAATCGTTGGGGTGATAATAAACTGATTAGCAGTTTATCCTGTCCTGTTACAGCTAATTGTCCTTGCGAAATGAGTTTTTCAAACCAAACTTTATCTGTTGCTCGCCGATGGTTAAAAAAAACGTCTACTTGTTGCGTGGTAAGGGCTAAATTTTTAATTTGATTAAATTGATTCTCGTCTATATCTTCATCTCGCCAAGTCGCCCAAAATTTTGCATCTGTGCCCTGTGTTCCATATAAGCCATCAACGCCATTAATAGATAATAAAAGTTGGCTATAGGCGAATAACTGAGGGATTTCGCCTAAACGCTGGTTACGTAGATGTTGTGATATCCCTTCCTCAATCGTTGGCCCTTTCTTCCCATCTGGACGTTTCGCCTCGATGACTGCGAGTGGTAAGCCATTAACGAAACAAACAATATCAGGGCAACGGGTTTGTACACCACCAGCACCCAAAACAGAATATTCTTCTGTAAATAGAAAACTATTATTTTGGATATCATGCCAATCAATCAGCGTAATAGTCGGGTTTATTTTTTTACCACCAACAAACTCAGTGACTGTAATTCCGTATAAGATGTGGTTATATATCCGTTCATTTGCTTTGGTTAATCCTTCATTTAATGCAGGTGTGCTAATTTCTGCAACAATCGCATCAATCGATTTATCAGAAAGCGGATACTCTTTTCCTGCATATATAAAGCGGCGTTTTCTTAACACATCATATAGTGCAGCTTTTAAGACTACCTCATTAGGTTTACCATCACGTAAAGCCAATGCTTGTTCTGGAGATAGGAAAGTCCAACCTAAATTGTTGAGAACAACCAACGCAGGTATTTTTGCGCTGTATTCTTCTTGAAAACGAGGTAATTGGGTCATAGTTGCCCCTTATTTTTTAACCACTGCCTTCCTTTCTCTGTGATAGCGTAAGCTTGATTTGGATGATTTCGTACCTCTGGATGGGTATACGTTATCAAACCTTCTTCACACATAGGTACAAGTTGTTTCGTTTTTAAAGCACTCGCGTTTCTATTAAGAATAGTCGCCATTTGATCGGCAGAATACGAGTGATGTTGGCATAACTTCAAAATGAGGGGCTTTATCTGACGAGACTTAGGAGTCAATCGATCTATTTCCTCTCTCAAAGCATCAGGTAAGTGACTACTATTTGCATCGAGGTCACTACCATTTCGATTGAGGTCATTACCATTTGCCATGAGGTTACTATCATTTCTATTGATCTCATCTCTATTTTGATGCTCAGAAGGATGATAGCTAATCAGCAAATGGGTCGGTTTATAATAAGTATTACGTCCACTTCCACCTTTTTCAATCAAATGGTATTGTTGCCAAAGGCGACCAAGTACTTTACTTGCTGCCAGCGTATCTAGGTCTGTAATCGCTCGCAGCGCACTATTGTCGATAGCTCCCACCTCTCTAATTAAGACCAACGCTTTGGCTTCATCGGAACTTAAATTCAAGTCTCTAAACTGCTTTAACCAAAGCAACTGCTCTTCATTCATCAGTTGATGGAGTAAAAAGGTTGCTTTAAAGTAGTTACTTTGTCTATTCGATAACAATATAGGCTTAGTTAAACCCGCATCGTTTAGTAAACGCTGCATCGTGCGAAACCCGGTTCCTTTCGTTTCTGCAAAATCCAAGTCATATAAGACATGAGAAAGGATAGGGTTTCTTAGCTCAGAACCCGTATCATCATATTCGTCCAAAGACTTCAAAGAATAACCCGCATTTCGGATCTCAAGCCGATTGCTATAGCGCACAACGATTGTTGGCTGGTGGACATGGTAATCTCGATGCATCACTGCGTTCACAATCGCCTCGCGAATCACTTTTTGAGGCAAGAAAGGCTGATCAGAACGTTGTAACTGTCCTTCTTCTAAACGAAAATAGCGAGGCATATCATCTAAAATCACATTTTCAAGTTTAGGAATAAGGGTTAATAATGGTTCTCGCAGATCAAGAGAGTATTGAAAACGTTGGTCTGGATCTTCTACCCATTCAGTGCCTGCAACGCGAACATAATCTACACGAACAGCCGGTAATAACCCACGTAAAGAAAGTGTTTTTCCAAATAAGAGTAACCCCGCAATATTGGGGATATACTCGGCACCATGTTTTTTAACTACACGCAAAGCACGGAGTAGCTCTAGATCATCAGCTTGTAACTCTTCGGCATTAGGACGAACTTTTGCACGTAGTTTGCGATACAGAGCGATAGCATTTTCATCTAAATCATCGAGAGTGGTATCCGGTAAAATAATTTGTTCATAGCTGCTGCCAGCCTTTGCTATTAAAATAGGCTCTAGTTCCTTTTCAGTGCATTCATAATCACCGTTTGCTCCACGTCGCCATACGCCTGTTTTGCGCTTGTTGTGTTTGTCGGGTTTTCCAATAAAACGGCATGGTTTTGCATTAGGTTCAAGTTCATGTACAAAAATACCAATGACTGATTTGCCATCAAATTTTTCATGCTTACATTCAATGCGGACAGGATGTTCAAACTGTGTGCGGCAATTGTTTTGCAGCTCGCCTAATAACTTGTCGATATTATCAACACCACTAACCCAATGTGTGTTATGTTCATCGTTTGGTTCATCAACACCAAGAAGCAGCCAGCCGCCTCCTAAACCGGGTTCGTTTGCAAAAGCACAAATAGTTTGCATCACCGAAGGCCCAATTTCACTGGCGCGTTTAGCTTCAATACGTTGATGCTCATCGAGTTCGATGAGTTCGTTTAAAATTAGTTCAACTGTCCATGTCATGATAGGAGTCTCTTTTGGATAGCAAAGAAAGCGGTCTTTTGATTGAAAATCATCATGCTCCCCATACATTAGCGGATAATGAGTCATAAAATGCTAAATTTAAGGGATATTTTTTATCTCTTAAAGCAGCTAGTTTATTGGCCTGTTGAATAATGTACTTGTTTCCTTGATTGGATGGGTCTCCGTATAATCCTATGTACAATTTAGGGAATTTACCTTTACCTATCTTCTTTAAAATGTGATTATCATTTTCAGCAAGGGAGTGTCCATAAATAAAAACACAAGGCTCTTTTTGCTTGCAGTTTGCGATCAAGCTCTTATAGCTATGATAAAGATATGCATGATGTTCAATTTTAGCCATTTTTTCTTGGCTGGTACCTTCTGTAACAAACAATGGAAATTCATTGTTTTCAAGTGATTCACGGACTTGATCAATAAGTCGAACACCACTTCTAAGCCAGGTGTATTTTCTTAACTCATATCCTGCATCAAATAAATGAAGTGCGCCATGTAGATAGTGAACGCGTTGCTGCCCTGAGTTAGAGTGACCTTGCCAAATGACATATGAAGTATCAAATTCATCTTCAACATTTCCAAAACCATCATTTTTGTTTATTTTGTTTGCTGCTTCATCAATAAAATCACTGGAGTGCATTAGAACCCAATAAAGAAGTAAGTCATAATTAAGTGTATAAACTTGTCCAGAGGTTCCTTCTCCAAGGAAATAATTAATAAATTTCTTACAGTGCAGATATTTCGTTTCTGAAATGTCAGATGGAATCTTCGGGTGATTTTCTGAAATAGTCTGAATTAACACTTCCTTTAAACAAGCAATATGTGCTTCTATTTTTTTTATGAATGCTTGATGATTTGGTAGATAAATAGGTAATAGATTAATGCCATTAGTGAGCGCTTTAAGAATGATTTCAAAATCTTGTGTATTAAAAGCTTCAAAAGCCTGTTTTAATTCTGGTGTATTAGAAAAGTCCGCTTTGTTATATAAAGAGTAATAATGAAAAATATCAGGGAAACAGCCTATACTGAATCCATTTCCTAGAATTAAATGTCGTTTAGAATAGTTTTGAGAATCAATGATAGCGTCTTCAAAGGAAAGTAAGTTAAGCATTATTTATCTCCGTTACTTTAACCCGTTTTTTCCCTGTTAAAAGTTGCTGCATTAATGCTCTTTTCTCTTGTTTCACAAAGTCGAGTTTTTTCCGCAATGCTTCGATCTCACTGTCTGCGACGGAAAGTGCCGAGGTGATTTTTTGTTGCTCATTCACCGAGGGGAGTTTGAATTTGATTTTCATCAATCTAGTAGGGGAAAGATTATAACGAGTTGCTCCTTGTGCAAGAGCTGATATGTCTTTACGAATTTTTGCGCTTCTCAGAAAGAACTGAGCAAAAGAAGGGAGCAGATGCTTAAAATCATATAACCTAAAACCAAAGCAAAAGGAATTCAGGTATGTTTCATTTAAAGTATCTAAAAGAACAGAGGACATGCCAACTTCATGTGGAGTTTCAGATGAAGTTGTAAAAAAAATATCTCCATATTTTACTTGGTTCTGTCTTTCACCCGATTCAATGTTAACCAGCTCTAACTTTGTAACCTCTATTTTTGAGTTATTAAATATATTTACATAGGGTATATAAGGTTTACCTTGTTTAAAATCGTCTTTTGATTTCCCTGATAATCCATTATAAGTAGTTCCCAATTGTTGCAAAGAATATTCATCCCAATCATCATTAAACCCCAAAAATCGCTTTTTACCTGTAAGCAACTGCTGCATTAACGCTTTTTTCTGTTGTTCGCTATTAGCTAATAATTTTTCGGTGGCGGTGATGGCTTTGTCCCATGTTGATAGGATTTGGGCTATTTCTTTTTGTTCTGGTAATGGAGGCACGGGAACTTGAATTGATTTAACAATTCCAGCGCTAAGATTTTCTTGCCCTCCACTGTTAGACATGTCTCTTATATGCTCATAACGGCTGATCAGAAATTGAAAGTAGTAATCTACATCGTATTCATTATTCAACATTATGGCAGCACAGGCTTGGTTTGTTGTTGCTTCTATACCAAGTTTTGCAACTTGCCCTCTAGTTTTTCCTTGCCCATACATGGCCATAAGAATTGTATTAACTGGAAAAAGTTTTGCCGATGAATTTGCGAGGCCTGCTTCTGTTATTTTTTCAGATGTATTAAAAATCGTTCCAAACTGAACTTCAGCAGTAGTTACCCAAGGGATATCGCCGCCCCAATAATTTTCATTCATTCTGCTAGGAGTACCGCCGGACGCAACGTTTGAGATTTCTCCAATAGTACTTAGCCTCCATGTCTCAGGAACCATAACCAAGCTCCTTCAAATAAGCTTCCATTTGAAGCTCCAGATCAGCCAGTTCACTTTTTAGTAATAAGCGTTCAGCTCTAACTGCCATCAAGTCAATTTCTTCTTCCTCCTCAAAGGTATCAACATAACGAGGAATATTCAGGTTGTAATCATTTTCTTTTATTTCATCGAGTTTTGCGAGATAGGCATATTTATCAACAGATTGTCGTTGTTTGTAGGTTTCAATGATTTTATCAATATTGGTTTGAGACAATTGGTTTTGGTTTTTACCTGATTTAAATTCTTTCGACGCATCAATAAAAAGCACTTTATCATCTGATTTTTGTTTTTTGAAAATAAGTATGGCCGCAGGTATGCCGGTACCATAAAAGAGTTTTTCAGGTAGGCCAATCACCGTATCAAGTAAATTTTCTTCAATTAATCTTTGCCTGATTTTTCCTTCGCTAGAACCTCTAAATAAAACGCCATGAGGTACAACTACACCCATACGACCTGTTTTAGGTTTAAGTGTTTCAATCATATGTAATATAAATGCATAATCACCTTTGGTTTTAGGCGGTATACCTCGGCGAAAGCGGCCAAAATGATCATTTTCAGCTTCTTCATGACCCCATTTATCCAAAGAGAAGGGTGGATTAGCTGTGACGATATCAAAGAGCATCAAATGTCCTTTACTATCCAACAGCTTTGGATTTCTAATGGTATCTCCCCATTCGATTTTGTGATTATCCTCACCATGCAAGAACATATTCATCTTTGCGAGCGACCATGTCGAGCCTATAGCTTCTTGTCCAAAGAGTGCATAATTTTTTTGGTGATGGTTTTCTCTAATCAGTCGACCACATTTCATCAATAAAGAGCCAGACCCACAAGCAGGATCACATATATTGTCACCGGGTTGGGGATCAAGTAATGTTGCCATCAAGCTAGATACTTCGGGAGGAGTATAGAATTCTCCAGCTTTTTGCCCACCACTTGCTGCAAAGTGTTTGATAAGATACTCGTAAGCATTGCCAATAATATCTAGACCTGCGACACGAGAGGGTCTTAGGTTAAGCTCAGGTTTGGCAAAATCTTCCAACAAATGCCTTAATATAGTGTTCTTCTGCTTCTCTTCACCGAGCTTATCGGTATTAAAACTGATATCTTGGAAAACACTTTTAGCGTTATCGTGTAGTTTGGTACCATTTGCTTCTTCTATAGCATGTAAGCACAGGTCAATCCGTTCACCATTTCCAGGTTCATGGCGACGTTCCCAAAGGTTTTTAAACGTTGCTTGAAATTGATCTCTAACAGAGCCATCTTCATTTTTAAGAATAATTTCAGGAATCACAAAACGCTCATTTTTCATCATTTCATGAATTAATTCCGGCTCATCACCATATTGTTTTTGATATTCGTCAAAATGATCTTGCCAGACATCTGATATATATTTGAGAAAGAGCATGGTAAGAATAAAATCTTTATAGGTATCAGCACTGATCGTTCCCCGAAAAGTATCACACGCTGCCATCAGCGCTTTGTTGATAGCGTCTTGATTAACAGGATCGGCATGGATGGGTATAGTGTTTAACGCATGGCTATTTAGCATGATGTAACTTCCTCTTGATTCAATTGGGTTTGGCTGATTTCATTAAGCAGTGTTTGCATAAGTAACTCACCATTAGCGATTATTTTGTGTGCTAACTGTTTTTCTTTGCTAATGGTTGTAGCTAATTCCATAATAGTTTTTTGTTGCTTCAATGTAGGTAAAATAATTGGAGTGGCTTCTAATACCTGTTTACGAATACTTGGCGTTGTACTACCCTCAGCATTACTGAGAAAATAGCGCTGTGCGATAGTTTGATTTAAAAACCAAGCTATATATTCTGGAAGAACATCAGGAACATTTAAACGAATTACAAAGAATTGAGGTGCTGCAATCGCAAGACGCTCTTTTAGCTCAGCATTTATTAATGCGGCGTAATTACGCTGGCCACGTGCTGCGAATAAAATATCCCCAAACTGAAGTGATACCTGAGATTGGCGGCTAGGTAATATAGTCTCTATTACTGTGCTCCAGTTTACATTATATGTTTCATTAATGTCTTTCATTTGAACACAATAAACGCCTGAGTTTTTAAGTTCAGGAATTTTTCCGCGAAATGAGTAGCCTGCGCTAATTGTTGATATGTTTATCAGATCCAAAATATTAGCATCCTTTGTAATGATGTTAATAATTATTGAGTACAAAGCAAATTTTGTCAATTTATTTTGCATCAATGACAAGGATGTAATAATATTCATCTTTAAAAAGGAGTTCACTTTATGACAACAGGCATCCGCACTATAATCTCTACGCTGGAACAATTGTCTTTGGAAGGGTATGTTTTCAGAGGACATGAAGATTTTAGGTATCAGTTAACACCCAGTGCTTTTAGAGAGCATTCGATTGCTAAAATGAAGATAGACTTTAATATTCCCCCAACGCTCCTTGGTGAATAGTTCAATAGTAAAGAAATTAAAAAAACTATAGCATCATGGTATTCTTCCAATCCTATTCATTCGCAACATCCAGCAATATACTTATTAAAAGAATGGTGCCTTTATATAATGCGCTACAACCATTCTCTCCATCTTTTTGTTAAAAATAATCCCAATAACGTCTCTAAACAGGATGCTGCTAGTTTTTTATTACGTGACGCTGAGTATTGGAGGCAGGAAACAACTTTTCAACAGATGTTCGAAAGATACCTCCCAACCATTATTAACCGTCACAGTTTAAAGGATGGTGCGCTCATTCAGCAAGCTAATCCCTATGAAGATCTGGCTGCTGTAGACGAGACATTGCCACAACATTACGGGATCCCAACTGCAGCATTAGATTGGTTATATAATTTTCATGTGGCTATTCATTTTGCTTTAGGAAATGAATCTAAGCAAAACTCCAAATTTCTTGCTTTATACGCTTTTAAAATCCTTGATCCTCAGTCGCCAATTAAAATGCTTGATAGAAATATACACACAGAAAACATTAGAGCGGAAAGACAAGAGGGTACTTTCAGCTATTATAGCCATCCGTGTTCTTTCTTTTTGCAAAACGGAGCTTTCCCATCATTAAATTATTTTAGTCAACGCTATAAAAATCGATTGGACACCTGTAGATTTGAACTTAAGGAGTTTTTGATTGAACGAACAGAAAGCAACTTATGCTACCTCAAGGGGCTACTGAAAGAGAAGGGGATGAATAAGAAGTATCTTTTTCCTGATGTGATCGAGCAAGCTGAATTCACCTCTTAATTAGCGGCACCAAAACGGCACCATCTGAGGACAATTACAGACGATGAAAGACAACTTAATATGTTTTGGAGAAAGAACGATAGCCCAGAACTGACATGGTTTTTCATGGTCTTTGATAGTTTTTCATGAAAAACTAAAAATTAATGGTAGCGGGTTCGATTCCCGCCGCCCCACCAATTAATTTGTTAAAAAGAAAAACACCCATATCCTGGCACCAGAACATCACAACAGCACCATTTTTGCCTAATGACACTCCAGCTATAGACTGGACAATACCAAGCTTGAGATGAGCTGTCCGTTCCATACTTAGGTTAAATCACCCTCTCGAAGTGACTTACTTGATACCCACCAAATGTTTCCACCCTAAAATCATGGAAGAATAAATGGGTGAGTTTAATATCTGTTGCGCTAGTGAATTTCTGCTTATTTTAAGATATGCATCCATAGGTTAGGGCAAATTGTTGTGAGCTTTCCCCTGGCTTATTGGTTTTTCGGACATAAAATACTGGCGTAAACGTGTATGGTTGTTGTTTCAATGCCTTTGTTAATAAGGAGCATTTTAACCCCCTGTTTCCTTGTACAAAATGGTTAACTCAATATAAAAACTTGTTTTACCACCCCGCATTTTTCCAGGCGCCCCGTTTAAAGTAAAACTAATTTCAATAGTTGGTTCATTTTTCTTCAGTCATTTAAATATTGGCTATATTAGTTTAATCTTGGGCCAAAGTGCTTGTTGATTTCCTTAAGAGTTATTCGATGGAACAAATTGAAGTGATTATTATTGGGGCGGGGGCTGCCGGCTTGATGTGTGCAATTGAAGCAGGCAAGCGCCGCCGCAAGGTCCTGATTCTGGATCATGCCAACAAAGTGGGTAAAAAAATTCTTATGTCTGGAGGAGGGCGTTGTAATTTTACTAACTACAATATAGAACCCCATCACTATTTTTCTCATAATCCCCATTTTTTTAAGTCTGCATTGAGTCGCTATACCCAATGGGATTTCATCGAGCTCGTAAAAAAACATGCTATTCCTTTTCACGAAAAAACATTAGGGCAATTATTTTGTGATAACAAATCCAAAGATATTGTAGACATGTTGCTTGCGGAGTGTGAGAAAGCGGGAGTATCAATTCATTTAAATAGCAAGATAGAGAAGATCCAACTCATGGATAGCTCTCATTTTAAGATTCACTCCAGCAGAGGCACGTTTCTCTGCAATTCATTAATCATTGCCACTGGCGGCTTATCCATCCCAACTATGGGCGCAAGTCCCTTTGCTTATAAAATTGCCGAGCAATTTGGAATTAAAGTCTGGCCAACCCGAGCAGGACTTGTTCCTTTGACCTTGGATGTCACTGATAAAGAAAAATGTTCAACCCTTTCTGGGATTAGCATTGACAGCAAAGTTAACAATGAACGAAAGGAATTTCGAGAAAATATTTTGTTTACCCATCGAGGATTAAGCGGCCCTGCCATTTTACAATTATCCTCGTATTGGCACCCTGGAGAACCCATCAGTGTTAACTTTTTACCCGAGCAAAATCTTTTTGAAGATTTAAAAAAAGCGCGTCTTGAAATGCCTCAAAAACAATTAAATTCTATTCTATCAATGTATTTGCCCAAACGATTGATCGAGGCATTCATTCCGCCAAATCTCGCCGAAACAAAGCTTGCAGATTTATCCAATCGAGAGATGACGGCCATCGCACATCAAATGCATAGTTGGATTGTTAAGCCTAATGGCACTGAAGGCTATAGAACTGCAGAGGTTACTATAGGAGGGGTAGATTGCAATGCGATATCTTCGAAAACCATGGAAGCAAATGACATTCCGGGATTGTATTTTATTGGCGAAGCGTTGGATGTTACAGGCTGGTTAGGCGGTTATAACTTTCAATGGGCTTGGTCTTCTGGTTGGGCCGCAGGCCAGGTGGCGTAAACCAAATTGCATTCGACGCAATGCAAAACAGATTTGCTGTTTAGGTTGGACTTTGAACTTTTGTAATAAAGCTGCATGGACGGATTGGCTTTTTGTTATCCACATTATTTAGTTTAAACAGCTGGTTAGAATTGAAGCTTCAAAAGGGCTATTTGCTCGTCCCTAATGAACGCATGGTAAGTACGAATGGATTAATTTTAAAAATAGAATAATCATAAAGAAAAGCGGCTTAAAACCAGGCTTTGGAAAGGGAGTTCTTAATTGAGTAAAATAGCTATTGCTATTCATGCAGGAGCAGAAAATGAAAACTCTTTTGTGGAAGAAAATCCTCAAATTCATAAACAGGGTTTAGAAGCTGCTGTAAAAAGGGGTTATGAAGTTCTTCGCAGAGGAGGCAGCGCACTAAAGGCTGTTGAGGAGGCGGTGATCTGTTTGGAAGACAACCCTTTATTCAATGCCGGGCGTGGTTCAGCTTTGAATGCCAGAGGTGAAGTGGAAATGGATGCCGCAATCATGTGCGGTAAAACTGCAAAGGCAGGCGCTGTGTCAATGGCTCGAAATGTTAAAAATCCAATTACCCTTGCCCGCATGGTGATGAATGACTCAAAGCATGTTTTTTTATCCGGTTACGGGGCTTTGCATTTTGCCAACATGGAAGATCTTGTACTCGAACCAGAGTCCTATTTCATCACAGAACAACAATTTAAAGCCTTTTTGGAAAGCCGGGACTCCCAGGACTTACAACAGTTTTTACGCAAAAAATATCATGGGACAGTAGGCGCCGTAGCTTTAGATAAAGAAGGCAACTTGGCCTCGGCCACTTCAACAGGAGGCACGCCAAATTGCTTGCCTGGCAGAATCGGCGACAGTTGCGTCATTGGCGCTGGATGCTATGCCCATAATCCAACTTGTGCAGTTTCTGCCACTGGAGAAGGTGAATTTCTTATCACGGGAGTCGTTGCCAGTGCCGTTTCCTTTATAAAGGAGCTTTTAAATAAAAATTTGCAGGAAGCCTGTGATGAAGTGATTCACAAAAGAAACCCTAAGACATTTGAAATGGGACTTATCTCAGTCAGTCAGGAAGGGCATATCGGCATTTCATTTAACACAAAGCTAATGAAACGCGCCTGGATTGATGTAGACGGTCATCTTCATGTGAAAATAAAAAAAGAGGATTAATTTCTTCTGGAAAATACGGCGTTTGGGAATGTCACAATGGCAATGAACCTGGGCGTATGAGCAAGGAATGTTCTATAGCCACACATCACAGCAGAGTGAGAACAATTATGAAGAAAAATCAACGCGCCAATCAACTCAAGCTTAATCAATTGAATTTGGCACTGGAAGGCGGGGCAACCCATGGTGCATTCATTTGGGGTGTTTTGGATAGACTCCTTGATGAACCAGACTTTAAGGTTGAAGGAATTGCTTCAAGTTCGGCAGGTTCATATAACGCGACCATTTTAGCAAGTGCCCTTTTATCCGGGGGACCCGCAGAAGCAAAAAAAGCCCTTAAAACCTTTTGGGAAAGTTTTGCAAGCATGGCGCCATTTACTCCTTTTCACCGAGGGGTCTTGGATAGGCTAATCGGCCATTGGAACCTTGATTTTTCGACTTCATTCCTAACCTACGAATGGCTGTCCCGCGCCTTATCCCCTTATTTAAATGTTAATCCTTTAATGGGTATAAAAAATCTGCTGGAAGAAGTAATTGATTTCGATAACCTCAGGAAAAGCGAAACAAAATTATTTGTATTTGCAACGAACGTGACCTCTGGGAAAGCCAGAATTTTCAAAAATGATGACATAACGCCGGATGTTCTGATCGCTTCTTCAAGTTTGCCGACCTTATTTCCGGCCACAGAAGTTAATGGAGAAGAATACTGGGATGGAGGGTATACAGGAAACCCAAGTTTAAGGCCGCTGGTGGAGGATTGTGCCAGCAAAGATATAATCCTTGTACATATTAATCCGCAACATCGCAACGACGTTCCTGTCATCTCACCCCATATTATTAATAGGGCGAATGAAGTTGCCTTCAGTGTACGCATAGCCACCGAATTGTACTTTATAGAGCTATTGAAAGAAAATCCGGACTCTTTGTCAGGTGATGCGAACAAATGGGCTGAAGCAAAAGTACACCCCATCTACGATCAGGAAGTACTCGAACTCGATTACTCAACGAAATTTAATGCGGATTTTGAATTTATAAATTTCCTGTTCAACAAAGGAAGAAATGCTGCAGAAGCATTTCTAATTGACCAGGGGCTCCACTGAAGAAAATCAAAACTCTGCTTCTTGCTAATGGGAATCCTTAGCCACTGGCAATATTTGCTAAGCTTCAAAATTAATCAAACAGGTGAATCAAAAAGCTTTGATTTACCTATTCATCGATAAATTTCAAGTCTTGGGGCGAAGGTAATGTTATTCAACCATAATTCTTTTTTAAAAAATCTAATCTATTCTTAAAAGACCTTTTTGTAACAGGACAACATCATGAAAAAGTCTTCTCCAGATTCTTCAAAACAGCCTCAAATCAAAGGAAAGTTAAAAAAAGATGATTTAAAGAATATTTCTGGTGGCCGTTCTGCTCCAAGTGGTAATTGCGGAGTTGATGATCGCGGTGAGCCACACCTGAAAAATCCCATTGATTACTGGAATCCTAGAAATCCAAGAGGATAAATCAAACAATTTGGATGTTGTGAAAGCCAGGTTAGCTTGTTATAAAGTCATAAGCTGCATCTCACCGACCAAGTTAAACAGCAAATATACTGCCAATGCTGGAGAGGACATTTCACTTCGCTGGAATTTAAGCTTCTGGACTTGAAACGCGTGCATCCTTGAGTTATTGAATGCATTTTGATCGTGTTGCCTTACTGAGGATGATCTCATTAGCAGTGTCCTCAAGAAGGCAAGCTCATCAGTCATTAACAAAAAAATGGATTGACCTGTGCTAAATACAGTTAATTTGCAAATACAAAATCAAATCCAAGAAAGCTTAGATCTGTTAAAGATCGTTTTGGGGGCCGATCTTTTGGGAATTTATCTTTATGGGTCATCTATTGTAGGCGGACTACAAAAGTACAGTGACATTGATTTACTGGTTGTGATAAGCCACTCCATGACTTTAGATGAAAGAAAGCAGATAATTGCCCACCTCCTTAAAACCTCGGGCATTTATATGAAAAGCATTCAATTGCCAATTGAAATGACCTTTGTCCGAAAGGCTGCAATTAATCCCTGGCATTATCCACCTCAGTTTGATTTTCAATATGGCGAATGGTTAAGGGCTTCTTTTGAACATGGCAAGGTTGACCTTTGGCCGACACAAGAAATGCCAGATCTTGCGCTGATTATTACCCAGGTTTTATTAAAAAATCACATTTTATTTGGCTTGGAACCAAAACAACTGCTGCCCAAAGTGCCCTATGGTGATTTTGTAAGAGCAATGCTTCATGATCTAGGCAGGCTTACTGAAGATTTAGAGCATGACACTCGAAATGTGCTACTGACCTATGCTCGAATTTGGAGTACCTTAAAAACCAATGCGATTCGATCAAAACCAGCGGCGGCTGATTGGGCAATTCCTAACTTACCTGAGGCACAGCAAGTCGTAATGCGGCGCGCTAAAGCAATCTGCGTTGGTTTAGAAAGTGAACATTGGGAGGATATTGCATCATTGATAAAGCCTTGTGCAGATTTCATGCGGGCACAAATACATCAAGCCTCTTTATTAATTGATTTGAACGATTCCAATAATCATATAAAGCTTGCTGAATGACTAAAACCGTTTCCACACCTAAACTATGATGAAAGGTATGCCCGCTGCCACTAACCGTCTATTTTTAAAATAACGGATAAACTCTGCAAAGCTGCTCATCCCAAAGATTTTTACGGCTGAGTCTTTGAGTAAAAATAAAAAGCTTTCTGACTGGATTCCACGGATGGTTACTTGGACTGCCTTCGCAGTAAAGTTGCTAATACTGCACATGCAGGTTCATGAATGCCCAGTTGTTTTTCTTGTGCCAGTAAATGTTTAAGCTGATTAAAGGCATGCGTCTTTTCCATAATTAAGACTGGCATACAACATGATTCTGTATCTATTGTCCTACCAAACCCACTGAAAAATCATTCTGCCAAATAAAAAACACTGTGATTACAAAATGTTAAAAAAAATATTGGGAAAATTTTACACGTCAAGACTACCGGAGTCATAAATTTTCTATTATCATAGTTTCGCTCCTGTTCTATTTTCATTTTTCTCTCCTTGTGGATAAGTTAATAAACCATCCAGGCTTAAAATTTCGTCCCTTTATTTAAACCCTTTGCTGTCAAGGGATTAATCTGTCTTCTGACGCACAAAGTTATCCCCAAAAACTGTGAATAACTTTGTGGAAAGTGGATGGAAACGCATGATTTACAGCTCTATTTTAGAGTGTTTAAAAACCCCTCAATCTGCCTCAAACCGTTTTTATTCGTGAAACTAACGCTCTAACAAACACATATGCAAAGAGCTCTTAGCCTCTCAAGACCTCTTCGGCCCTTCAAACCTGCCAACGATGGGGGAATGAAGCTGACCGCAACACACTTTATTTAGTCTAAGAAAGTCAGACGGTCAGGAATTAAAGCTACTTGAGCAATGATGACAGGGGTAGGGTGAGGCTTGGCTGGCGCTAAGGCGTCAACCAAGCTATCAAGAATGAGTGTAGTACTGTTAAAAAGTTAAAAGAGCGTTGGTTCCCATGGTTAAGTCGTCTTGTTTATCAGAACCAGGAATAAAATCTCTTATTTGTCTGCAAGCTGAAGTACCCAGGTTTTGATAATGATCGGCAATCGCCTTTGCGTCATCCAACGTTCGCTCTGAAAGCTTGGGTGCTTTAAAAAAGCCCCATGCACCGATACCTGCCAAGGCTGCGCCACTCATCAAGGAAACCGTTCCTACGACGGCTAATGCTCCACCCAAGGGCGGAATAAAGAGCATTGCCACACCTGCCAAGGCAATGATCCCACCAATAATCATTGTCCCTATCCCTATGATCTTCTCCCATGACATCCTGTCTTCAATTTGATTAAATATTTCAGCCATATCAATCATTTTGGATTTTAAGTTATCCGCGTTAGCTTTAAGACTTAAGGCACGGCGCTGCAAGTCTCTTTTTATTTCCTCATGATGCTGTTGTACTTTTGTATAGGTGATAGGCTCTTGTCTTGAGCGGGTTTTTTGCAAAAGGACGAGTTCGGCCTGTAAACTTTGAGCTTCTTGAATCAACTTCACCATATCCCATACAAACTCTTTTAACTGGTTTCGTTCCACAGAAGTTAACGATTTACCAAGCTTGCATATTTCAGTTGCAAATTGTTCGGCATTGAAAGGTAAGTTTTGGCTGGGAAATAACTGTGTGTGTGTTAAATGCTGTTCTGAATTATATTCGATTTCAACCCGGCAAAGATGATTGGTCTGTGCGAGAAATTTTTGTATCGGGTCAATAAGGGTTTGTTGTGAACGTGATGGACCTTCTGGATTTAGGGATTCATCCAGGGTTGAGGCAATGGCATCATTACCCCTTTCAATCATTTTAAAGAATATATAATCAGTGACGGGCAGAGGATGAATTGCTGAAGCAATATTTAGCCACTCTTCTCGAATGGTGTGCTGATGTGATATTCCTCTTAAATAACCCAAAATGCTAAGTTGGGTTTTTTCAAGCAGTTTGGCATCTTGTATTGAATGCAAATGATCAAACAATTGTTTTGCCAGTAGCCAATTGGCTTCTGAAAGCGAAATGGGGTTAACTTCGGTAAAAAATCGTTGCCGGATTTGATTTATTATTTCCTCAGGGATAATCTTTTTGGCATTCTCATATAAGTGGACAAAAAGTAATTCTTTTTTTTCCACCTTGTGGGTTGTTGTTAGTTCAATAGATGAGTCACCAAGAACTAAGGCCAAACCTGAGTTGAACAGAGACGATTCCAAGTATTCGGACGAGAAGTTTTGAGGCTCCGTCGTAGTTTGCAATGAGACGCACAGGTTTAACAAATTAAAATAAGCCTGTTTTGCGGAGATTTTGTGAGTCTCTAAAAGGTTTTCTAATTCTTTTATTAACTGAAACAGTTGGTTTTTGTACCCCACTGTAGGGTCTAAATAGAATAAAGAGGGCTCTTTTTCTTCAACTAATTTCGTATCGATTAAAGCTTGTGTTAACCCTTTAAATTTTTTCAAGTAGCTCATTTGCTCGGCCAGTGAGATGAAATGCTGAGCATTTTATCAAAAATAAATTAAGGTAAACTTATGTAAATCTAAAATGCTGATGGATTGCATCACAGAAAGGATTGAATGGACCGCAAAAGACACTCTGATTCAGGGAATGTGGCTGTATTCTAGATGATGAATCTGCAGGCACATTGCATCCAGAATTGAAATCTTGGGAACGAAGCCACAGACCTAAAACAGGCTAATTTATAGGGATAGCATATGCAACATAAAGAATATCATCGAATCGGGCGGATTGGCTGGTTACGAGCTGCCGTACTGGGTGCAAACGACGGCATCATTTCTACGGCGAGCCTGTTGATTGCTGTCGCTGCGGCTCATACACCACATCAAGGGATTCTCATAGCCGGTATTGCGGGGTTGATTGCAGGTGCCATGTCGATGGCTGCGGGTGAATATATTTCTGTAAGCTCCCAGGCGGACACCGAGAAATCAGCTCTGCAGCGTGAGCAAATAGAGCTTGAGGCGAGCCTGCCCAATGAAATAGAGGAACTAACCACAATCTACATCAACCGTGGATTAGAGCCTAAGCTAGCGAAAGAAGTGGTAAAGCAGTTGATGGCTAAAGACCCGTTAGGCAGCCATGCTCGCGATGAGCTGGGTATTACAGAAATATCAAGTGCGCGCCCTTTTCAGGCAGCACTATTTTCTGCTGGCAGTTTTACCCTCGGTTCCTTATTGCCCCTCTTGATTGTTTTAATGGTTCCAGGCCCTTATCTTATTCTAATCCTTTCTGTAATGGCGGTCCTGTTGCTGGCATTGCTGGGTGGCGTGGCTGCAAAGGTGGGCGGGGCAAAAATAATGGTCGGTACTGTGCGCGTCGTGGTTTGGGGAAGCCTGGCAATGCTGGTAAGTGCAGGTATTGGTTCATTGCTGGGCATCGCTGTATAAAACGTTATCCATGTTTTTCAAGCCAGTCATTCATAGCCTCGAGACTGTCATTGATGACGGTGATGACTTGCTGGTAAAGGGGTTCTAATAACTCAGAATGCCCTGATTTCCAATAATGCTCCAGGTGCTGACAGGCCATTTTTAATCGCACCGTACCTAAATAAACTGCACCGCCTTTGATTTTATGGGCAATGTTTTGGGTGCTTTCCCAATCATTTAAATCATGGGCTTCTTTCATTCGCGCCAAATCATTAGGTGTAGTAGTTCCAACTTGATCTGACAGTTACCGGTTTTTAAGAAGTGTCTGTCAGGTCAAATTTAGTTTATAAATTTTTCCATCCAGATTTGTTTAGCCTCTATCAAAGTTTGCATTGGAGTACGTCCACAACACATTTTACCCTGATGAGTACGTTGATTATTATAGTAATCCATCCATTCGTCCAGATCTTTTTGCAATTCATCGATTGATTCGTAAATTTTCTTTCGGAATGTTACTTGATAAAACTCCTGTAAAATCGTTTTATGAAAACGTTCACAAATCCCATTTGTTTGGGGTGAATTTGCTTTTGTCTTTGTATGGTCAATGTTATTAATTGCCAAATAAAGCTGATAATCATGCTGTTCTACCTTGCCACAATATTCAGTACCCCTATCTGTTAAAATACGCAGTATAGGTAAATCGTGTTGTTCGAAGAAGGGTAAAACCTTATCGTTCAGTAAATCTGCTGAAGTAATTGGCGTTTTAGTCGTATAAAGCTTGGCAAATGCCACTTTACTATAGGTATCAACAAAAGTTTGCTGATAAATGCGACCGACTCCTTTAAGCGTACCCACATAAAAAGTATCTTGCGAGCCGAGGTAACCAGGATGTGCTGTTTCGATTTCACCACATGCCTCATCATCAAATTTCTTTTTCTCCAAAGCTACGACCTGCGCTTCCGTCAATATAATTCCTTCAGAAGCTACTTTAGCCTCTAATGCTTTTAAGCGGTCTTTAAAATTGGCAAGCTCATATCGCAGCCAAATGCTACGAACTCCACTTGGAGAAACAAAAATACCCCGTTTACGAAGCTCATTGCTCGTACGAAGCTGACCATGGGCTGGAAATGCGATCGCATACTCCCTTACCGAGAGTTCAATTGCTTCTTCTACTCTATTTTTTAGATTAGGTTTTCTTCGGCTTTGATCGAATAAAGCATCAACTCCTCCCGATTCTACTGCCGACTTATAGCGATAAAATGTATCTCTGGATAAGCCCATTACTTTACATGCCTTAGATACATTCCCTAATTCTTCAGCAAGGTTTAATAAGCCAACTTTATGTTTAATAATTTTAACTGTATTATCTATCATGAGAGTTTTCCTTTTGGTTTTGTTTCAAGTTCGCACTTCTATCAAAACCGGAAACTCTCTCTTTTTCAAGTACTTGTGTCAGATTAAGTCGAAACTAATTCACATTAGGCAATGAATCGTTCACCATAATAGTCAGCATTTCAGCCAATACGCTTTTGCTGTTTGCGGTGTTAAGGCCTGCCTGTTCATTCAGCAGGGGAAAATTAGCCAAATTCAATAAATCGGGTTTATTTTCCAATGCATCAGAGGAGCGCTTGCCTTGGTTGTTTTCCATTGATGGTCTACCTGGATAAATTTATTTAGCATATCCCTACAGTCCTGTTGCTGTCGACGAGGCGCATACTTAAGTCAACCTCCCATACGATTAAGCTTAGCAGCAGTATTGGAATCACTCAGAACTCACCCACTTGGAGCCAGTGGGCAGATGAGCTTGCGAAGTAAGGAAGCCAGGCAAACTGGTGCAGAAGCCCTGACAAATCCTGACTCGGAAAACCTGCGCTGTTTACGCGGGTAAAATCACTGTAAAGACCACGGAATGCTTCGATTGGCTGCCTAAGCCAGCTGTTGTTCCTGAATGCTTAAGATCAGGTTATAAATTTGATTAAATACGCCTCCTTTTGCAAGGAACATTTAGCAGAATTAAATTATATCCTTAAAGGATGATCCAGATTGCCCAGTCTCAGATTGTTGTTGTCCATATTGAGCAATTATGTCCTTTAACCTTTCTTTGTAAGCCTTGGTAAAGCTTGGATCATTGAGCTGCTGGGTGAGCATGGTGAGGGAACAAAGAAGTCACGCAAGCTTAAATAAACTGAACTATGCTTTATTATATTTCCGTTATAGGACATCAAGCATGGACAATTCCTCCAAATCTTCCGAAGCGAAGCAAAAATCAAAAAAACTCAGCAAAGACAAACTGGATAAAGTTTCTGGCGGTCGAACTGGTGAATACATGGACGATGTTGAACGAAAACAGAATGACAAGGGTGTCAGTACACCACGAAAAGAAATTTAAACTATTTCAAATAAGCGACTGGAAGTTCAGACCAGCGGGTGGTGTAGTGCGGAGATTTTAATTGCCGCTTCATTGACCAGGATTTACGAAAACCCTCAGCCGCCAGTCGCATGGTCTTTGGCCCATATTTTTGATTGATTCCATCAATCAGCCCCATTACTTTTTCAGCGGCAAACAGTTGTTCATCGCTCGGCTGATGGAATAAATCCTTTTGATAATATTGTTTATCGATTAAATCCGCCAATAAAACACCGCATTTATGGTATTGAATCCCCCTGCGATAAATACGTTTAAGACCCTGTTTGGCGATGGTGGTCAAATGCCTCAAGTCATCGTTGGGATTAACCAGGCGAAAACCAATCGAATTGGAATATTGGGCTAAATCTTCGCGAAACGAATTGGAGCGGATAAATACGGATAGATGCTGGGTGGTAAGTCCCTGGCGTCGCATTTTAGCCCAGGCGGTGCTGCAATGATGGCTAATGGCTTCTTGGATACAGGCAAAGTCCGTCTGCAAAGTACCGAAGGAGCAAGAAGACATGATGGATTGTCTGGCTGCTATCTCCTCCAAATCCAAACAAGGCTTGCCCGATAATTCAAGGACAGTGCGCTGCAAAACCACATTAAAACGATCTTTAATAAAACGGGGGTTCATTTGCGACAATTCAAGGGCATTTTTAATCCCTAAGGCTGTGAGTTGTTTACAATACTGACGGCCAACGCCCCAAACATCCTGTATGGCCAAGTGGGGAAGCCAGTTGGTTTCCTGATTGCTTATGTTAAAAATGGGTAGTTTTAATTTCTTTTTGGCCACGTAATTGGCGGCCTTAGCGAGGGTTTTTGTCCGGCCAATGCCGATGGAGACAGGAATGCCTGTGTGTTTAAAAATAAGCTTTTGCAATTCCGTACAAAAAGAATCAATGTTTTTTTCTGGCAAGGTTTTCAAATCAAGAAAAGCTTCATCAATGGAATAAATTTCAGTCTCCGGCCAATTTTGCTCAATGGCGGTCATTACTCGATGCGATAAGTCGCCATAGAGGCTGTAGTTGGAGGAAAAAACTTGTACGCGATTGGACTTGCAAAGTCCCTGCACCTCAAAATAGGGTGCCCCCATTTTAATGCCAAGCGCCTTGGCTTCATTGGAACGGGCGATGACACAGCCGTCGTTATTGCTTAACACAATAACGGGAGAATTTTGCAAATCGGGACGAAACAAGCGTTCACAACTGACGTAAAAATTATTGCAGTCAACCAAGGCAAACATGTCAGCTCGCCTGATGAATGATGTGTGTGACCACGCCCCAAATAACCAAATCCTGCGTTTCACTGATATCAATTGGCTTGTAAGCTTTGTTTCCTGGGATAAGCTGTACTTTACCATTCAATTTCGACAGTATTTTTACCGTAAGCTCACCATCAATTGCGGCAATCACAATTTTACCGTGTACTGGCTCAAGGCTTTTGTCGACGATTAACATATCCCCAGGTTGAATGCCGGCATCAGTCATTGAATCGCCTTCGGCAATTAAAAAAAAGGTAGATGCCGGGTGTTTTATCAGATGTTCGTTTAAATCAAGGTGAGATTCGATGTAATCGTCAGCTGGCGAGGGAAAACCGGCCCTTACTTTCGAGCTATAAAGAGGAAATCCCTTGGGCTGATTATTAATGTATTCTTTAATCTCAGCCATTCGTGAGATGGGTACTCGTATGGTTTTTGTTGGCTCTCCGTAGCGATTGCTGCCAACAGGGCGTCCTGCTCCCAGCCTTTTGCCGCCACGATTCATATGGCCTCTTGTATTGATTAATGTGACATTAATCAAATCATAGAAGACAATGAATCGTTTGTAAATAGCTCAAAATGAACATTCCTTAGCATCTTGGCTGAGGCAGCAATACCGTCAAATCCTTAGGACACAAGCCCGGCCGTTACTTTCTAAGGAAGCCGCAATGAAGAATCCTTTGGCTCACCACAGTTTAGCAATGTTACCCGTATTTTCTTCAACCACTTTCAATAATTCGGCTGAGATCACCACGGGGAGACAACAGTTTGTTGCGCAATTGCACTTTGACAATGGATAATAAATTTTCTACAGATTGCTCATTAGGTGGCAGTTGCTTGAATGAGCTTAAGGTTGCTCAATAGGGTGTCATAATAGCACAATGTGATTACTAAATAATTAATGTAAAAAAAGAATAATTCATTTTTTGCAGAAGAGGTTTAATAAAACCCTAAGCTTGTTTCAATATAATTGGTATCTAAATTACTAAAGCTTGAACATCATGAAACCTGAAAAAGTTCTAAAGATAGCCCAAAGTATAATGGCCAATTACGATTCCTCGCTGGAAAAGGCCTTAGCAAGCAATGGCAATGATTTAGAAACCTTAAAAGAAAAGATCCACAAGGTGGCTTTTGATTCGGCGCCAAAGTTAGCTAGTTGGGAATGCAGAAATTTTGTGGATGGTATAGACGTTATAGGGATTATGGCGGCGGCTCAAACGGCATTTGCTAAAGCCTACAGGCACACCAATGGCATTGAGGACGTCGAAAATTATAAAACAGAGTTCAAAAAAGCCTATGACGCTGCTTTGCGCGTGGAATTGTATCGGCGTTTCATCGGTATTGGTTTGAATAAAGAAGCACTGACTATTCGATTTGTGGAAAAAAACAGACATCTACCGAATCCGAGGGAACTAGGGCAATTTATGCTTGTCGAAATTAGGGAAAATATTAAGCAGCAATTTAAAAAATTTGAAGCCATCCAAAACTCTGTTTCCACAATGGATAAAGGGACGATTGCTTCTCTTAAGAGAGAACTGGACACTAAATTGAATAATTTCCAACAAAGGCTGAATGAGCTAATGAGCCAAGATGAACCCGCTCGAGACAATGCCATGCAAGAGGCTTCGCTAGCCTTGCAAATCGAAGCAGGCAGGCTCATCCGCGAATACCAGGTCAAAATGGAAAGTAATTCAAGTTGGGGCCCTTTTTTGAAAAACCTACTGTTACTCCTTACAGGAATTGGAACCATCCCGGCCCTTGTTTCTGTGGCAAGTAAATTAAAAAGCGGGCAGTATAGTTTTTTTGACCAGGCTTTTTTACGCAAAACCCCTGGTGATGACATGGCTCCAGAAGATCGATTGCTGAACATCCCCAGGTAATGGAAGGAAGTTTGATTAACAGGATGAGCGGGTGATGGGAATCGAACCCACGCCATCAGCTTGGGAAGCTGAGGTTCTACCATTAAACTACACCCGCGTGCCCATTGAATTATTTGTTGGCTATGATTTGCAAGTTGGGTGATGCCCAGTAAATCCATTGCTGATTGTTAAAGTGTTTGTAGGGCAAAAAAATGTCTACTCGTTCTTTGAATCGCCAGAAATCACCACAATACCTTCCATCGCTTCGCACGGATACAACTGTAATTTCATGCCCGTCTTGATCTTTGAATTGTTTGCAATAATTGGCATCCTGATTCGCAGGGATTTTAAATGGGGAGTTAACCAATGCAACTTCCCCGGCTTTATTCAAAGAAAAGAGCAGGCGATCGAAAAATGCATAAAGATTATTGCTGAAGGCAACAATCAACCCAGAAAATAAAAGCACAATAATGGTTGTTTTAAGCTTGGGAAATCTGACCCTTCTGCGAGTCAGAATGTTATAAAACAAAATCCAGGCAATCAGGAGCCCCAGTAAATAAACGAATTTGGTCATTTGTTTATACCTTTTTATTTAAATGTATAACACAGGTCATCAATAAGTTCATAGTTTAGAATGGGTAATATCACTCATGGAAAAAAATATTGAACAAGAAATCGAATGCGAGATCGGCATATCCAATCAACCCCTACTGTTTTAACCCTCTAAAAAAATGTCACTATAGGATTTAGTTTTTGACATAAAGTTGACCCAGCATTAGGTCTAAATAGGATTGTTTGCCAAAGCTTAATGCCCCGCTCGGCAATTTCCATAGTCAAATGACAAGAGCCCATCTATAATGATCTTAAATTGCACACAGTGTGCAATAAATGGTTGCAGGTGATGCCATGTTTTACCAGAATCTTGCATACGAACTCTCCACTATGCTGGAGGGCTTGGGATATCCTAAACTGGGAGATTATTATTGCCACGGATTTGCGGTTCGTTGGCTTGAAGCCCATCTTTTAGGTGAAGAAAAACAATTTGATGAGCGCATACAATACATTCTCTTAAACAGAGCCAATTTCAAAGATTGGCTGACTGAACTTCAAAGCAAGAAGAACGACACTCTGAGTCAGAATGACCAACAATTGTTGGATGCACTGGCTTTTTGTGAAAGTTTGATGTTATTCCAGGCTCCCTTTCTTAACCCCGGCTTGTTTGACCGAGAAAGCCTCCCCACGCAACAAGATCTTGAGTCGATTTCCCCTCTTGCTTCCTGTGACAAAATTCAGGTCCTCGGTGGGATTAGGGAAGTGTATGAAGAATCTTTTCTGTCTAATCTGGATGAGCTTGAGCTATACCTTAAGCAATTGGAAGAGGCTTTTACCAGTCACTCAGAACAACTGGACAAACCCCTGGCTGTGCTTCTCACGGGTGCCAAACACAGCACTGCCCTCTCATTTAAGCCTAGCATCGGTTGGTACTACCTCGATATAGAAACTTATCCAGCCCAATACCTGAATTTCGCCGACAGAAGGCTTCTTGCTGAAAAGATAATGCATAGCCTTAAAAGAGACATTCATAGCCCTTTTGTGGCATTGAATTCAGCCGTTTTATTAACCGCGAGTGATCCGCGCCTAAACCCCATTGCTCATGCACTGGCAGAAGTTAAGAACAAGCATCTCATCAATACTGAAGTGGCTCAACGAAAGGATCAGGTTAATCTCGCCTATTTATTAGCGCGACGAGGTGATTGTGAAGGGCTCAGGAGAGTCGCCGATTTGGGTGCAGACTTAAGCCTGGATGATGAAGAAGGCCGAGCGCCTATCCATGTCGCGGCCGCAGAAGGGCAAAAAGCCATTATTCTTGAGCTGGTTACACGGGGTGTTGACATAAACCAAACAAGCAATTGCGGTGCTACTGCCGTATTGCTGGCGGCTCAATCCGGATTTCATGATTTGGTTGAAGAATTGGCGGTCCTGGGTGCTGATTTGAATAAGCCTTTAAATAATGGAAATTCGCCAATACTTGCCGCTGCACTGCAAGGTTTTTCCAAGGTTATTTCGAAGTTGGCAAAACATGGCGCTGATGTTGATCAAACCAACTCTCAAGACGAAAGCGCGGCCTATATTTGTGCTTTAAGAGGACATAAAGAAGCGCTCGAAGAACTTGGAACATGGGGGGCAAAGATGTCTGAAACCTTAATTAACGGAGTTGCACCCATTCATGCAGCCGCCCACCAGGGGCATTCAGACATCATTGATTATTTGGCAACGCGCGTTGATGTCAATCAGGAAACCCAAGACGGAACAACCGCCGTGTTTATTGCCGCGCAAAAAGGTTTTACCCAGGTGATTGAGCGTTTGGCGATTCATAAAGCAGATTTAAATAAGCCAAAGGAAAATGGCTGTACGGCTTGTTTTATTGCGGCTCAAAACGGGCATTTCAAAGCAGTTCAAAAGTTGCTTGAATATGGGGCAGACCCATCCTTGCCCACGTCATTTAATCGGCTGAAACTGTTGAATTTTGCCATGGCAAGAGGCACAGGAATTCTAAACAGGATGCAAACGTTTATCGAGCAGAATTCCGGGCATTCAGAGGAGACAGTTTGGATGCGGCCTTATGATATAGCTGCCGTCATGGGACATCATGAGCTGGCGGAATTGCTCAGCGAGCAACCAAAACAAACCCTCTCCAGCAACAAGTCAAGGCCAATTTCATTCTTTCCACCCCAACAGGCTGAAGACAGTAAGGATTCGCCAAGTCCTAAGACTTTTCCCAGATAGCTAAACGCATTCTCAATGATTAGGGGAAAGCGCATCATTTTACGGTCTGTGAAATTCGGTGATAATGGGGAATTTGCGCCAAAGCATACTTTGCAGCCTCAGATAAAATATCAGCACGAGCCCCTTGAAAACGCTTGGTCTCGCTGTAGATAGCCACTTCATTTTTTAATTTAAAGCCCCAACCAAAGCAAATGGTTCCAGGAGGAATTCCATCCATAGGTTCTGAACCTGCAATACCTGTCGTTGAAACAACGACATTGGCCAAGCTGTCCTTTAAGGCCCCCATAACCATTTCACGGGCTATTTCTTCACTGGTTAAGGTATATTGCTCAATGGTTTCCTGTCTTACTCCCAGCAAGCGCTTCTTGGCATTTTCAGAATAAACTACATATCCAGCATCCAGACATTGGCCGCTGCCCTCACATTGGGCTAACAGATGAATGATTTGTCCCGCAGTGCAAGATTCTGCAGTGGTTAATACCAAATTATTATCTTTTAGGTAATTGAGAAGCTGATTGCTCATGCATCACCAAAAGGAAAGGGTGGATAGGCTAACTATAGCAAGTTAATGGCCCACAGGAATAGCTTTAGCATTGCTGAGCGTGTGGAAAGAAATACGATGTGGCCGTCTTGTGCGGCGGATTATTTCCCAGCTGCATGGGAATTGCTGCTCATCTAGGCAATAAACTGCAAAATTGCTTCTTTTTAATATTTTCTTAAGAAAATTTGGTTACTCTGATTAAAAATTGTAATCAGGAACAAAATTATGCGTGAGAAAAAAGAAACAAACACAGCAGAACTTGATTCACCATTCTTTGGCAAACCTTATGTATTCGCGAACTTGGTTTTTAAAACCGCAGCGATTTCCTTTAGCGTTTCTGCTTTTACCCAACCCTTTCAATACATGTTGACTCGCATGCAGCTGCCTGGTGCAAGTGGTGCAGATTCGGCGTTCAAACAGGGCTTATTTCGAAGCATGTACCGTGGCTTTGGCTCCTATGCCATAGCTGGCCAAAAAAGAGGGGCCGTGGCAGTTACGGCCAAACAACAAAACCGGGAATCGGCCGAAGAGCAGCTTGAGCACGAAGTGCACCCGCATAAACGCGTACTTGGCACTTTTTTATTTTCTCAGGCGGATTTGTTGGTCAGCAATGGTTTGGTAAGCAAGGCCAAGCTGGAAAGCGCCAAAATCGTCACCAAAGGAAATTTCAACTGGTCGGTAGCCAACTTATGGCATCTAACAACAACCAACTGGGGATCCCGTTCCATTGCAGGGTTCATTAATTTTGCGGCCATAGGCATGATGGGGGATTCCATCGCTTCCCTATTCAAGTTCAATAGGGATATCTACAATCAGGTAGCAGCTGGAGCCACTTCAGGCGTTATAGCCACATTCCTGACTACAATACCTAATGCCTACGCGGATAAAAAATTATTAGCCTCAAAAATGAATGAGGGCCGCGTAGTTACCGTAAGCCCTTTTTCCATGTTTAGCCAGGCAAAGGTTCATATGCGCGAAATGGGTGCTAAAGAAGCCATGAAAACTTTTTTTAAAGTAACCTTTTTGAAAGAAGCCTTAATAAGAAGCCCGCAAACTGCTCTCACATTTAGCATTATTTTTGGCTTGGATCATGCCATGGGAACAGAACCGCTAAAAAGGGTTTGGCCTAAACCTGAAGAGGATAGGGATTCTTCGCCATCGGCTGGCCCAGCACGCTAATTAATTTGATATTTGGGACATTGATTGCATACGACATTTCTTTCTCTGATGTTTACTTGTGTCAAAAGTGTTGGCATTATTTTGCGCTAATGGGATAAAATACAACACTAACTCGCAATTAAATAGGAAGGGAAGAAATGTTTTTTGGTAAATTTGCAACACATATTTTTAAGGATGCTGTTAAAACAACTCTGGTTGACACCACACGGGCTACCGCGGGGACAGTAATTGGCTGGGCTGCATATCGCATGGTTGAAAAAATAAACTATTCTTTTTTTCATACTGCAAAATCAGCTGAGAAGAGTGCTACAACACTTCAGAATAACTCTCAACAAAACAGTTTATAAATTCAATTTGTTTATTTTGTATATTGATACAAAGAGCATTTATTGTCATTGAATCATTCTCTTTGGGTTGACAGTGAAAGATTAGTCCCTTTAAGGTAAAAAAAGAGACCTAACAAAAAGGTTTTTTCAATATGGGAGTAATTACTGTCAACTAAGGAGAGATATTAATGCCAGATCAGCAAAGCCCTATTAAGAATTTAAGCAGAATCCTTCTATTTGGTTCTTTTTTAATCCATAGTCATTTAATCCAAAGCGCAACACCGATTGGCCATGGGATCCTTTATGATAATCAGCAAATTGCCAAGCTTGCCGAAAAATACCCGGGACGTGTGTCAAAAGATGCTGGTTATCCACTGATTGACAACTATGCCACATTAAAGTCCAGTTTTCGCGGCAGTCAGTTTGGTTTAACAGATAAAGTCATTACCACTGGACTCTGGTGGACGCCGATGTTGGCGGTTGATAAAACAGCTGGACAAATTCAAGACAGTGATTACCTAAACCCTTTGCTTCTACTACCAAACCCGCTAAGTGTTCGATTTAATGAAAAAGGGATTTCTTTGGGTATTCCGCTACAAAATGCCAAAGTGGATAACGTTCATGTCGATAGGGGTTATGACAATACGCTTGATCTTAATTTTACCACGGGAGATTTGCTCGGTACTGCGCCATTAGTGGATGACTACTCAGATTGGATGGTGAAGTTAGAATGGAAGCGTAATAACAGCCCTTTAATCTCGGCCAGGGTTGCTGAGGGTTCGCCGTTTATTTTTATTGAAAAACAAAATAACCAGCCCACCTCTTATTTGCAATTTAGCAATTCCCAAGACATTAAACTATTAAGCCAGGGCTCAGGTTTTAGCGTCTTTAAAACCAGGAATGCTTCCGATGGAAATTATCGGTATTATGCCTATTTTACGAATCCTGCCTCTTCGGCTAATCCATGGAAAACGAGCAGTGGCGCAGTCATTGTTCCTGTGGATCAAGGCGGCAGTGGCAATGTGGTACCTGGAACGCAAATAAACAGCAATGATCCAAACCGTTTTATTTCCTTAATGGTGATTCCTGCAAGTTCGGATGCCGCAGCGCTCGATGTGGCCAATCGTATTAAGCCTTATGCACATACGGTTATCAAAAACACCTCCATACAATATGGATATGATAAGGCTTCTTCAAAAGTCATTAGCCATTTTAATTTTGACACAGAAACGGTTTATGCAAACAGTGCCCTCAAACATCAGCCCTTGGTGATGGTATACCCATGGCAAGTTAAAAATATGTCGGCGGTTGATAAAGCAGGTTGTTTTTTTCAAGATAATTGTGCTGGCAGTCAAGGCATTGTTCGGACCTTGAAAGGGAATATGCAACTTTTTGTCCCTAATCAATCAAGTCAAGACCATTCATCCTTTGCAACAGAAGTGCCTTTTCATGGTGTAATGCCCACTTTGGCCAATGGCCTTAGCCAAGCGGAACTGGACAAAATTGGCAGTTATCCATTCAGCTTGCCCCCAGATCCTCATTTGGATTCTAAAAATCCCTGGACGGATACTTATGCTACGGGCAAATTGCTTGGCCGCGAGGCTCAACTCATCAAAATAGCTCATGTATTGATGGGTTCTTCCAGCAATCCAAATCCAAAATACAAAAAGATTCGCGATGATTTGCTAACTGCATTAAAAAATCAAATGACCAGTTTTCTTACCGGTTTAAACTACACTGATCCTTGTCCTGGAGGTGCGTCGGATTGCCAGCGGCAAGAAGGCAGTTGGTTTTTTAGTTACAACAGTGAATGGAACAGCATGATGGGTTTCCCCAGCGGATTTTTTACCGCAACTACCTTAACCGATCATGCTTTCCATTGGGGCTATTTACTTGACGCGGCAGCAACGATAGCTCAATTTGACAAAACCTGGGCTCAGCAATATGGGGCTATGGTTAACTTGTTGATTCGAGACATCTGCAATTACAAGTATGGAGAGGATGGTTCCGAACCAGCCAAGTTCCCGCATTTTAGAAGTTTTGACCCTTATGCTGGCTTATCTTCAGCACTCGGAATGCCTTACAGCTTTGACAACGTCAATGAAGAAGACAGCGCTGAGTTTATGAATTTGGCACAAGCGATTATCCTCTGGGGATTAAACACAGAAGGCTTAAGTTTTGAAGGGGATAATAGTTCTCCCCAAGATCTTCTGGAGACAGGGTTGTATTTATACACTACAGAGGAGCAAGGCTTAAACCATTATCATTTCAATCAAAACCCCGAATCTGCTGTGTTTCCCAGCAATTGGTCGAACAGTTCAACCGGACAAAGCTATTTAATTGTAGGTAATGTTTGGGGCGGAAAACTGGATCGTTCCACCTATTTCTGTGCGGCACAACCTTGCTATTATCAGAACCTGGCATCCAATACGCTTCCGATGACCGCAGGTTCTTTCTATCTGGGTTACAACGCGGATTTTGTAAAACGCGCCTACAGTTTGGACGCTAAAAATCCTTGTTCGGGAGATGCAAGCAATTCAGCCTATTGCGGGACTTTATTAAAATATCTTGCTCTGGGTGACCCAGCTAAGGCAGCGCAATATTACACGCAGTACTTCGAGCAGCAAGGCAATACGCCCGATCCTGGAGAATCTAAGCCTAGTATCTATTATTGGATTCAAAATCTAAACCGATATGGCACCCTAAATCCGGAGGTCACGGCCGATACTCCCGCTTACGCAGCATTTGGCAGCGGTGATAAACTCTATGTTTCCGCGTATAACCAGCAATCAACGCCTAAAACAGTGAATTTTTACCGCAATGGCAGTGCAGTTTGCTCACTAGACAACATTCAGCCTGGCGAAATTAAAGGGAAATTTTGCGGCAGTGTGCCACCGCCACCTTCAACCCAATATTCCTACATGGTTTATGTGGGCTACCCCTTTAAGCCGGTGCTTATTAATAACAGCACAACTTGTCCAGACCCAGTCAGTAAAAATCCGGCTTGTCTGGTTAAGAACATCAATGCTTCATCCACCATGCTGATTAGTGGGAGTAACAGCAACATCTGCAATTTGTTGATTGGTACAGATGGCAGTGTTACTGTGGTGAGCGAAAAATCCAAGGGTTGTTACATCAATTCTCAGCCTGCCACTCCTGACAAAGCGGGCTCAATCAATTTGCCCGGCGGCTTCTAAAATCCAGCCAGGTTGAACTTCGGTTCAACCTGGTATTTCAGACTGTTTTTTGCTGCTTGCCTGTTTTACAAACGCCCTGAATAAATTCAAAAATATTTTTTTGTGAATTAAAAACTCGGGATGAAATTGCACTCCGAAATAAAATGGCTTAGTCGGATCCTCAATGGCTTGAATGATTTGATTTCTTTCCCAGGCAGTGATTTTCAAATTTAGGCCAAGTTTGGCGATGGCTTGTTTGTGAATGCTGTTTACTTTTAAGCTGTGCTGCTTCGAAATTGCAAATAATAAACTGGGCTTTTGAATATGGATTGTTTTGCGAAAGAATAAATAGCCAAGAAGATGAGAAGGATATTGTGCATTTTCAAAGACTTTTTCAATGTCGAGGCATAATGTCCCTTTGCGGTAAACATTCATCAATTGACAGCCTCTGCAGATGCCAAACACAGGTAAATGATGTTGTTCAGCGTAGGCCAGATGTTTAAGTTCCAGCTCGTCTCGTTCGAATTGATAGTGGTAGCCAATTTTTCGTAAATCTCCATACAGTTTGGGATCGATATCAACACCTCCGCCCAGCAATAAGGCTTGATAATCAAAGCGATGCTGGTTGCTTGCAGGATTAATGCTTATGACACGCCCGCCGGCTAGCCATATGGCCAGCTTTAAAGCAAAATTAGGCAGCCAGGATTGCCTTGAAGACTGAGTAACTGCAATGAGAGGACGCTTTCTCATAGATGCCTCAGATAATTTTCACATATTTCAACCCAGCCTTCGCTATCGAAGGAAAACGAACTGGTTTGCAGGTGCTCCAGATATTTGCGGCACATCTCCTGGCATACTGCTCGGTTTGCAGCCAATTGTTCGACTTTAAGCCAGCGTTGCCATTCAGTGGTAAAATTTCGTGATTCTTTATGAAAGTTGCTGTCTGGCAGTCGGTAGTGGACAGTTGGTCGTGCCTTAACCAAATCGCTATCAACCTGTTCGGCAATTTTTTGTTTGTCGATAAAGGCAAAAAGCGGCAATAAATCTAAGGCGCGGTTACGCGTCGAATTATAGTGCAAATAATCATCCATCAGTTTTGCTAGAGAGGGCTGATAACTGGTCTTTAAAATCTTGAGCTTATAAGCGCTCGGAAAGTCAGCGATGTAAGTGGATAACTGCCTTGTTAAATCCACTTGAATTTCTTTCCTTAGCCAGTCTTGCAATAGGATGAAGGCTTGCAAATAAGCGAGAATGCAGTCGGCTGATAAAGATGGCAAATCGGGATTAAGGTGAACGCCAAATGCTGCAAGCCATGAGGAGCTGCTGTCTTTTGCCCCATGTAATCTGAGCTCATCAATAATCTTGTCTAATTTTGGAATGTCTTTAATCCGCACAGGGGGGGAGATGATTTCCAGAGGAATGATGTTGTTTAGAGCAAAATCAATCGCAGTACTGAGATAACCACTTAAATCGATTTTGCCTTCTTCTTGATTTTTTTTCGAATGCTTGGCCAATTCCTTTAAAAGCTGCGCATCTTGCTCAACTTCAAAAGTCCCCAGTGCTGAGTCCTTAAGCACTCCTTTTTTATCGTGTTCAAGCTGAATATTTCCTGAATACAAGCGCTTAAGAATGTTTAGAGAATCCTTTAGCGAAATGCCCACGTATTCAATTTCAAAACCCACCCTTCGTTCTTTGTGCTCATGATTGTAAATGAGAGGCGGGTAAAGATTATTGGTTTTCTGTTTTTCATCTTCCATAAGATTATTTCACCTCCTATTAAAAATATAACCCAAGATGAATAAGCGTGCTGAATGGTTTTTTCATGGAACTCTTGTCCTAAGCTATTGAAGCTTTTTCTGGATTACTACCTGGAAATGCGATATAAATTGATGTTTCAATTGGGTTCCTTTTTAAGGAAGAAGCAGTAAAAAAGCAGGACGTATATGAGCATAAAGAAGTTAGTCATTGCAGCAACCAGTTTCCTCCTGTCTGCCAGTGCCCTGGCCGATCCCTACGATAACTATTTACATCAGCAATCAGGTGTTCCATTTTTTGCAACACTAAGTATCGGTCCTGCTTGGGTAGGAGGTGGAGACAAGAAGAACGTTAGACTTGAACCGGATGTGGTTAAGACTTACACAATAAATAGCAACACGGATGAAATTTCGGGCATCATAGAGCTGTTTGCAGGTTATGCCTGCCACTTCAATGAATCATTCATTACCCAGCTTGGCTTAGAGGTTGCTGTTACTTCCTCTTCTAATTTAACCGGTGATGTCTGGGAAGATGCTAATCCAAACTTTAATAATTTCACTTATACCTATAAAGTAAGACATCAGCACATTGCCGCAAAAGCCAAGTTCATTGGCGATTTGGACTACATGCTTCCTTATTTTAGTGTGGGTTTAGGCTATGGAATGAACAACAGCTCCAATTTCAGCATATCTCCTAAAATTTATCCTGAAATTCCGGCGCCACCGTTTGGTAATAATGACCAATCGGCATTCACCTATTCTCTGGGCGCGGGTCTTGACATGCCAGTGACTGATAATTTCCAGATTGGTATAGGTTATGAGTTTCTCAATTGGGGTAAAACCCAATTGGCGCCTGCATGGGGCCAAACCACAAACTCAGTTTTATCACTCAGTAATTTGTATACGCAACAATTTTTAATTAATTTCACTTACCTGGCTTAAGGATAAGATATGAAAACGGGAAGATTGCTGGGCAAATTTCTAATGCTGGTTCTCGCTTGTTGCTCGATTATGCCTTTGCAAGCGGGTTCCACGCCCAAATTCAGCATTCTCCCAATTAACAGACCTCCTGCGCAATTACCAATAAATGCCATCGCCATCGCCAATTACGTGGTGATCAACAACACCTCGATTACCCGAAGGCTAACGATGGAACCCATTTTAGGGGTTACGGCAGTTCCCGGCACGGGCAATTGCAGCATCCCCTTTGTGCTGACTCCAGGGGCTTCTTGCATATTGAGTCTTCGTCTGATAGCAAATCAGATGGGCGCCGGTGTCCATGGTGGCCCTATCATTTGTAAAACCAAAAGCCCCACTGACAACACTCCTGATCCTTTTTTATGCTCACAGCCAGAGCAAGCGAATGAATTAAATGTTACCGTCGTACCGGCAGCGCAAGCGATACTAACTGCTTCTCCCTCTTTTTTAAAGTTCACTATAACATCCGGAGGGACAGTCACCATCACCAATAGTGCAAGTACCCTGATTAGTGCGGAAAATATAAGGGCCATTATTCCTCCCAATAGTCCTTTGATACTCGTGGCGAACAATTGCCCAGCCATTTTGGCTCCTGGAGCCAGTTGCAACATGGCGTTTACTTCGGCAGTGCCTACCGAAGCTCAAGTTATTTTCCAGGGAAGCAATACAACCTCCACTTTTGTGACCATCTTGGTTTCGGAATCCCTAATTTCCGTTTCTCCCACGAGCATTGCCTTTTCTGTTAACGGCACTGGCTCGGTAACGGTAACAAATGTATCTGATATTGTCGCCCGAAATGTGACTGCGGTTGTCCCTGCAGGCAGCTCCATATCCGTGGTGGGTAATACTTGCGGGGCTGCACTAGCTCCCGGAGCCAGTTGCAGCATTACCTTTACGGGCAGTGCTGTTGAAACCAGGAGTGTGCTGATTGGAGGTAGTAATACCAACCGGGAAACCATCACTGTGCGTGTGGCTGCGATGCCGATTATTTCCATTGCACAGCCACGTGCAGTGATTACAGTTGGTGGCCCTGCGGTGGGCATTACCGTTACCAACAGCGCCAGCAGCACCGTCAATGCTCTTAATATTCACGCTACTTTACCGGGGGACTTAACTGATGTGGTGCAAGACAGTGGTAATTGTGCAAGTGTGGCCCCTGGCGCTTCTTGCACCTTGTTTTTTAGTTCCCCTACTCCCTATGTAACGCATAGCAACATTCCCGTAAGCGGTAGCAATACCGCCAATTCGGTGCCCATTGCTTTAGCTTTTCAGTACGGGGGAGGATTGGTCTATGCGATTTCGGGTGGGAATGCTTTTGTCATTACCAATGTCGATGTTGCTTCAAATGTCGAATGGGGAAATTATGGACAGATTGTTGGCGCTAACAGCCAGACAGATGGGGCCTTTAATACATCCCAAATGATTGCTGCCGGCAATACTGGGGCTGGTGATGTTTGTTTTACTTATGCTGGTAGTGGTTTCACTGATTGGTATTTACCTGCGGTAGATCAGTGGTTCACAACGATCGCCGAGCTCGTTTCTCTCGGATTTGGTTACCCTTGGCAGGTAAGCTATTGGACTTCCACGGAAGGGGGGGATTTTCCGCTCACCAATGCTTATTATACTGCTGTGTTTGATGGTTCAGTCGAGTCAATACCGAAAACCGCTACCACAAACATTCGCTGCGGTCGAACGCAAGCCATAACAATATAATGGGCTATTTTCTTATCAATAATGCTAAGGGCGATTTTAAATTCAAGCGCTCTTTGGCTCATTACTGTAGCCATATCCTTTAACATTTCAGCCAACATCAGTGACATCATTAAGGGTGATTCCAACTAGGCTGCCTTGAACATTAACAACGGGCAAACGGCGCAGACCCTTTTCGCGCATAAAATCGAGAGCATTAAAAAACTATCCTCTTCAGTGACCACCAAAAGCGAGCGAGTTACAACGTCAGCTGCGGCTAATTCTTCTGGATATAAGCCTAGGGCCATGACTTCAACAACCAGGTCGCGATCCGAAATAAGACCGACAGGATATTGTTTTTTTCCTTTTTCTCAATAATCACCAGATTGTCCACATGATGGCTGCGCATGAGACTGCAGTATTTTGACTGATTCTACTTCCATCATCACCACTTCGCGACTGCAGAACTCTCCTACAAGCATAACAAATTCTCCTTCAGCCGCCGTTATGATTGCTTCTTTCTACGTAAACCGTACTTGCAACTGGTTCTTCAGAGTTTTCTACTTCTGCAAATCGGACTCGATCGCCTACTTCCAGTTTCTCAAAGTCATAATCAATTAGGCTATTGCTGGTAAAACGAATTTGCCGCCCGTCTGGGGTTTCAATGTAGCCATAGTCGGCAGGAGGGCATACCTCAAGAACCCTGCCGTAGTTAGGGATTTCATGATGCTTTATCTCGCCCCTTCGTTGATGGGCATAATTTTGAAGTTGCCGTTTAATTGCATCAAAAGCATCACGAATGGCGACAAAAACGTCTTCATGCGCGTGATGATCGGATGGCTCGCGACTCACCACAAGTTCGGCATTTGGAACTGTCAAATCAATACGTACGTGATATAGTTTTCCTTTATGGTGATGACGATGAGGCGATTCGATGACTATCCGACAGCCCATAATTTTATCAAAATAGCGCTCGAGTTTAGTGGCCAGAGAGCGTGCTTTTTCTTCAGCAGCTGGCGACGGATCCATATTCCTGAATACGACTTGAATAGGAAGTTGCATTGTTTTACCTCCTTGTCTGCTGCTGCATGTATCCCTTTTTTAATCTATAGTAAAAAAAACAAACACTTTCAACGCCTCTGATGGTCTGGATTAAAAAGAAATTGCCAACGGCTCCAATTAAAATGACCTCATCTTGGTGAATATATGTGTAATTTTAACCCTTATTAGTCAATATTTGGTTTGTATGGTAAAATAAGTCACCTAAATCAAACAAAGCTACCATGAGTTGTTTCTTTGACAGCAAGAGAAAACCATTTCATCCAGTCATCGTTTGTCGTGTAAGTCTTCAAAAAAACCAAGAAAAAAGGGGGACTGCTCAGTCCAGTCTTACGCGATTTAAACAGATGCAGGAAAAATTAGCTCATGGTCAATTTGCTCATTCTGATTTGGCAAATCAATTAAAATTGATTCACGGTAAGTTACAGACCATTCTTGATTTTGCAATTACAAAGAAATTTAAAATCACAGACATTAGCCAGTCTGTTATGGAAAAAATCTATTTAGCGGATAGGGAAACGTTAACTTCAATTAACGCCGTTTCAGTAAAAAAATTGCAATATTTGAAAGATATACTCATTAAACAGCTCCTTAACTACAAGATAGCCAAGCAAACTCGTGGTTTGCTTGGCAAACAAGAGGCTTCACCTGCCTATTTGCAATTTTTAAGCAAAAGCCAGGATTTAATTATAGGGTCCAAAACTCTTTCGGCTCTTATGGCCAGTCTGTTCCTCATGGCAAAATGTGCTGTCCAACTTGGCTTTTCGAAAAGTGCCTTTTTGCAGTTATTCCTTAACTTGTCCACTACTTTGGCAACCAGCATTAAGACAAATCTTGAGTCTGATGCAACAGCAGCAGCCTGGCGTCTTGAAAAGACAAGAGAAAGGCTTCTCGTTAAATTGGAAGATTATTTCAGCAAACGAGCTTTATTCATTTCCAGTCAAGAAAACCAAGATTATGTGTTTTCCAGCTTTCATCCCGTCAATAAAGGATACTTCTTTAATAAGCGCTTGCAAAATGCCAGGATTGATGTCGCTAATGCTTTGTGGATGCAGCTGCAGTATATGAGTTATCAAGGGGAAGTGATTGATAATCCAACCGTCTTACAAAACGCTTTGAAAAAAGCTATGGCTGACAATGAGCGTGTTTATAGACTCTACGGTGGTGTTTTTGATAAAAAAGGGAAATTGGCTAATTTGCTGGAGGAGTGCGAAGGTGAATTGCTTGCAATTTTTCCTGAATTATCATTAAGGCAAAATGCTCAATCTCATCCTTAATCCCTTAATGTTGCATCCTGTTAACAAGCCAAGGGCTTAAAGCTGTATACCTAAAATGCCTTTTTTAGTTACAATGCTTGTTAAGTTTGGCTGCGAGGGGAGCATATGCCTTCTTTTGATGTTGTTTCGGAAATTAACACAGTTGAATTACGCCATGCGGTGGAAAATGCAGTTCGCGAGATTGCCACACGTTTTGATTTTCGCGGGGTGGAATCAAGCATTGAGCTTAAGGATTTAACGGTCACCCTTAAGTCTGAATCAGATTTTCAAGTACGTCAGCTTGAGGATTTGTTTCGCAATCATTGCACCAGACGAGGAGTGGATGCCAGTGGCGTTGATATTGAAGATAAACCAGTGCATAGCGGTAAAACCTTTTCTTTAAACATGACGTTTAAACAGGGAATTGATCAGCCCACTGCAAAAGACATTGTTAAGCTCCTTAAGGACAGTAAGCTTAAGGTCCAAAGTTCAATTCAAGGCGACAAAATTCGCATTACGGGTAAAAAGCGTGATGATTTGCAAGAGGCAATTGCGCTGCTTAAAAAATCAGACATCAAAATACCTTTGCAATTTGAAAATTTTCGCGATTAACCTGTACTCATACAGATGGCACATAGATGGTTTTAGCCAGATGGTCTAATATAAGATTAGGTGATGACTAACCTGGCTGAACCAGTTTAGCTTTTAGATAGGAGATTGTTGTTGATGCGTGGTGTGTATATCCGCATGGCCGGGGAACCTAAAGCGCATCATAGATCGCCACTTTTGTAGACCCAGCGGCTCAGAACCCAGGTGGTCGTTACCGTATTTATTCTTGCAATTTTTCAAGACTAATCTCGCATTCCCCGCTCATTTTGTATAATTCAAAAGCTTGAAGTATAATTAAAGAACAACCTATCATGGCAAGGATGCGTGTATGAAAAAATTACTGCTTGCTTCACTTGCGTTTACGCCAATCCTGCTGTTATCCAGCTGCGCGATGACAACGGCTACTACTTACCCAGGCTACACCAATGATTACGTCTATTCGGTGGGCTATTATGGATACCGCCCTTATTGGGGCACCCGTTATTATTCCAATTATGAGTTGGAAAATACCTACTGGGGTAATTATCGAAACATTTATTATTATGGCGATTACGGCGGGGCTTATCCCAATGCCTGGTATGGCTATGTCAGTAGATGGTAATTGTCATCAGGGAAGGGTGTGCGGCACACCCTTCCAATATAAATTCCAAGGTTCTGATTAGCGATTTTTTTTCAATATTAGGGAATCAGGGTCGTCGTTATCCTTCAAAGGATAGGAGTTGACTGCGCAGCTTTTAAACAAAGCACCCACCATACTGGTCATCCAGGTTCCAGCGTTGTTAATGATCTGACCTGAAAGATAATCCCTAAGTTTTGGATAATTCTTACTGTCCCAATAAAATTGACTGCTGTTATGTGGGTAAATGCCTAAATACCGTTTTAGTTGAAAATCAGGCATTTCATTCAAAGCATCCAGCAATTTGCGTTTCTGGTGGAGATCCAGGCTCTCATAGGGCTTTAGCAAAAGCTGCAAATTGCTGTAAGCGGCTACGATGCTTTTAGCCTGCTCATCATTTGCCCTTAATTTATCCTGAAAATCATCGGCAGAGACCAGTTCACTGAATCTTGCTTGAAGTTCTTTTAACGTGGTCTCTGCAGGAGTGAGTGCCAAAACTTCAAAATCCCTATCAAAGTTAATGTCACTCATTTTATTCTCCTTATTCTTTAGCCCGCGAGACGTACTCGCCCTTGCGCGTATCTACCTTGATCAATTCACCCGTTTGGACAAATAAAGGCACCCGCACAACAGCTCCTGTTTCAAGTTTGGCAGGTTTGCCGCCGCCGCCTGAAGTATCTCCACGCACGCCGGGATCCGTTTCCACAATTTCCAAAACAACGAAATTGGGTGGCAGAACTTGTATGGGTTCATTGTTCCACAGTGTAACAATGCATATGTCTTGTTCTTTCAACCATTGTACTGCATCCGCCACCGCTTCTGCATTAACTGCATATTGCTCAAATGTTTCCTGAACCATGAAATGCCAGTATTCACCATCGCTGTATAAATATTGCATTTCAACATCGACAACGTCTGCAGAAGGTAAAGTCTCACCGGATTTATAAGTGCGTTCAACCACACGTCCAGTCTTTAAGTTGCGAATCTTGACTCGTGTAAAAGCTTGTCCTTTACCGGGTTTGACAAACTCGCAATCGACGATACTGCAAGGTGCATTGTCAATCATTACTTTCAAACCGGCTTTGAATTCATTGGTGCTATATATTGCCATCAGTGCTCCACTGTTGAGATTTTGTTCCAATTTCGATAGAGTTCGGCCCAGTTTATCAATTTTGAACAGTTAATGCGAGATTCCCCTTTAAGTTGGCAAAAAATTCTAGCCCAAGGCTTTAGCACAGTAGATGAATTACTTGAGTTTTTATCGTTACCATTAAGCCTTGGCAGCAAGCTTGCGGAACAAACATTTAAAACCAGGGTTCCTCGCGGTTTTGCCGCTCGCATGCAAAAAGGAAATGCCAGGGATCCTCTTCTTTTGCAAATTTTGGCTACGCAAGCTGAACTGCAGAATCCAGAGGGTTACCATAACGATCCTTTGGCAGAACATGAGGGAAATCCACGGCAAGGCTTACTGCATAAATATCAGGGAAGAGTGCTGCTAACGCTTACCGGTGTTTGTGCTGTAAATTGCCGTTACTGCTTCAGGCGTCACTTCCCATATCGGGAAAATAATCCTGGCCGGGGCGGCTGGCAAGATGTCCTGGAATACATCAAATCCGACAGAAGCATTAAGGAAGTGATTTTAAGTGGCGGTGATCCATTGCTGGCAAGTAACGCAGTGCTCAGGGAGTTTTTTAATTACATACATGAAATCACTCATCTTCGTACGGTTCGCTTCCACACACGCGTGCCGGTAGTCTTGCCAGAACGAATTGACAGTGAATTATTGAGCTTATTAAAAAACTCCCCTTGTCGAAAGATAATGGTCATGCACATTAATCATGCACAAGAGCTTGATCACAGCGTGCAAACAATTTGTGAATCATTAAAGCAAAGCGGTTGCCACTTGCTTAATCAATCCGTGCTATTAAAAGACATAAATGACGACGCCAATGTGCTCGCCGAGTTGAGTGAAAAACTACTTGATTTTGGTATTCTTCCCTATTATTTGCATCTTTTGGATAAGGTGAAAGGGGCTGCCCATTTTGACTTGCCCATTGAAAAAGCCTTAAGCATCTATCGGGAATTGCAAGAAAAAGTTCCTGGCTATCTTTTGCCCCGCCTGGCGCGTGAAGAGGCGGGCAAAAAAAGTAAAACTCTGTTGCTCTGAGCATCCATCAGGAGACCTATTGCCCAATTTTCGCATACGACTCAATGAGTTTTTCTTGCGCACTGTAGTGTCCTTGCGTCATTGGCTTATAACTGCCATCCGCTTGCATTTCCCAGGCATTGGAATTGTCCTTGAGGTAATTTCTAAAAATTTCCTGCTTAATGCGTTTGCGAAGTTTTTCATCCAGGATCGGAAACATGATTTCAATTCGGGTATAAAGATTCCGCTCCATAAGGTCGGCACTCGAACAATACAACTGCTCTTCATCTTGCATGCGGAAGTAATAGACGCGATGATGCTCAAGAAAGCGGCCGAGGATTGAAATGACGCGAATGTTTTCCGAAACCTTTGGAATGCCAGGTTTAAGACAGCAAACGCTGCGAACCAGAAGATTGATTTTTACCCCAGCCTGGGAGGCGCGATAAAGCGCTTTTATCATGGTTTTATCCGTCAATCCATTCACTTTTATATTGATCTCAGCTTCCTTGCCATCCAATGCAGTTTGGATGCAATCCTCTATCAGTTGCAATAAATTCTTTTGAAAGGTGAAGGGCGAGTGGCAAAGTGCCTTTAATTTAACAGTCTTACCTAAACCTGTAAGTTGCTGAAAAATAAGTTGCAGATCCGAAGTAATGTTGGATTCACAAGTTAGCAAACCAAAGTCTGTGTAACGTCTGGCAGTTTGCTCATGGTAATTTCCTGTACCCAAATGGGCATAGCGTTTTAATTTTCCATGAGTTCTTCTTACCACCAAAGTCATTTTGGCATGCGTTTTATACCCCATGACCCCGTATAACACCAATACACCGGCTTCATGCAGGCGATTGGCCAGTTTTAAATTGGATTCCTCATCAAAACGGGCGCGCAGCTCCACCACGGCGGTTACTTCCTTGCCAGAGCGTGCTGCTTCCACTAAAGCTTTGACCATCACCGATTCGGAGTGGGTGCGATATAAAGTTTGCTTGATGGCAAGGACATTGGGATCTGCGGCCGCTTGGCGGACAAAATCAATGACTACATCAAAACTTTGATAAGGGTGATGAAGCAGAATATCTTGCTCATCCAGGACGTTGAAAATATTTCTTTTTTGATGCACCACTTCAGGGTACTGAACCATTAAAGGGGGGTAATTAAGATCGGGTCGGTCAATGCGGTTAATCACGCCTAAATAACGTTGTAAGTTAACTGGGCCATCGCAGTGGTAAGCGTCTTCATGATGAAGATGATGTTTTTGCAACAGGAAATCAACAATTTTGGAGGGGCAGCACTTATCCACCTCCAAACGCACCACATGTCCATAATGCCTGGAGAACAATTCTCTTTGGACTGCAACCGCCAAATCTTCGATTTCTTCTTCACGCAAAAATAAGTCGCTGTTTCTCGTTAAGCGAAAGGGGTAGCAACCATTAATTTCCATGCCAGGAAAAAGGCTATGCACATGCGTTTCGATGATGGATGACAGATAAACAAAATACTCGCCGCCTTCATTACACAACTCCGAGGGTAAATGAATGAGGCGGGGAAGGGAACGCGGAGCATGTATCACGGCGTAATCTATATTACGGTCAAAGGCGTCTTTGCCTCGTAAGGAAATGATAAAATTTAAACTTTTATTAAATAGACGTGGAAAGGGGTGGGCTAAATCTAGAGCGATGGGGCTTACAATCGGCAAAATTTCATTTTTAAAATAATGTTTTGCCCAAAGGTGGATGTCTTCTGTCCATTCGTCAGTAGCCAGGAAATGGATGTTTTCCTTTTTCATTGACGGCAGTAATTCTTTATTGAAAATATGGTAGAGTTCATCGCTTAATAGATGTACTTTTCTACTTAATTGGCTAAAGATTTCATCCGCTTGCAAACCATCGATATAAAATTTGCGAGATGACAGAGCCATTTTCTCTTTCAGGCCAGCCACACGGATTTCAAAGAACTCATCCAGATTGCCGCTGCAGATGCACAAAAACCGCATTCGTTCCAGGAGAGGAACCCGGGGGTCCTTTGCTAATTGCAGAACGCGTTCATTGAAAGCCAAGGATGTGAATTCCCGATTGATGTAATACTCAGGGTTATCTAAATCATCAGCCACGCAACACTCCTACTGAGGACGATTCATTAGGGCTAGGTTATTGCACCTTGTCCTGATACGCAAGATTAACGCACGAGAAAAAAACCAACGGCAATAAACGCCAAGAATCCCCAAAAGGGTGAGAGGTCCCAATAGACCAGGCCAAAGAAAAATAGAGCCGTAGCAAGGGCAATGGGTAAGGATGGGTACATGCCAACAACCCCTTGGGCAACTGAAAAAGAAGCCGCGGCTAACAAGGCCAAAGCACCATACTGCACCGCAATCATTATTTTTTGGGTGAAGGGGCTGGTGTGGTTGGTAAGCAATCGATAACCGAAAAAGGCTAATAACAGGCCTGGTAAATTCAAACAAGCGACAGCGAGAATTAAGCCTGACAGCCCAGCTGCTTTATAGCCAATCAGGGCGGATAATTTTACCGCCGTAAGACCAGGGAATAAAAAGGTCGATCCCACCATTTGAATGAATTCTTCCTCTCCTATCCAATGACGGTAATTAACGGCTTCGTATTCAAGCAATTTCAACATGGAGTTGCCCCCGCCCAGGGAAATGATGCCTATTTTGCCAAAGCTTGTAATGATGGCGAGCAATGTCTTAATCATGATGAAGTTGCCGTTTTAGAAAATTCACGTAATCGACAGCTTTCTTCCCGGGTAGCAAATACTGGGTTATCAGGCGAACGAGATTAAAAGAACGGCCTTCAACACACACTGTAAAATAAATTTTGCCATGCACATGCAGTCTTGCTAATTCAAGTTTAACAGTGGGTTGCGTCGGAAATGGATAAATCAGGGCAATTTTGTGGACAGTGATTTCTTCCCCCTGTTGTAGTTTATTGAGCAATGTGGATATAGACTCAACGGTGCGCCCCGGTAGAACCGTTTCGGGTGCTGAGTGCTCAAGATTAATTTTCTTTGCAAAGCCCCGAATTTGGTGCTGCATGTGCAGTTGCGGTTTGTAGACTATATTTCCCTTTCTTTTTTTAATGTTGTAATCGAAATCCTCTAGCAATATGTAACAATCCTCACGACGTTTAATCTCATAGCGCGTCAGATCCATAAATTGCTCATCAAGACCGTGGAGTACAATAATCTCGTTTTCAGGCCAAAAAAAACGGGCTTCCCATTTAATGGCATCTTTTTCTTCAGAGGGAAGGGCCGGCCAATCCAGGGAAGATTCCTGTTTTATCTCAAAATTCCAAAACAAACGTTGATTCATAACATTCACAAAGATTTAAATCCTTTAACGCTATTAGATCAGGTTTATTTAAGCAAGATAAAAGTAATGAAGAAAAGCAGAAATTGTAAAAGGCGGAAAAGCAATAAAATCAACACAATGCAGTATTTTTGGCAAGCACTTTTAAAAATTTTATTTCGAGCTGCGAACCCCACTCGCAAAAGGATAGGGCACAGGTATATACTTAGAATTTTCCGCTTGTGGATATCACAGCCTAAAGACAAAGGAAGGTTTGGAACATGGCAACGCTTCTATTTCTTTTTTATTTGGCATTTACACTCATCGTTTTGTACCGCAATTTAAATCCGCTCGTATGGGAGGTGGGAAGTGCCCTCTACCTGCTGTTTGGAACATTTGTTGTTGGTATGCATTGGCTTTTGGCAACGCTTCTTTGGATCGCTGTGATTGCGACAGTGTTGTTAATTCGAGTAGAACCCATTCGCGCAGCAATTAGTGATTTTTTATTTGCTCGCTTGGGAAACTCCATCCCGAAATTATCAAAAACCGAAGAAGAAGCACTGAATGCGGGTGATACCTGGCTTGAACAGGATATTTTTAGAGGGGCTCCGGATTGGGAGCGTTTGGCTAAAGTCTCCTCTGAGTTAAGCGCCGAAGAGCAATCATTTTTGGATAATGAGACGCAGGCGCTTTGCAATATGCTTGATGATTGGCAAATCAGCCAAGCAGGAGACTTGCCCGAGGAAGTTTGGAATTTCATTAAGGAAAAAGGCTTTTTTGGTTTAGTAATTCCTAAGGAATATGGCGGAAAAGGTTTTTCGGCACGTGCTCATTCTGATATTGTCATGAAGATAGCTAGCCGTTCAAGCGTCGCGGCCGTAACGATAATGGTGCCTAACTCCCTAGGCCCAGGAGAACTCCTCACTTATTATGGAACTGAGGAACAGAAGGCGCAGTATTTGCCGAATTTAGCTAAAGGAATTGATATCCCCTGTTTTGCCCTGACTGAGCCTGGGGCGGGAAGTGATGCCACCTCCATTCAATCGGAAGGGATCGTGGTTAAAAGAGCCGTAGGGGATAAAGAAGTTCTAGGCCTTGAAATCACTTTAGATAAGCGCTGGATTACTCTCGCGCCAGTGGCGACCTTAATTGGTTTGGCTGTAAATTTAAAAGATCCCAACGGCTTGCTGCAAGGCGAGGGAGAGGAGGGGATAACCTGTCTATTGATTCCTCGCGACACGGAAAATCTTGAAATAGGTAATCGCCACTTGCCAGCGATGCAGCCATTCATGAATGGTACAATCCGTGGCAAAAACATCTTTGTACCCATTTCTACCATTATCGGCGGTCAAAAAAATGCAGGTCGCGGTTGGCAAATGCTTGTGGAATGCCTGTCAATCGGTCGTTCTATTTCATTGCCTGCACTAGGTGCGGCTTCTTCCTCGATTTCCTATTTGACTTCAGGAGCATTTTCAAGGATTCGTCGGCAGTTTAATGTTGAAATCGGCCAATTTGAAGGTATAGAGGAAAAATTGGCTGAAATAGCTGGGTTGAGTTATCTTGCCAATGCTACCCGCTTACTTACCGTTGCGGCTGTAAACGAACATAAAAAGCCCTCGGTAGCGTCTGCAATTACCAAATATTTCAATACCGAGATTGGACGCCTGGCCGTTAACAACGCAATGGACATTCATGCGGGACGAGCCGTAGTGGTCGGTCCCCGTAATTATCTGTCAAGCTATTATTTGGGGGTACCGGTTTCAATCACCGTTGAAGGCGCGAACATCATGTCGCGTAATCTTTTAATCTTTGGCCAAGGCTCAATGGCATGCCATCCCTTCGTACGTGATGAATTTTATGCCGTTTCACGTGATGATAAAATCGCTTTTAGAGGGTTGATTTGGCAACACATCGTCTATTTTTTACGTAATTTTGCCAAGACCATTTGCTCCGGTTGGACAGCAGGAATATTCATTAGTACTCCTCGAAGCGGTTTAAGGAGAGAATATCAACGTCTCGCTCGCTTGAGTCATGCCTATGCCTGGATTGCTGATATGTCTCTTATATATCTAGGCGGCGATTTGAAACGACGAGAACGTTTATCAGCAAGATTGGCTGACGGCATGTCTTATCTTTATATGGCCATGGCGGCTTTGCGTTTGTATCAAAAGAGCGGAGAGCATGGGGATGACAAATTACACGCCAAGTGGGCTGTAAATTACTGTTTTTATCATGCGCAAAAAGCAATGTTAGCAGTATGTCGAAATTTTCCTTCTAAGGGTATAGGCTTCTTGATGCGCCTTTTTGCATTTCCCTTAGGTCAGACCATGCGTTATCCGAGTGATTATCTAGATCATCAGCTGGCGCGTTCCATGAAAGCCAATAACCGCTATCGTGATTGGTTAAAAAATCTGGTTTATTTAAGTGGCGATGCCAATCAGCCTGTTGACAGGATGGAAAAGGCGTTGCAGTTGATCATTAAGCATGGCGATTTATATAAGAAAATCGCTGATATCAAGAGAGTCAAATTTAGTGGGTTTAAGGAGCAACTGGCGAAAAAAGTGAGCAAGGGAGAATTAACGCAACAAGAGATGAATGAACTCATGGCTGTAGAGAGAGCTCGTTGGGATGCCATTCAGGTGGATGAGTTTTCTTTTGATTCCATGAAAAAGAAATCCTTTGCCTCGGTGACCGATAATCTTCCAAATCCCTTGGATAAATAGTAATGAATCTTCGCAATGGCCGTTAAGCGGTCATTGCGAAATCCTTCTAAAATTTACTGTGTTTTAACACTTTCAGGGCTCAGAATCAGTGTCAGCGACCTACGCAATTTTGCTATACTCATGGAAACTTATATAAACTCAGTCTGCATAGATTTTCATTTGGGAATCATTTAGCTCAAATTGTGAGATAAACATGGCTACAGAGACTAGAAGCGTTCATAAAAATATTCCTTTACCCTCCGTTGAAGCACTTACTCAATGTAAAGAAGTAGCTACTACGGTTGAGGCTGCTTTCTATTTCAGGGATCAATTTGAAAGCAAGTTGGTGCAAGCAGGTAAAATGGATGAAGGGAAGAAGGCTCTATCCCATATTAATGAATTTGCCGAAACTGTAAGCATGCAACGTGAGCTGAAAAGCGACCCCTGGACTGGAAATGTCGGTCCTTTAACTGATTTTCATAATTTACAAAGAAATCTGGCCGAGAAGGCAGCCGACTCCCTTTCCTCAAAGATCGAGGGCAATATTATTATGGATTACGCCATTAATGATAATGCGCAATTCATCAGAGGTTATGCGGCTGATGGCAAAGCACTTGATTCAGAGTCTGTGCAAGATATGGATAAATTATTTAATGCCTGGTTGGCGGAAAACAATAAGATCAGCAAGAACAGCGTCATTTATGAGGCGGATAATAAGGGGCATATTCTTAGGGATAGCAGTGGTCAACCGGTAGTGGCTAATGGACCTGAAGTGAGAGGCATGGTAAGCAATGATCAGAATGGATTTACCAATTTTCTCCAGCAATTCAATAAAGAAGGCCATGAAATAGCAGTGACTACTCGACAACAGCCTTTTCCAGAGAAAAAACCAGAAGTCACGCAGGCTCCTACGCCAACGGCAGCAAAGGAAGCGCCAGCCACAGCTCCTGCTACTCCAGAGGCAACGGCTAGCAATTATGCCGGCCCGGCGGGTTAAGAAAGAAAAGGCATTTAAGTTGTTTTCTTTAAAAATTATTGGCAAGTCTGAGTCGTTCAACCGTACCAATGTCTAGCCATAAGCCATTGTAGAGCTCAGCCGTTGCCAATTTCTTTTCGGCCAATAGCCGAATAATGGGAGTAACACTGTAGCGCCCGGGACGACAATGGGCAAACACGTCGGAGCGATAATAGGCAATACCTGGGTAAGTGTAGTGTCTATCATTGGTTAATAATCCATTCATCAGCCCAAAATCTCCGCCTAGGTTATGGCTGGGATTGGGTACCAAAACCAATTTTACGAAAGAATTCTCTTCCAGGCTCAGAGCTTCAAAATCGTAATCTGTGAAAATATCGGCATTGACGGCTAAAAAGCGCCTACCCAGCAAGGGTAAGGCATTAAAAATACCACCACCCGTTTCCAACCCTCCTGGGGGCTCAGGCGCGTAGCAAATTTCAATGTTCCATTTTTGACCATCCCCAAGGTAGCGACGTATTTGCCCGCCTAAATGCGCATGATTAATGACAACACGTTCAAATCCAGCTTTGCTTAATTTCTCGATATGAAACTCGATCAAAGGTTTGTTTTTGACGCAGCATAGTGCTTTGGGTAATACATCAGTCATGGGCCTTAAGCGTTCACCTCGGCCCGCAGCTAAAATCATTGCGGTTTTCACGGTAGGCGAATTCTCCTTTGCATAAATTGGTAAAAAGGTTCTAGTTCTTTATAGGTTTCAAGGCAAGACATGACGTAGTGAAGCGTTAGCGGCAAATCTTGCAGGTAGTTGGATTTGTGATCGCGCAGATGCAATCTTGAAAAAACACCCAGAACTTTCAAATGTCTTTGTAGCCCACAGAAATCAAAAGCCTGTTGAAAAGCATCTTGTGTCCAATTTTTTGTTAGAGGGGATTGTTCATAAAAAGATTTGAGCCAAGCAGCTACCCGATCGCAGGGCCATTGAATATAACAATCTTTCAGCAGTGAAACCAAATCATAGCAAAAGGGGCCAATCATCGCGTCTTGAAAGTCAATGATGCCTAGGCGAATGGTTTCGCCCTGCTCTAGGAGCATGATGTTTCTTGAATGGAAATCCCGATGAATAAGAACTTTCGGTTGCTGGTCAATTTCATCCGTTAACCAGTTGAAACAGTCATCAAGCAGTTTGTTGTCTTCTGCACTCAACTTCAATTTCAGATAAGCATCGAGGAACCATTCACGAAAAACATTCAGTTCCTGCAGCATAAAGGATTTGTCAAAGGCAGGGAGAGTAATTGCTGTGCCAGGGCGGTATTGTTGCATCAACAGAATAATGGCTATGGCTGCTGCGTATAATTCGTCAGCTGTTTGTGTTGAAAGGTGGGCTAACAAGAGTTCATCACCGAAATCATCAAGGAGGGCAAAGCCCTGAGTTTCGTCCACCGCATGAACTGCGGGGACTGTTATACCGAGACTGCTTAATAAGTGACTGACTGTTAGAAAGGGAAGAAGCGCTTCCTTCTCCGGAGGCGCATCCATTATTACTTGATTCTGTCCATTGGCATTAAGGCGAAAATAACGGCGGAAACTTGCATCACCGGCTAAGGGGTTGATTATAAAGGAGGAGGAATGAAGTATTTGCTCCAACCATTTGTTGAGTGCGTTTTGCCGATTTTGCATGCTATACTCCCAAGCCAGATTCTACTTACGATGTGTGTTAATGCTGAATAATCATTTAATATTATGGTTTGCATTAATGCATGTGCATCATAAGGTATTTTGGTGGCGCTGAACATTAGGAAAGCTTATATTCCTCAAATAATAACAACAGTGATTTGCCATCGTTACAGCTTGGTTGCCTCACTTACTCTAATTGCTGTAGCTTTGGGCGCACATCACGCCATTGCCTATGCCGAAGACGTGCTGGAAGTTGAACCTGTTCAAGCTTGTGTCATCGCTCGCGATGTCAATTTGACGGATGCTATCCGTAGCCATTTTGCAGAATGCTTAGGCTGGGAAAGTCCCCTTATTTCGCCGGCACCAGTTTGCCGGGGTTCTTACCAACCCATCAACATTACTCCTTTAAGTGATCCTGAAGAAATTCAAATCACAGCCGGCAATGTTTCTTTTTCTAATTCAGGCCGCTCAGATTTGACTGGTGGGGTTGAAGTTCAGCAAGGTCTGCGAGTGGTCAATGCCCAAACGGCTTATGTCTATCGAGACGCAAGCAGCCATAAAATCTCTAAAATTGAACTGCTTGGCGAGGTCCGTTATTTAGAACCTGATCGCTTAATGATTGCGCGTAAAGCAACCATTTATCCCGACAGCAAAGCAGGCTCGGTAGAGGATGTTTTATATCGTTTTAATACCCAACGCGTCAGTGCTATTTTGCCTGCATGGGGACGGGCCAGCTTGATTGAGCGCTTTCCTAATCAGGATTATGTGTTAAAAAAGGCAACCTACAGCAACTGTGCCCCCCAGGATAAAGCTTGGCAAATTGAGGCGGATTCAATAACCTTGGATAATGCCAAAGCCACCGGCGTTGCCCGCAATGCCAGACTAAGAATTTATGATGTGCCTGTTTTATACAGTCCCTACTTAAGCTTTCCGACTTCCAAAGAGCGCAAATCGGGTTTCTTAATGCCTACGGTCGGCATGTCCAATATTGGCGGTTTTGATTATGCGCAACCTTATTATTGGAATATCGCCCCCAATTATGATGCCACCTTTATTCCCCATCTTTATTCCCGTCGGGGTTTGATGGTGGGTGGCCAATTTCGTTATTTAACCTTGAATTCCTCTGGGGTGTTTAACGGGCGTTTTTTGCCCCATGACCGTGCCTATAGGGACTTTATTCTCGATAATGAGGCGCTCTATCCTGTGCTGCGGGGAATATCAAGTGATCGCTGGTCAGTGCAGATGTTAAATAGCACTTGGCTTGCCCCTAATTTACATCTGGGGGTAAATTTTCAACAAGTCTCTGATAATTACTTTCTTGAGGATTTCTCTAGCAATTTTGCAGTGCTAACCGAACGCCAATTGTTGCGTCAAGCGGATTTAAGCTATACCACTGATCATTGGTTGGTTCGCGGAATGCTTCAAAGTTATCAGACCTTGCATCCAATTAACCAAACGCCAATCGATGATGTGTATCAACGGCTTCCGCAATTGTTGGCCGCAGGTAATTATGATGATTTGCCGTTTAACAGCAATTTGTCAATTCTCGGGCAATTCGATTATTTCCAATGGCCAGATGAACCCTTTTTAAAATCATTACGAGCCATTGACCCACCCACTCTAAAAAAGCCGGAGGGCCCTCGCTTCCATTTCAACCCAGTGCTTGAACTCCCACAAAGGAAGCCCTGGGGCTTTTTTAATCCTTCTGTTGAGGTGGTAGAAAATTATTACAATATTAGCCGCAATAATTTTGCTTCTTTAAACGACAGCAATCCATTGCATAGCTATGGATTCCCGGTGTCAACTTTAGAAAATGGTGAATTTAATCGTTTCATCCCTCGGTATAGCCTGGATGGTGGCTTGTATTTTGAACGATCGACCGATTTTCTTGGACAAGGTCTCACACAAACTTTAGAACCTCGCTTATTCTATTTGTACGTGCCTTACCATGATCAAACCACAATTCCAGTCTTTGATTCGGGTTACATGATTTTTAATTACGATGAGTTATTCTTTAAAAACCGCTTCTCAGGCTTTGACCGCATTGGAGATAGCAATCAACTTTCCTATGCCCTAAGTTCACGCTGGTTATCCGATGAAAATGGTGTTGAAAGAGCCAACATTTCTGTAGGCCAAATACGTTATTTTTCAGGGAGAAGAGTACAACTGTGTCAAAATCCTGCAGGAACTTGCAGAGACAATCCACTGACTTTAGGTTATTTATCCCCTGAAGCAACTTATTCCCCCATCGCCAGCCGAGGAATCTACCATTTCAATCGAAATTGGATGCTAACCGGCGATTATGTCTGGGATCCTCATTTTCGTAACACCAACAATGGCCACCTGAATTTACATTATCAACCTGCTTTAAATCACATCGTCAACTTTGGCTACAGCTACTTGCTTAATGGAGATATCACCCAAGTCGCCAACAGCGGCGTTCAGGTGAGCCCACTTCATCAAGTGACCCTGTCTTACGCATGGCCGTTTAATGAGCGTTGGAGTACTCTTGGTGGATACAATTACAACATCAGCAAAGGCTATCAAATGATGTCTTTCTTGGGTGTTCAATATGACAGTTGTTGCTGGGCAGTACGTTTATTAGGAGGGCGAAGTTTTCAAAGTCTAAACTCTTTAGCGCAACCTGTGTATAATAACAACGTCTATTTACAGATACTGTTAAAGGGACTTGGGTCAGTGGGTAACAGTGATCCTGCGAGTACAATCCGCAGCTATTTACCTACCTATCTGGATCAGTTCCATAACAGTTAATATTGGTTTTAAATAAGTCAAAGTTGCTTGTATTTTGATTAAGAATAATCTAAATTGCCAAAAAATTAAAAGGGGATACTGCATGCTCAAGCGAATTGCACTTTTAATGCTGCTTCTGCCAGCACTTACAGTTGCAAAAGCAGCTCAGCCTTTGGACAAAGTAATTGCTGTTGTTAATGACGGGGTGATTACGGAAAGTGAATTAAATACGCAAGTGGAATTGCTGCGTCAGCAAATTCAGGCAAAACACATGCAATTGCCTACGGAAACCGAATTGCGCAAGCAAGTACTGCAGCATTTAATTGACGTGGATTTGCAATTGCAATTAGCCAAGCAGAATGACATCACCGTAGACAACACGGATTTAGATGATGCAATCGCTAAAATAGCCACAGCCAATAATTTATCCTTAACGCAGCTGAGAGAAGAAATTACTCGCCAGGGGTTAACCTGGTCAACGTATAAGGAAAACATCCGTAAGGAAATGCTAATCAGTAAGTTGCAGCAGAAAGCAGTAGGTAAAGACGTTACTGTAACGCCAAAGCAAGTTGAAGATTTCTTAAAAACAGGACTGCCCGAAAACAAAAATCAATTGACTTACCATGTGCAAAATATCGTCATCCCAGTTCCTGAGGAACCGACTACAGAGCAAGTAAACAAGGCTCGTGAAAAGGCCAAGGAGCTGCTTGGCAAAATTAAAAAGGGCGAAGACTTCAATCGTATGGCCATTGCTGAATCAAGCGGGGAGTTTGCCTTGGAAGGTGGTGACCTGGGCGAGCGGCACTTGGCTGAACTTCCAGAAATTTTTGCGAAACAAGTGGTTAATATGAAAACGGGCGAAGTTGCAGGTCCAATAAGAACTGGAAATGGTTTTCAATTAATTAAATTAATTGCAATTGGAGGCAAAGAAGAGCATCACGAAGTGACCAAAACTCATGTGCGTCATATTTTATTAAAGCCAGATGCCAGCATGACGGTTGAAGAAGCCCAAAGACAAGCGAATAACCTCTATCAACAGTTAAAATCGGGGAAAGATTTTGCTTTGATGGCGAAGCAATATTCCCTGGATGCAGCCAGCGCCGTTAAGGGCGGAGATTTAGGCTGGGTCAATTCAGGGGAGTTGGTGCCAGAGTTTGAAAAAGCAATGAACAATTTAGCATTGCATACCATTAGCAAACCGGTAAAAACCATGTTTGGTTGGCACATCATTGAAGTCCTGGAACGTAAAAAAATCGATGATTCAGAATCTTACAAAAAAGAGCAGGTCAGGCAGTTTTTAACGCAGCGAAAATTTACGGAAGCAGTTCAAAACTGGCAGCAACACATAAGAAGCAGTGCCTATATAAATGTAATGGATAAGGAATTGGCATGAAGCCACTGCTCATAAGCAGTGGCGAACCCGCGGGGGTGGGACCTGATTTATGTCTTGCTCTCGCTGCTCTACAATTGCCTGTGGTGATTCTCGGCGATAAAGCACTTCTAGCTCAAAGAGCGAAAACATTAAACATTGAAGTCCAATTCTGTGACTATCGACAGGATCACTCGGTTGCTACAGAACCAGGAAAATTAACTGTACTCTCCCTTCCCTGCATTGATTCAGTGGAGGCTGGCAAATTGAATCCCAATAATTCGCCTTATGTTCTGAAGATGCTGCAGTTGGCCGCACAAAAATGCATGGAGAGAGAATTCGCGGCTTTAGTTACAGCGCCAGTGCATAAAGCTGTGATCAACGAGGCAGGATTTACTTTCACTGGCCATACTGAGTTTCTTGCGGAGTATTGTCAAACTGAAACGGTAGTTATGATGCTGGCTTGCCAGGCCATGCGGGTTGCTTTATTAACTACTCACCTGCCGTTGCGGGACGTGCCAAATGCAATTACAGCAGACCTTATCCATAAAGTCGTGAGGCAAATTTATCAATCTTTGCGCGATGATTTTGCCATAGAAAATCCCAAGATTTTTGTCGCTGGATTAAATCCGCATGCTGGTGAAGGGGGGTATCTCGGACGCGAGGAAATTGAAATCATTAATCCTGCCCTGGAGGCGCTGCGAAAAGAAGGCATTCATATACAAGGTGCTTTCCCTGCAGATACCTTGTTCACGCCAAAACATCTGCAGACATGTGACGCCTTTCTGGCCATGTATCATGATCAAGGCTTACCAGTTATCAAGTATGCTGATTTCAGCTCTGCCGTGAACGTTACTCTGGGCTTACCCATTATCAGAACTTCCGTTGACCATGGCACAGCCATGGAGTTGGCGGGAACAGGCTTAGCTGATCCAAGCAGCCTTGAAGCCGCGGTTAAAATGGCTGAAGAGATGGCAAGGAATAGAGAGGAAAATAATGCTCATTAGTTTGATAGCGGCTATGGATGAGAGGCGGGGTCTAGGAAAAGAGAACCAATTGTTGTGTCACTTGCCTGCTGATTTGAAACATTTTAAGCATTTAACCATGGCTAAACCCATCATTATGGGTAGAAATACGTTTAATTCAATCGGCAAACCTCTGCCAGGGCGGCGGAATGTTGTTTTAACAAGCCAGGAGTTAAATTTTGAAGGCGTTGAGGTGGTTCATTCTCTAGAGCAGGCCTTTGAGTTAACGAGTGGCGCACCTGAAGTAATGATCATTGGCGGAGCAACCGTATACCAACAAACCTTAGCCCTCGCTTCTAGACTGTATTTGACGGTGATCCATCACCAGTTTAAAGCCGATGTTTTTTTTCCGGAACTGGACAGCAGCTGGGAATGCAGGGAAAAAACATTTAGACCCAAAGATGAAAATAATCTCTACGATATGACCTTCTGCGTGTATGAGCGGACTTAGGGATCATGCAAAAGCACAATCCCCATGCTGGTTAATAGCAGCGTATTAGATTTAAGCCCTCAAGACGGCATTGCCGTCCACATCTTATTTCGTTAAAGCCATTTACAATGCAATTCTCATTGGGTCGACTTGCACAGGCGACGCGTGTTGGCGTTTTAACGCAACCATAACCGCAGGCAATGTGGCCAAAATTATCACTGACGCACTGTTGATCAGGCGATGCGGCGCAAGCAACCGCATTCACTGAGCGAACGCAATTAAAACCGCAAGCCAAATCCCCAAACGGCCCTTCAAGGCATTGCTGAGTCTGTTGGCTAGCATGGCCATGAATATTGGGATTATTC
>NZ_LR134383.1:267500-390000 GCF_900637635.1 Legionella jordanis
TTATGGTTAAGTGGGAAACGATGTGGGAAGGCCCAGACAGCCAGGAGGTTGGCTTAGAAGCAGCCATCCTTTAAAGAAAGCGTAATAGCTCACTGGTCGAGTCGGCCTGCGCGGAAGATGTAACGGGGCTAAAACCATACACCGAAGCTGCGGATGTGCACTTAGTGCACGTGGTAGGGGAGCGTTCTGTAGGCTGATGAAGGTGCATTGAGAAGTGTGCTGGAGGTATCAGAAGTGCGAATGCTGACATGAGTAACGATAAAGAGGGTGAAAAACCCTCTCGCCGGAAGTCCCAGGTTTCCTGCACGACGTTAATCGGAGCAGGGTGAGTCGGCCCCTAAGGCGAGGCTGAAGAGCGTAGTCGATGGGAACCAGGTTAATATTCCTGGACTTTTTATAAGTGGTGAAGTGGGGACGAAGAAGGCTAGGTGAGCCGGGCGTTGGTTATCCCGGTACTGGCATGTAGGCGGAGAGACTTGGCAAATCCGGTTTCTCATTAACGCTGAGGTGCCGAGTGGTCCTGACCCTTCGGGGTGCAGGGAAGTCATTGATGCCAAGCTTCCAGGAAAAGCTGCTAGCCATAACTTATAGAGAACCGTACCGCAAACCGACACAGGTGGACAAGTAGAGAATACTAAGGCGCTTGAGAGAACTCGGGTGAAGGAACTAGGCAAAATGGTACCGTAACTTCGGGAGAAGGTACGCCCTTGCTGGTTAGTTTCCATGCGAAATGAAGCTGGTGAGGGCCGCAGAGACCAGGTGGCTGCGACTGTTTATTAAAAACACAGCACTCTGCCAATTCGAAAGAAGACGTATAGGGTGTGACGCCTGCCCGGTGCCGGAAGGTTAATTGATGGGGTTATCTTCGGAGAAGCTCTTGATCGAAGCCCCGGTAAACGGCGGCCGTAACTATAACGGTCCTAAGGTAGCGAAATTCCTTGTCGGGTAAGTTCCGACCTGCACGAATGGCGTAACGATGGCCACGCTGTCTCCACCCGAGACTCAGTGAAATTGAAATCGCTGTGAAGATGCAGTGTACCCGCGGCTAGACGGAAAGACCCCGTGAACCTTTACTACAGCTTTGCACTGGACTTTGATGATGACTGTGTAGGATAGGTGGGAGGCTATGAAGTGCGGACGCCAGTTCGCATGGAGCCGACCTTGAAATACCACCCTGTCATTATTGAGGTTCTAACTTGGACCAGTAATCCTGGTTGAGGACAGTGTATGGTGGGTAGTTTGACTGGGGCGGTCTCCTCCCAAAGAGTAACGGAGGAGCACAAAGGTACCCTCGGTACGGTCGGACATCGTACCAAGAGTGTAAAGGCAAAAGGGTGCTTGACTGCGAGAGTGACGGCTCGAGCAGGTACGAAAGTAGGTCTTAGTGATCCGGTGGTTCTGTATGGAAGGGCCATCGCTCAACGGATAAAAGGTACTCCGGGGATAACAGGCTGATACCGCCCAAGAGTTCATATCGACGGCGGTGTTTGGCACCTCGATGTCGGCTCATCACATCCTGGGGCTGAAGCAGGTCCCAAGGGTATGGCTGTTCGCCATTTAAAGTGGTACGCGAGCTGGGTTTAGAACGTCGTGAGACAGTTCGGTCCCTATCTGCCGTGGGCGTAGGAAAATTGAGAGGAGCTGCTCCTAGTACGAGAGGACCGGAGTGGACGAACCTCTGGTGTACCGGTTGTGACGCCAGTTGCATTGCCGGGTAGCTAAGTTCGGACGGGATAACCGCTGAAAGCATCTAAGCGGGAAGCCTCCCTCAAGATGAGTTTTCCCATGAAGCCCGTTGAAGACTACGACGTTGATAGGCGAGGTGTGGAAGCGCAGTAATGTGTGAAGCTAACTCGTACTAATTGGCTGATTGTCTTGACCATATAACCTGAATGGCTTTTATGTGGCAAGTCAAAGACAAGGCTTGGCAAGCTTGTGTTGCCCTAATATTTATCTTTACCAGCCTGATGAATGAATATCCCCTAACATGGGTATTTGCTCAGCAGGACAACGTTTTTCCTGGCGACCATAGCGGTTTGGAACCACCTGACTCCATCTCGAACTCAGAAGTGAAACAGACCAGCGCCGATGATAGTGTGAGGCTTCCTCATGTGAAAGTAGGTCATCGCCAGGGCTTTATTTTGAGTAATTATCCGCCATTGCGGATGTTGTGCTTTAGCATTAGCTGAATGCACTCGGTGAAAGAGTAATGCTGGCGTAGCTCAGTAGGTAGAGCAACTGACTTGTAATCAGTAGGTCCCGGGTTCGATTCCTGGTGCCAGCACCATCTAGATCTAGTCCTCAAACGGGCTAAAGCTATTGACTTTAGTCATACCATGACAGAAAATGGCGTACTTTTGAGGAGGGGTTCCCGAGCGGTCAAAGGGATCAGACTGTAAATCTGACGGCTCTGCCTTCGAAGGTTCGAATCCTTCCCCCTCCACCAGTATTACGAAGACGAGGTAAATGACAAGCGGGTGTAGTTCAATGGTAGAACTTCAGCCTTCCAAGCTGATAGCGTGGGTTCGATTCCCATCACCCGCTCCATGTTTTTATAACAGCCTGTAAATAGTGCAGACTGTAGTTAAAGCCCACATAGCTCAGGTGGTAGAGCACTTCCTTGGTAAGGAAGAGGTCGTTGGTTCGAGTCCAGTTGTGGGCACCATACAGTTATCAACTTTTGAATGGGGAGATCTTTCGATGGCGAAGGAAAAATTTGAGCGTAAGAAGCCACACGTAAACGTGGGAACGATTGGTCACGTAGACCATGGTAAGACCACGCTGACAGCGGCTATTACAACGATTATGGCAAAGAAGTTTGGCGGAACAGCAAAAGCATACGATCAAATTGATGCTGCACCGGAAGAGCGTGAGCGCGGGATTACGATATCGACAGCGCACGTTGAGTACGAATCAGCCAATCGTCACTACGCTCATGTGGATTGCCCAGGCCACGCGGACTATGTAAAGAACATGATTACAGGTGCTGCGCAGATGGATGGAGCAATATTGGTGGTATCAGCAGCAGATGGCCCCATGCCACAGACGAGAGAACACATTCTTTTGTCACGCCAGGTAGGTGTACCTTACATTGTTGTATTCATGAACAAAGCGGACATGGTAGATGATCCGGAGTTGTTGGAATTGGTAGAGATGGAAGTTCGGGATTTGCTGAGCAGCTATGAATTTCCTGGTGATGATATTCCAATTGTTGTTGGTTCTGCGTTGAAGGCATTGGAAGGAGATACGAGTGAGATTGGTGTTCCGGCTATTGAGAAGCTGGTTGAGACCATGGACTCATACATTCCTGAGCCAGTAAGAAACATTGACAAGCCATTTTTATTGCCAATTGAAGACGTATTTTCGATTTCAGGACGTGGAACGGTAGTAACAGGACGGGTTGAGAGCGGAATCGTCAAAGTTGGTGAGGAAGTTGAGATTGTAGGGATACGAGATACACAAAAGACAACTTGCACAGGCGTCGAGATGTTTAGAAAACTTCTGGACGAAGGTCGAGCTGGAGACAACGTAGGTGTTTTATTACGTGGAACGAAGCGTGATGAAGTGGAGCGTGGTCAAGTATTGGCAAAACCAGGTACAATTAAGCCGCACACGAAATTTGAGGCTGAAGTATACGTATTGTCAAAAGATGAAGGTGGTCGACATACACCATTTTTCAATGGTTACCGTCCCCAATTTTATTTCAGAACGACTGACGTGACCGGGTCATGCGAATTGCCAAGTGGAGTAGAGATGGTAATGCCAGGAGACAACGTCCAAATGACTGTCAGCTTGCATTCACCCATTGCTATGGACGAAGGTTTACGTTTCGCGATTCGTGAAGGTGGCCGCACAGTTGGTGCCGGTGTAGTCGCAAAAATCATTGAGTAATAATGATTCTATGGTGCGAAGTGATCTTCGCACCAAATTTTAGTGTTAGGCCAGTAGCTCAATTGGCAGAGCGGCGGTCTCCAAAACCGCAGGTTGGGGGTTCGATTCCCTCCTGGCCTGCCAACACATTAGATAATATGAATACTTCAAGTGATTCCAAAATGAAATTAAAAGAAATTGCATTGTGGTTTGGCATTTTGCTAATCACAATTTTGGCATTTTTTGGGACTTACTATTTTGATTTCTCAGCACCGATAAAAGCTATTATCTGGATTTCTTGGTTTATCTTGGCAGCTGTATTAGGATTTTTTACATCCAAAGGTAAAGAGGTCTTTGCATTTGCAAAAAGTGCTAAAATAGAATTGCAAAAAGTTGTCTGGCCTTCAAGGCAAGAAACTGTTCAGACCACGTCAATTGTTATGGCTATGGTTGCCATAACTGGTTTTGTTCTTTGGGGAATAGACTCCGCAATGATGTGGGTAATCGCTAAATTAACACATTTGGGTTGAAAATACGGTGGAAGATCAAAAAATTAAACAATGGTTCGTTGTTCATGTCGCTTCAGGATATGAAAACTTTGTGATGCGTGAAATTAAATCTCGCGCTGAACATCGTCACCTGGCAGATAAAATAGGCGAAGTAGTTGTCCCATCCGAAGAAGTTGTTGAAATGCGAGCTGGACAAAAAAGAAGAAGCACAAGAAAATTCTTCCCTGGCTATGTTTTGGTCAACATGATTATGGATGATGAAACATGGCATATGATTCGTGCGATTCCGCATGTTCTTGGTTTCATTGGCGGAACAAGTCAAACTCCAACACCGATTACTGATAAAGAAGCAAGAGCGATCTTGCAACGAGTTGAAGAGGGCGTAACTAAGCCTAAACCTAAAATTCTTTTCGAACCAGGCGAAGTGGTTCGCGTTAAAGAAGGACCATTTGTTGATTTCAATGGAGTTGTTGAGGAAGTTAACTATGAAAAGAATCGTCTTAGAGTGGCGGTTCTTATCTTTGGTCGCTCAACACCTGTTGAGTTAGAGTTCAGTCAGGTTGAGAAAACCTAACTGATTTTTGTAACCGGGAAGCTCTAGTAATGCATCTGCTTACAGATGTATGAACCAGCGTTATCACCCTAGAGGAGTAATAATGGCTAAGAAAGTTGAAGCATATGTAAAATTGCAGATTCCAGCCGGCAAGGCGAATCCAAGTCCCCCAGTAGGGCCCGCCCTTGGTCAGCGCGGTGTTAATATTATGGAATTCTGTAAAGCGTTTAACGCTGCGACTCAAAATATTGAACCAGGCTTGGTAACACCAGTTATCATTACGGTTTACTCTGATCGCAGTTTTACTTTTATAACAAAAACTCCACCAGCATCCACTTTGTTGAAGAAAGAAGCTGGTATTCAAAGTGGCAGCGGTACCCCAAATACCAAGAAAGTTGCTAAACTAAAACGTTCTCAACTGGAAAACATCGCTAAAATTAAACAGCCTGACTTAACTGCAGCAAGTTTAGACGCGGCCGTGCGTAGTATTGCCGGAACCGCGAGAAGCATGGGTATTGAAGTTGAAGGTTTGGAATAAGGGGTAGGCAATGGCTATTAGTAAAAAACAACGGAAAATCCGCGAAACGGTGAAACCGAATCAGTTGTATAATGCAGCTGAAGCTATATCAATTTTAAAAGATTTTGCCAGTAAAAAATTTGACGAAAGTGTCGATATTAGCGTGAACCTGGGTGTAGACCCACGCAAAAGCGACCAGGTTGTACGCTCTTCAACCAATCTGCCGAAAGGAACTGGCAAAAAGGTACGTGTGGCAGTGTTTGCACAAGGTGAGAATGCTACCAAAGCTAAGAATGCTGGTGCAGACATTGTTGGTTTTGAAGACTTGGCCGAAAAAATTAAAGCTGGTGAGATGGATTTTGATGTGGTTATAGCAACACCAGATGCTATGAGAATTGTAGGCCAATTGGGACAAATATTAGGCCCACGTGGATTAATGCCTAACCCTAAAGTAGGTACAGTTACTCCAAACGTAGAAGCCGCTGTTAATGATGCCAAAGCAGGTCAGGTTCGATATAGAACGGACAAAAATGGTATTATTCACTGCACAGTAGGAAAACTGACGTTTTCTGCAGATGATCTAATTGAAAACATTGCTGCTTTAATTGCCGATTTGAGAAAGGCAAAACCAAGTTCAGCAAAAGGTATATACTTTAAGAAGATTTCGCTGTCTTCTACCATGGGTCCTGGCTTACCTATTGATATCGCCTCAATACCTGTGTAATATATATCGCCTTTTAAAACGCTTTCACGGCAAAGACATGGTTCGTTGCCGTCGAAGACCGCAGGTGCTCATGCTTAATACCCTGCGTAGACGGTGAACCGGCTCCGGGAATTCTCTGAGACGGCCACCATAACTCGCAAATTGTTTAGATTTGCGCAACTTAGGAGGTCAGTAACGTGACATTAACTTTAGCTGCAAAAAAAGCCGTTGTAGAAGAAGTAGCTGCAGTTGCTTCTAAGGCTGTTTCGGCAGTCGTTGCTGATTATCGTGGTTTATCTGTTAACGATATGACCCAACTGCGAAGCGAAGCACGCAAAGCAGGTGTTTATTTTCGAGTTGTTAAAAACACATTGACTCGAAGAGCATTCGAAGACACTGAATTTGCATGTTTGAGCGACCGATTAGTTGGTCCTTTATTCATTGCCCTGTCGCTTAATGCACCTAGCGATGCAGCAAGAATGTTGAAGGAGTTTGTCAAAACATTCGATAAGCTTGAAATCAAGGCTTTGGCCGTAAGTGGTAAGGTTTATGAACCTAATCAACTTGATGCTGTTGCAAGCCTGCCAACTCGTGATGAGGCTCTGGCCAAACTGATGTTTGTGATGAAAGCCCCAATCGAGAAATTCGTTCGCACTCTTGCAGAACCTCATGCCAAATTGGTCAGAACGGTTGCTGCAATCAAAGATGCAAAAGAGAATTAAGCCACATAATCTTTATAATTTTTAACCTAGGAGCTAGTAATGGCCGTATCAAAAAACGAGATTCTTGAAACAATCTCTAACATGACTGTAATGGAAGTCGTCGAACTTATCGAAGCGATGGAAGAAAAATTCAACGTTTCTGCTGCTGCTGCTGCAGTTGCAGTTGCTGCTCCAGCCGCTGCAGGTGCTGCTGCCGCTGAAGAAAAAACTGAATTCAACGTTGTAATGAGCAGCTTTGGTTCAAACAAAGTTGGCGTCATCAAAGCAATTCGTGAAATCACTGGACTTGGTCTAAAAGAAGCGAAAGACTTAGTTGAAGGCGCTCCTTCAACAGTTAAAGAAGGCGTTTCAAAAGACGAAGCAGCAGAAATCAAGAAGAAGCTTGAAGAAGCTGGCGCGACTGTCGAAGTTAAGTAATATCGTTGTAGAAAAGTTCACAAACCCAGCCATGGTTTCATGGCTGGGTTTGCGTGTTTGAAAATATCCAATAATTTTACAGAGGAACCACCATGGCAATTGCAGAAACTAAACCTCAATATTCGCATGCTGAGAAAAAACGATTTCGCAAAAGCTTTGGTAGGCAGGCAGATAAAATGGAAATCCCAAATCTGCTTGAGATCCAGCTCAAATCGTATCGAGATTTTTTAGAAACTGATTCCAAAGGCAATGGGCAACAAAAAACAGGCTTGAATGCCGCATTCTCATCCGTATTTCCCATTGAAAGTTTTTCCGGTAATGCCAGACTTGAATACGTCAGTTATAAGCTGGGCGAGCCAGCATTTAATGTTAAAGAGTGTAAACTTCGCGGCCTGACCTATTCTGCTCCGCTTCGTGTGAAAATTCGGTTGGTTGTTCTTGATAAAGATGCTACTGGTGAGCCAAAACCAATTAAAGACATTCGTGAACAAGACGTGTTCATGGGAGAGATTCCCTTAATGACGGATGTCGGCACTTTTGTTGTGAATGGTACCGAGCGTGTTGTTGTTTCACAGCTTCACCGTTCTCCGGGTGTGATTTTCGAACACGATCGAGGAAAAACCCATTCTTCTGGTAAGTTGCTGTACTCAGCTCGAATTATTCCTTACCGTGGTTCATGGCTTGATTTTGAATTTGATCCAAAAGATTGCGTTTTCGTCCGAATTGATAGACGACGAAAATTGCCTGTCACTATTTTATTGCGTGCGCTGGGTTATGAAACAGAAGACATTCTTGCCCAGTTCTTTGAAAGAACTACTTGCCAATTAAGAAATGGCGAATTCCATATCAATTTAATTCCGGCCAGATTGCGTGGCGAAATTGCGTCATTTGATATTGTCTCTCCCGAAACCGGTGAACTCATTGTTGAACAGGGTCGCCGCATCACTGCTCGCCATATCAAAATGATGGAAAAGAGCAATATGCAAGATTTAGTCGTTCCAACTGATTATTTGATTGGTAAGGTACTGGCTAAAAATATCATCAACACGGAGACCGGTGAAGTTTTAGCTCAAGCTAATGACGAAGTTAGCGCTGAACTGTTGGACCAACTGCCTGAAAATGGCATTCTCAGTTTTGACATGATCTACACCAATGATTTAGATCATGGTTCCTATATCTCTGACACTTTAAGAATTGATCCAACCGCCAGCCAATTGGAAGCTTTGGTCGAAATCTATCGTATGATGCGACCAGGTGAACCACCAACCAAGGAAGCAGCAGAGGCCTTATTTAAAAATTTATTTTTTGCTGAGGATCGATACGACCTGTCTGCCGTTGGACGCATGAAATTTAACCGTCGTGTCGGAAGAAAAGAAGACACAGGTCCTGGAACTCTGACCAAAGAAGACATTTTAGCTGTTATAAAAACGCTGATTGATATCCGCAACGGTATTGGTATGGTTGACGACATCGATCACCTGGGTAACCGCCGTGTAAGAAGCGTAGGTGAAATGGCTGAAAACCAATTCCGCGTGGGTTTAGTCCGTGTGGAAAGAGCGGTCAAAGAACGCTTAAGTCTTGTTGAATCTGAAAATCTTATGCCACAAGATTTAATTAATGCAAAACCCGTTTCAGCGGCAATCAAAGAGTTCTTTGGTTCAAGTCAGCTTTCCCAATTTATGGATCAGGTTAATCCACTATCTGGAGTAACCCATAAACGCCGTGTATCAGCTCTTGGTCCAGGCGGATTAACGCGTGAACGTGCTGGATTTGAAGTTCGTGACGTTCATACCACTCACTATGGTCGTGTTTGTCCAATTGAAACACCCGAAGGTCCAAACATTGGCTTGATCAATTCACTCTCTGTTTACGCAAGGACTAATGAGTATGGTTTTATTGAAACCCCTTGCCGTAAAGTCATTGATGGTCGGGTAACGGATGACATTGAATACTTGTCAGCCATTGAAGAAGTTGATCAATACATTGCTCAATCCAATGTACCTGTTGATAAAATGGGCAACATTCTGGCAGATTTAGTACCCTGCCGTCATCAAAATGAGTTTTCACTGACCACGCCTGATAAAATCAACTATATGGATGTTTCTCCTAAACAGATCGTGTCAGTTGCGGCTTCATTAATCCCCTTCCTGGAACATGATGACGCGAACCGCGCCTTGATGGGTTCAAACATGCAGCGCCAAGCTGTGCCAACCCTTCGCTCAGAAAAGCCTTTGGTAGGTACAGGGATGGAGCGAACTGTTGCTTCAGACTCTGGAGTTTCTGTAGTGGCCAGACGAGGTGGAATCATTGATTTGGTTGATGCTTCACGGATCGTTGTTCGCGTGAATGATGATGAAACCACTGCTGGTGAGGCAGGCGTTGATATTTACAACTTAACTAAATATTTTCGCTCAAACCAGGACACTTGCATTAACCAACGGCCAATTGTTAAAACCGGTGATCGAATTCAACGCGGTGATATTTTGGCCGATGGTCCCTGCACAGATATGGGTGAGCTTGCTCTCGGCCAAAATTTGCTGGTGGCATTCATGCCCTGGAACGGCTATAACTTCGAGGACTCTATTCTGATTTCTGAACGAATCGTTCAAGAGGACAGATTCACAACCATTCATATTGAAGAGCTCACTTGTATAGCCCGAGACACCAAGCTGGGAACTGAAGAAATTACTGCGGACATTCCTAATGTGGGTGAATCCGCCCTGGCGAATTTGGATGAGTCTGGAGTGGTGTACATTGGTGCTGAGGTAAGCGCTGGAGATATTTTAGTCGGTAAGGTTACTCCTAAAGGAGAAACGCAACTTACTCCAGAAGAAAAATTACTCCGAGCCATCTTCGGTGAAAAAGCTTCTGATGTGAAGGACTCATCACTTCGTGTTCCCTCAGGCATGAATGGGACTGTGATTGATGTTCAAATTTTCACTCGTGATGGTCTTGAGAAGGATGAGCGTGCCAAGAGCATTGAAGAAGAGCATTTGGCTCGAGTTCGTAAAGACTTAATTGACGAGCGTCGAATCCGTGAAGAAGATATTTTCCATCGTGTTAGCAATTTATTGCTGGACAAAACCGTGACTGGTGGACCAGGTGGCATTAAACCCGGTGCAAAAATCACTTCGGATTATCTCAATACAATTGATCGTACTAAGTGGTTTGATATCCGCGTCGATGATGATGCTATTAGCCAGCAATTGGAACAGCTTTCCAAGCAAATGGATCTGCTCGGCAAAGAAATGGAAAAACGATTTAACGACAGCCGTAAAAAGATTGTCCAAGGCGATGATCTGGCTCCCGGCGTGTTGAAAATTGTTAAAGTGTATCTCGCTGTCAAGAGACGTATCCAGCCAGGAGATAAAATGGCAGGACGTCACGGTAACAAAGGGGTTATTTCCATTGTTGTTCCTGTTGAAGATATGCCTTATATGGAAGACGGTACTGCAGTAGATATCGTTCTCAACCCGCTGGGTGTGCCTTCACGTATGAATATTGGACAGGTATTAGAGACTCATCTGGGCTTGGCCGCAAAAGGACTTGGACAAAGAATCGCTGATATGATTGAAAATCAACGCTCAATTGCCGAAATGCGAGCCTATCTTGATAAGATTTACAATCATGATGAGCAAAAGCGAATTCATCTCGAAGCCTTATCTGACGATGAAATTAAAGTTCTGGCTGATAACTTAAAAGATGGCGTGCCAATGGCCACACCAGTCTTCGACGGTGCCAACGAACAAGAAATTAAAGCCATGCTGGAATTGGCTGGATTGCGACCAGATGGTAAAACAATTCTCTTTGATGGCAGGACAGGTAAGCCATTTGATAATCCTGTGACTGTCGGCTATATGTATATGCTTAAGCTCAATCATTTAGTAGATGATAAGATGCATGCTCGTTCAACGGGTTCTTACAGCCTGGTAACCCAACAACCTCTAGGCGGTAAGGCACAGTTCGGTGGACAGCGATTCGGGGAGATGGAAGTTTGGGCCCTGGAAGCTTATGGTGCTGCTTATACATTACAAGAGATGTTAACAGTTAAATCAGATGATGTCGGGGGACGCACAAAAATCTATAAAAATATAGTTGATGGCGACCATCGTATGGATCCTGGTATGCCTGAATCTTTCAATGTGTTATTGAAGGAAATTAGGGCTTTGGGCATCGATATTGAACTCGAACATGACTAATTCGTTCAACGATAATTTCTGACAACTAATTTTTGGAGACATAGACTTGGCTAATCTAGAACCAATGAAAAAACCACCGGTGATGAGTGATTTGCTTGGTATTCTCAAACAGCAAGGCCAAAGTGAAGAGTTTGATGCTATTAAAATTGCTCTTGCTTCACCTGATTTAATTCGCTCATGGTCCTATGGCGAGGTTAAGAAGCCTGAGACGATTAATTATCGTACATTTAAACCCGAGCGTGATGGATTGTTCTGCGCTAAAACATTTGGTCCCATCAAAGACTACGAATGTTTATGCGGTAAATATAAGCGTCTTAAGCATCGTGGTGTCATATGTGAGAAGTGCGGTGTTGAACTGGCGCTGGCAAAAGTACGTCGTGAGCGTATGGGCCATATTGAGTTAGCCAGCCCGGTTGCTCATATATGGTTCCTTAAGTCATTGCCTTCTCGTATTGGTTTGCTGCTTGATATGACGCTGCGTGACATTGAACGCGTTTTATATTTTGAAGCATTTGTAGTCGTCGATCCTGGAATGACTGAACTCGAACGCGGCCAATTGTTAAATGACGAAGCTTATCTTGACGCCATGGAGCAGTATGGTGATGAATTTGATGCCCGCATGGGTGCAGAAGCCATTCGCGATCTGCTTCGGCAAATTGACTTGGAAGAAGAAATCCGCACATTACGCGAGGAACTTCCAACGACTAATTCAGAGACCAAGATCAAGAAAATCACTAAACGATTGAAATTGCTTGAAGCGTTTCAAGAGTCTGGCAATAAGCCAGAGTGGATGATTATGGATGTCTTGCCCGTCCTACCGCCTGACTTACGTCCATTGGTACCTTTGGATGGCGGACGTTTCGCAACATCGGATTTGAATGATTTGTACCGCCGTGTCATTAACCGAAATAATCGCCTCAAAAGACTGCTTGATCTAAATGCGCCTGATATTATCGTGCGTAATGAAAAACGCATGCTGCAAGAGTCAGTAGACGCATTGCTGGATAACGGCCGCCGTGGTCGTGCGATTACAGGAACCAACAAGCGTCCATTGAAATCTCTGGCTGACATGATTAAAGGTAAGCAGGGTCGGTTCCGTCAAAATCTTCTTGGTAAACGCGTGGATTATTCAGGGCGTTCAGTAATCGTAGTTGGTCCAACTTTAAGATTGCATCAATGCGGATTGCCGAAGAAAATGGCTCTTGAGCTGTTTAAACCGTTTATCTTTAGCAAGCTGGAATTTAGAGGCTTGGCAACGACCATTAAAGCTGCCAAGAAAATGGTGGAGCGCGAAGACCCAGTCGTTTGGGATATTTTGGATGATGTCATTCGTGAACATCCAATCTTATTAAACCGAGCCCCAACATTGCACAGACTGGGTATTCAAGCATTCGAACCCGTCTTGATTGAAGGTAAAGCCATACAACTTCATCCATTGGTTTGTACAGCATATAACGCTGACTTCGATGGTGACCAAATGGCAGTACACGTACCCCTTACCCTTGAGGCCCAGCTGGAAGCGCGTTCATTGATGATGTCAACGAACAATATTCTTTCTCCTGCAAGCGGTGAGCCGATTATTGTTCCCAGTCAGGACGTTGTTTTAGGACTTTATTATCTCACTCGCGAAAGAATCAATGCTCCAGGTGAGGGCAAAATATTTGCCAGCCCTCAAGAGGCGCAAAATTTCTATGAAGCGGGCTATGTTGATATTCATGCCAAGGTAAAAATACGGATGCCGCGTGAAGATGCTGAAGGCTATCACTTGGTTGATACCACCGTCGGTCGCGCGATTCTTTCAGACATTTTACCTAAGGGCATGTCATTCACCTTAATTAACAGGCCAATGACGAAAAAAGCCATTTCTAAAGTGGTTGACACTTGCTATCGAAAATTTGGCTTGAAGGAAACGGTTATTTTTGCAGACCAATTGATGTACACCGGCTTTAAATTTGCTACGCGCGCCGGTGCTTCCATTGGGATTGAAGATATGGAAATTCCTGATGATAAAGCCGCCATTATTGAGCAAGCTGACAATGAGGTTCGTGAGATTGAAGCTCAATATCGTTCAGGTTTGGTAACCAATGGCGAGCGCTACAATAAAGTCATCGATATTTGGTCACGTACCAATGAAATGGTTGCTAAATCAATGATGGCCAAAATTGCTACGGAAGAAGTGGCTACCCGCGATGGTAAAACAGTAAGACAAGAGTCATTTAACCCTATCTTTATGATGGCAGACTCAGGAGCGCGGGGCTCTGCAGCGCAGATTAGACAGCTTGCTGGAATGCGTGGATTGATGGCAGCCCCAGACGGCTCAATTATTGAAACACCAATTACTGCGAACTTTAGAGAAGGATTGAATGTATTCCAATACTTCATTTCCACTCACGGTGCTCGTAAAGGTCTTGCTGATACCGCGTTAAAAACGGCAAACTCAGGTTACTTGACCCGCCGCTTGGTGGATGTTGCCCAAGACGTTGTCATTACCGAAGACGATTGCGGCACAGAACATGGTATCCTGATGCAACCTCTCATTGAGGGCGGTGACATCGTTGAACCGTTACACGAACGGGTACTGGGACGAGTTGTGGCAACGGATGTATACATTCCAAATCAACAAGAACCAATTGTTACAGCAGGTACTTTACTCGATGAAGATTGGGTGGAAAAACTTGAGAGATTTGGTGTGGACCAAGTCCATGTCCGTTCTCCAATTACCTGTGAAACCCGATTTGGACTTTGTGCCAAATGCTATGGTCGTGATCTGGCCCGCGGGCATTTGGTGAATACGGGTGAAGCCGTCGGTATTATCGCAGCGCAATCCATCGGGGAACCAGGAACTCAGCTAACCATGCGTACCTTCCATATCGGAGGTGCAGCATCTAGAGCAACTGCAGCAAATAACATTCAGATTAAGAATAAAGGTATTATTCGTCTGCATAACATCAAGACTGTGTCGCAAGAGGGCGGCAACTTAGTGGCCGTATCTCGTTCAGGAGAAGTGTCTGTCGTTGATGATTTTGGCCGTGAGCGTGAACGCTATAAGCTGCCATATGGAGCCGTCTTATCTGTACATGACAATACGTCCGCCGAAGCAGGCCAAATAATTGCCACCTGGGATCCGCATACTCACCCAGTTATTTCTGAAGTAAGTGGTAGGTTGAAATTCGTCGATTTGATTGAAGGCATGACGATGAACCGCCAAACGGATGAATTAACAGGTTTGAGCAACATCGTAGTTACCGATGCTAAGCAACGCACTTCTGCCGGTCGTGATTTGCGTCCGATGGTGAAATTGGTTTCCGATGACGGTGATGATATTTATCTTGCCGGTACAAATGTCCCTGCACAGTATTATTTGCCGGTTGATGCCATTATTAATTTTGAAGATGGCAGTGCGGTAGGTGTTGGGGATGTTATTGCACGTATTCCTCAAGAACGTTCTAAAACACGTGATATTACCGGGGGTCTACCTCGGGTAGCTGACCTGTTTGAAGCAAGAAAACCCAAAGATGCAGCCGTTATGGCCGAGATCTCTGGTTTAGTCAACTTCGGTAAAGAGACTAAAGGTAAGAGACGGTTGATTATCACTGCATCCGAGTATGAATCTCATGAGGAACTGATACCAAAATGGCGTCATATCTCTGTATTTGAGGGTGAGCATGTTGAACGTGGGGAAGTAATTGCTGATGGTCCATTGAATCCGCATGACATTCTACGCTTGCTGGGTGTTGGAGCCTTGGCCAATTACATTGTAAATGAAGTTCAAGACGTTTATCGTTTACAAGGGGTTAAAATCAACGATAAGCACATTGAAGTCATAGTGAGACAAATGTTGCGTAAGCGTATCATTACCTCAGCTGGCGATTCCAAATTCTTGGTTGGTGAGCAAATTGAAGAAAGCGTAATGTTGCAAGAAAATGATAAGCTTAGCGCTGAAGGCAAACAAGTTGCTCAAGGTACGCCCATACTTCTTGGTATCACCAAGGCATCATTGGCGACGGAATCCTTCATTTCTGCTGCTTCATTCCAGGAAACTACTCGTGTTCTGACGGAGGCGGCTGTAAGTGGAAAAGTCGATGATTTACGTGGGTTAAAAGAAAACGTGATGGTGGGACGCTTAATTCCAGCTGGAACAGGCTACGCTTACCATCAAGGTCGTAAGGCAAAACGCGCTAGAGCTGCAAGTACTGAGCATAGCACGCATACGGTGACTGCTAGTGATGTGGAGCATGCATTAAGTGAAGCGCTTAATGCAGATCACCACGATCATTAATGAGATCTATGTTTACGGCGGGTCTAAACTTGACAAACCCGCCGTACCTATATAGAATCCGGCCTCCTTATGCATTCGAAATATAGACAAGTGAAAGTTCGGAGTTAAGAATAAATGGCTACTATTAACCAGTTAGTAAGAAAGCCTCGTGTGGATGCTAAAAAGAAAAGTAACGTCCCCGCATTGGAATCATGCCCACAACGCCGTGGTGTTTGCACCCGTGTATATACCACTACACCTAAAAAGCCTAACTCAGCTATGCGTAAGGTTGCTCGTGTTCGTTTGACTAATGGTTTCGAGGTTACATCTTATATCGGCGGTGAAGGACATAATTTGCAGGAGCACTCTGTAGTGCTGATTCGTGGCGGCCGGGTAAAAGACTTGCCTGGGGTGCGTTATCACACCGTTCGCGGTAGCTTGGATACCTCCGGAGTTAACGATCGTAAACAAGGTCGTTCTAAGTACGGTACAAAGAAACCAAAAGATAAGAAATAATCTGATTGTAGGAACTAGATATGCCAAGAAGAAGAGAAGTCCCCAAACGCGAGATTTTGCCCGATCCAAAGCATCATAGTGAATTGCTTGCCAAGTTTATTAATGTGCTCATGATCAGTGGTAAGAAGTCTATCGCCGAAAAAGTTATTTACGGTGCTTTGGAACTGATGAATGAGCGCGTGAAAAAGAGTCGTAAAGCTGATGAAGAAGGTGAAGAAGGCAGCACTGGCAGAAGCAGTGAAACTGTTCTTCGTTATTTTGAGCAAGCTCTTGATAATGTAAGACCCAGTGTTGAAGTACGCTCACGTCGTGTAGGCGGAGCAACCTATCAAGTCCCTGTTGAAGTTCGTACCGACAGAAGCATTGCATTGGGAATGCGTTGGATTGTTCAAGCTGCCCGCTCTCGCGGAGAGAAAGGCATGATGTTGCGTCTGGCCGGAGAATTGATGGACGCTTATGAGAATAAAGGTTCTGCTGTTAAGAAGCGTGAAGATACTCATAAAATGGCAAAAGCGAACCAGGCATTTGCACATTTTAGATGGAATTAAAGTGAGGTAAGTCGTGTCTACTCCATTAGAACTATACAGAAACATTGGTATTGCCGCTCACGTTGATGCTGGAAAGACCACCACTACTGAGCGCGTTCTGTTTTATACAGGCATGTCGCACAAGATGGGTGAAGTGCATGACGGTGCTGCAACTATGGACTGGATGGTTCAGGAGCAGGAGCGCGGCATTACCATTACTTCAGCAGCAACAACCTGCTACTGGTCAGGTATGGATAAGAACTACCAGCGCCATCGTATTAATATCATTGATACCCCTGGTCACGTTGATTTTATGATCGAAGTGGAGCGGTCATTGCGTGTTCTCGACGGGGCTATTGTGGTATTTGATTCTGTTTCTGGCGTAGAGCCTCAATCAGAAACAGTATGGCGTCAGTCTGATAAATATGGTGTCCCACGCATCGTATTTGTTAACAAGATGGATAGAATGGGTGCAAACTTCTTAAGAGTTGTTGAGCAAATTAAGCAACGCTTAGGCTCCAATCCGGTTGTTGTGCAATTACCCATTGGTGCAGAAGATTCCTTTCTTGGAGTGATCGATTTAATTAAAATGAAAGCCATTCACTGGGACGAAGAATCCAAGGGAATGAGTTTTGAGTACAAAGACATTCCTTCGGAATTGCTTGCTCAATGCAAAGAATATCGTGCCAAAATCATTGAAGCCGCTGCTGAAGCTACTGAAGTGCTAATGGAAAAATACCTCGAAGGTGAGGAACTTACCGAAGAGGAAATTAAAACAGCACTGCGTCAAAGAACCATTAATAATGAAATTGTTCCTGTATTCTGTGGTTCAGCCTTTAAAAATAAAGGCGTACAGGCTGTTCTTGATGGGGTAATTGAATATTTACCTTCTCCTGTAGATATTCCAGATGTCCGTGGTGTGGATGAAGATGGTAATGAAATTCATCGTAAAACATCTTATGATGAACCCTTTGCTGCTTTGGCTTTCAAGATTGCAACGGACCCCTTTGTTGGGACATTAACCTATTTCAGAGTGTATTCTGGTGTGCTGAAAAGTGGTGACACCGTGTACAACCCTGTTAAAGGCAAAAAAGAGAGAATTGGCCGCCTGTTGCAAATGCATGCTAATTCTCGTGAAGAAATTAAAGAAGTAAAAGCAGGTGACATAGCTGCAGCTGTGGGACTTAAAACAGTGACCACCGGCGATACTCTTTGTGATGTGAATCATGTAGTCACTCTTGAGCGCATGGATTTTCCCGATCCGGTTATTGCCGTTGCTGTTGAGCCCAAAACTAAAGCTGACCAGGAAAAAATGTCGATAGCTTTAGGAAAGCTAGCACAGGAAGACCCTTCATTTCGCGTTCATACTGATGAAGAGTCTGGACAAACAATTATTCAAGGTATGGGGGAACTGCACCTTGAAATTATTGTTGATCGCATGAAGCGTGAATTTAATGTGGAAGCGAACGTTGGTAAACCACAAGTTGCCTATCGTGAAACCATTAAAAGTGCCGTTGAACAAGAAGGTAAATTTGTTCGTCAATCTGGTGGTCGTGGTCAATATGGTCACGTATGGCTAAAAATTGAACCTCAGGAACCAGGTGCTGGTTATGAGTTCGTAAATGCTATCGTTGGTGGTGTTATTCCTAAGGAATACATTCCTGCGGTTGATAAAGGTGTACAAGAGCAACTCCAAAATGGCGTAATCGCTGGTTATCCTGTAGTGGATGTTAAAGTTACCCTGTTTGATGGGTCTTTCCACGAAGTTGACTCAAGCGAAATGGCATTTAAGATTGCTGGTTCACAGTGCTTTAAGCAAGGTGCGTTGAAAGCGAAGCCTGTTTTACTTGAGCCGATAATGCAAGTTGAAGTAGTTACCCCTGAAGATTACATGGGTGATGTAATGGGTGACCTCAATCGTAGAAGAGGTATGGTTCAAGGCATGGAAGATTCTCCCGCTGGTAAAATCGTACGAGCGGAAGTTCCTCTTGCTGAAATGTTTGGTTACGCTACGGATCTTCGTTCTGCAACTCAAGGTCGTGCAACATACTCTATGGAATTTTCGCGATATGCAGAAGCACCAACAAACATTGCTGAAGCAATCATTAAGAAACAATAAAAGTTAACGAGGTATTTGAAATGGCGAAGGAAAAATTTGAGCGTAAGAAGCCACACGTAAACGTGGGAACGATTGGTCACGTAGACCATGGTAAGACCACGCTGACAGCGGCTATTACAACGATTATGGCAAAGAAGTTTGGCGGAACAGCAAAAGCATACGATCAAATTGATGCTGCACCGGAAGAGCGTGAGCGCGGGATTACGATATCGACAGCGCACGTTGAGTACGAATCAGCCAATCGTCACTACGCTCATGTGGATTGCCCAGGCCACGCGGACTATGTAAAGAACATGATTACAGGTGCTGCGCAGATGGATGGAGCAATATTGGTGGTATCAGCAGCAGATGGCCCCATGCCACAGACGAGAGAACACATTCTTTTGTCACGCCAGGTAGGTGTACCTTACATTGTTGTATTCATGAACAAAGCGGACATGGTAGATGATCCGGAGTTGTTGGAATTGGTAGAGATGGAAGTTCGGGATTTGCTGAGCAGCTATGAATTTCCTGGTGATGATATTCCAATTGTTGTTGGTTCTGCGTTGAAGGCATTGGAAGGAGATACGAGTGAGATTGGTGTTCCGGCTATTGAGAAGCTGGTTGAGACCATGGACTCATACATTCCTGAGCCAGTAAGAAACATTGACAAGCCATTTTTATTGCCAATTGAAGACGTATTTTCGATTTCAGGACGTGGAACGGTAGTAACAGGACGGGTTGAGAGCGGAATCGTCAAAGTTGGTGAGGAAGTTGAGATTGTAGGGATACGAGATACACAAAAGACAACTTGCACAGGCGTCGAGATGTTTAGAAAACTTCTGGACGAAGGTCGAGCTGGAGACAACGTAGGTGTTTTATTACGTGGAACGAAGCGTGATGAAGTGGAGCGTGGTCAAGTATTGGCAAAACCAGGTACAATTAAGCCGCACACGAAATTTGAGGCTGAAGTATACGTATTGTCAAAAGATGAAGGTGGTCGACATACACCATTTTTCAATGGTTACCGTCCCCAATTTTATTTCAGAACGACTGACGTGACCGGGTCATGCGAATTGCCAAGTGGAGTAGAGATGGTAATGCCAGGAGACAACGTCCAAATGACTGTCAGCTTGCATTCACCCATTGCTATGGACGAAGGTTTACGTTTCGCGATTCGTGAAGGTGGCCGCACAGTTGGTGCCGGTGTAGTCGCAAAAATCATTGAGTGATAATAATGAGCAACAATCAAAATATTAAAATACGTCTTAAATCGTTCGACCATCGGCTAATTGATTCTTCAATTCGTGAGATTGTTGAAACCGCAAAACGTACAGGCGCACAATTGCGTGGACCTATACCTTTGCCCATTAAGAAAGAAAAATTTACGGTGTTGATTTCGCCACACGTCAATAAAGATGCGCGTGATCAATATGAAATTCGAACTCACAAGCGTTTGGTTGTTATTGTGCACCCAACTGAGAAAACTGTGGATGCGCTAATGAAACTTGATCTGGCTGCTGGGGTCGACGTGCAGATTAGCCTGGATGATGAATAAGCCATCAGGGCAAAGGTTATTAACGAGGTGTTAGAATGACGATTGGGTTATTAGGCCGTAAAATCGGTATGACACGTGTGTTTACAGATGCTGGTATTTCAATACCAGTCTCTGTTGTAGAGATTCTTCCTAACCGCGTGTCACAAATTAAGACCATGGAAAACGATGGTTACACAGCAATTCAGTTAACTGGTGGGATGAAAAAAGCCAGCAATGTATCCAAACCTTTAGCAGGTCACTTTGCTAAGGCTGAGATTGATGCCGGTGATATGATTTGTGAATTCCGTGTAGACGCAATCGATGAATTTACAGCGGGTCAAACCATCTCTGTCCAAGATGTTTTTAGTGATGGTCAGTTTGTTGACGTAGCTGCTAAATCCAAAGGTAAGGGCTTTGCTGGTACAGTTAAACGCCATAACTTTGGTATGCAAGATGCCACTCACGGTAACTCACGTTCTCACCGTGTTCCTGGTTCTATCGGGCAGAACCAAACACCTGGCCGTGTTTTTAAAGGTAAAAAAATGGCCGGCCACTTGGGTAATGTACGCTGCACTACTCAAACTTTAGAGTTGGTTCGTGTAGATTCAGAACGAAATTTATTATTGATTAAAGGCGCTATTCCTGGCTGCCCTGGTGCAAGAGTCGAAGTTCGGCCCGCTGTTAAGAAGAAAGGTGGCAAATGATGGAAATTCAAACTAAAGACACAAATGCCAAATTAGACGTTAACGAAGAGATATTTGGCTATCGTTATAATGAAGGTCTTATTCACCAAGCGGTAGTAACCTTCATGAATAACGCTCGCAGTGGCAATAGTGCACAAAAGACTCGTTCTGAAGTTCGTGGCGGTGGGAAAAAGCCTTGGCGTCAGAAAGGAACCGGTCGGGCTCGCGCTGGAACCATTCGTAGCCCACTTTGGCGCTCTGGTGGGGTTACCTTTGCCTCTAAAAAAAGAGATTACAGCCAAAAAATTAATAAAAAAATGTACAAACGCGCATTGCGTAGTATAATTTCCGAGCTTCATCGTACGGGAAGTCTTGTTGTAGTGAGTGATTTTCATTGCGAATCTCATCGCACAAAGGATTTTCTCAAAAAGATGGGTGAACTCGAGTTACAAAATGCCTTAATCGTAATGCATGAAGTTGGCGAGTATGAATACCTCGCTTCTCGTAACCTTATCGAGTTTGATATTTGTGACGTAGCAGCATTAGATCCAGTAAGTCTGTTGCGTTTTGAGAAAGTGTTAATGACTGAAAGTGCCATTAAGATTTTAGAGGAGCAGTTACAATGAATGCTGAATATATTTTAACAGTTCTGCGTGCACCGCATACCTCTGAAAAAGCGACTGTAATGGCAGATAAGTACAAACAATTTACTTTTAAAGTACTAAAGACTGCTACTAAGCAAGAAATTAAACAAGCTGTAGAGCAGCTTTTTAATGTCAAAGTAAAATCTGTGTCAGTAATGAATGTGAAAGGTAAAAGAAAACGCTTTAAGCAAATAGCCGGTAAAAGAAGCGACTGGAAAAAAGCGTTTGTCTCTTTGCAAGAAAATTATGACATTGACTTTACCGTGACTGAATAAGGCGGATTAAGATGGCATTATTAAAATCTAAACCTACATCACCAGGAAAACGTGGTGAAATTCGAGTTGTCCATCACAATATTCATAAAGGACAGCCTTATGCTGGCCTGGTTGAAAAATTAAATAAAACGGGTGGACGTAATAACCAAGGCCGCATCACCGTACGCCACATTGGTGGAGGTGTTCGCTCTAAATACCGTTTAATCGATTTTAAACGAGATAAGGATGGTATTGAGGCGCGAGTTGAAAGACTTGAATATGATCCAAACCGTTCAGCTTTAATTGCATTAGTAGTTTACAAAGATGGTGAACGACGCTACATTATCGCACCTTCCGGACTAGAAGCAGGTGACCGCATTGTTAGTGGTGAAGATTCTCCCATTAGCACTGGAAATTGCTTGCCGTTAAGAAATATTCCAGTAGGTACTACAATTCACTGTGTTGAGCTCAAGCCGGGTCGTGGTGCTCAAATGCTTAGAAGCGCAGGTTGCAGTGGTCAAATTGTTGCTAAAGAAGGTTCTTATGCAACTTTAAAATTGCGCTCAGGTGAAATGCGTAAGGTCTTAAGTTCTTGCAGAGCGGTAATTGGCGAAGTAAGCAATAGCGAACATAGCTTGCGTGCTCTTGGTAAAGCAGGTGCTAAGCGCTGGCGAGGAATTCGACCCACAGTTCGTGGTGTTGCTATGAACCCAGTAGATCACCCACACGGTGGAGGTGAAGGTAGAACTTCTGGTGGTCGCCATCCGGTAACGCCATGGGGTATTCCCACAAAAGGGTATAAGACGCGAAGTAACAAGCGTACTGATCGTTTTATCGTCAGACGACGTAAGAAGAAATAATTAGCTAAGAGGATATCAAGGTGGCACGTTCTATAAGAAAAGGTCCTTTTGTCGATCACCACTTACTAAAAAAAGTTGAAGCGGCGATTGAATCCAAGTCCAAAAAACCAATCAAAACTTGGTCTAGACGCTCTACGATTGTACCAGAGATGATTGATCTCACAATCGCAGTTCACAATGGCAAAGATCATGTACCAGTTTATATTACTGATAATATGGTTGGCCATAAATTAGGTGAGTTTGCCATGACTCGTACATTCAAAGGCCATTCTGGTGACAGAAAAGCCAAAGGTAAGTAAGAGGCAAAAGATGCAAGTAACAGCAAAACTAAAAAATGCACCACTTTCTGCGCAGAAAGGCAGGTTGATCGCTGACATGATTCGCAAAAAAGACGTTTCAGATGCTATTGATATCCTGAAGTTCACACCCAAGAAAGGTGCTCAGCTCATGCTTAAATTATTAGAATCTGCTATTGCCAGTGCAGAGAATAATAATGCTGCAGATATCGACGAGTTGAAAGTTGGTATGGTTTGCGTTGATGAGGCTGCTACTTTAAAGCGTATTAGCCCTCGTGCAAAAGGCCGAGCTAATCGCATTTGTAAGCGCAACTGCCACATCACAATCAAAGTATCTGACGAGGAATAGCGATGGGACAGAAAGTAAACCCAATAGGTATAAGATTAGGTATCGTTCAAGATTGGAATTCCAAATGGTACGCCAGTAAGAATTACGCCCAACTTTTAAATCAAGATATCGATCTTCGTAAATACCTGAAGAAAAAGTTAATGGCAGCTGCTGTCAGCAAAATTCGCATTGAGCGTCCTGCCAGTAATGCGGTAGTTACCATTCAAACTGCACGCCCAGGTGTAATTATCGGTAAAAAAGGTGGCGGTATTGAAGCATTGAGAAATGAAATTGCTTCAAAGCTAGGTGTTCCTGTTCATCTGAACATTGAAGAAGTGCGTAAGCCAGAGTTGGATTCAACTTTAGTCGCTGAAGGCATTGCTCAACAGCTTGAGCAACGCGTTATGTTCAGACGGGCTATGAAGCGTGCGGTTACTTCTGCAATGAAGGCTGGTGCAAAAGGCATTAAAATCTGTGTTAGTGGCCGATTGGGCGGTGCCGAGATTGCTCGTAGTGAATGGTATCGCGAAGGACGAGTTCCTCTACATACTTTCCGTGCCGATGTTGACTATGGTACTGCTGAAGCAAAAACCACCTATGGAATTATTGGCGTTAAAGTGTGGATCTTCAAAGGCGAAGTTCTTCCTCAGAAGAATCGCAAAGCTGATAACGCTAAGTAAGTGAGGAATTAAGTTATGTTACAGCCAAAACGTACGAAATTTCGTAAGCAGATGAAGGGCCGAAACCGTGGTTTGGCTCAAAGAGGTTCAAAAATTAGCTTTGGTGAATTTGGTTTAAAGGCACTGGAAAGAGGTCGTTTGACTGCACGACAAATTGAAGCTGCCCGTAGAGCAATGACTCGTCACATCAAACGTGGTGGTAAAATTTGGATACGTGTATTCCCTGATAAACCAATCACTCAAAAGCCTCTTGAAGTTCGCCAAGGTAAGGGTAAAGGTAGTGTTGAATATTGGGTAGCCCAAATTCAACCAGGAAAGGTCTTGTTTGAAATGGAAGGTGTCAGTAAAGAGTTGGCTATGGAAGCATTTAATTTAGCCAAAGCGAAATTACCTTTCAAAGTAATTTTTGCAGAGCGTGAGGTGATGTAATGAAAAACATTAAAGAGTTAAGAGAATTAACCCCTGATGAATTGCAAGCCGAACTGCTCACACTGCGAAAAGAGCAATTTAATTTACGGATGAAAAAAGCTAATGGCTCTTTAGATAAGACTCATCTTATCACCCAGGTCAGAAAAGGTATTGCAAGACTGAAAACAATTTTGACTGAGAAGGTAGGAAAGCGTCATGTCTAATATTGAAACAAATGCCAGAACATTAGTCGGTAAAGTCGTCAGTGACAAAATGCAAAAAACCATTGTTGTCATGATCGAGCGTACTGTAAAGCATCCAAAGTATGGCAAAATTATGAAGCGCAGAACCAAATTGCATGCTCATGATGAAAACCAAGTTGGAAAAATTGGAAATATTGTAAGAATTCGCGAATCTCGACCACTCTCCAAAATGAAAAGTTGGGTATTAGTTGAAGTAATTTCCTAAGAATTCTTTTGATTACTTTTAAAATACTTAGAGGCCTGATATAATCAGCAGCCTTTTTCTGGTCGAATTTAGAGCTGGAGAATATAATGATACAAATGCAGACAGTGCTCGACGTAGCCGATAATAGCGGAGCACGTAAAGTGATGTGTATCAAGGTGCTTGGCGGATCACATAGGCGCTATGCCCGTGTTGGTGACGTGATTAAAGTAAGCATTAAAGATGCAATACCACGTAGTAAAGTAAAAAAAGGCGCCGTAATGCGAGCCGTAGTTGTAAGAACAAGCCAAGGTGTGCGTCGTGATGATGGCTCACTGATTCGCTTTGATGGTAATGCAGCTGTGCTTTTGAACAACCAAAATGAGCCTATTGGTACTCGTATCTTTGGGCCAGTGACTCGCGAACTGAGAGAACGATTCATGAAAATTATCTCTCTGGCTGCTGAAGTATTGTGAGAAGGATTAGTTATGAAGCGTATTAGAACAGGTGATACTGTGGTCATTACCACAGGCAAAAGTAAGAATCACATTGGTAAGGTACTAAAAGTCCTCGACAATACCGTCGTTGTTGAGGGTGGTAACCTTATTAAAAAACATCTAAGGCCAAATCCTCAAATTAATCAGCAAGGTGGCATTGTCACTCGCGAAGCCCCAATCGATGTTTCCAATGTGGCTTTGTACAATCCAATATCCAAAAAAGCAGATAAAATTGGATTTAAATTTATTGAGAAAGACGGCAAGAAATACAAAGTCAGATATTTCAAATCGAATAATGAAATCATTGACATTGTCTAATTAGGTGACGGAAATGGCTAGACTGAAAGATTTTTACAAAAGTGACATCGTGCCAATGATGATTAAGAAATTTGGCTATAAAAGTGTGATGGAAGTACCAAAAATTCTGAAAATTACACTAAATATGGGTGTTGGCGAAGCTGTAGGTGATAAAAAAATTATGAATCATGCCGTAGAGGACATGACTCTTATCGCCGGACAAAAGCCCGTAGTTACGAAAGCAAAGAAATCCATTGCTGGATTTAAAATTCGTGAAGGGTGGCCGATTGGCTGCAAGGTAACTTTAAGACGCGAAAGAATGTATGAATTTCTAGATCGCCTGATTAGCATTACTTTGCCTCGAGTCCGAGACTTCCGTGGTCTTAATCCAAAATCCTTTGATGGAACTGGTAATTACAGCATGGGTATCCATGAACAAATCGTCTTCCCTGAGATCGATTTTGATAAAACTGACGGAATCCGTGGTTTGGACATTTGTATCACTACAAGTGCCAAAACTAATGAAGAAGCGAAGGCCTTGTTAGAAGCCTTCAACCTGCCTTTGAAGGACAGGGAAAAACACTAATAAGGGTAAATATTGTGGCTAAGACATCAACACGCGCAAAAGAAGCAAAGAAAGCTAAGCTCGTCGCTAAGCATGCTCAGCGAAGAAGAGAGTTAAAAATTCTAATTAAATCGTCTACGGATTTTGATGAAATTATGGCAGCACAAGCTCAGTTGGCCAAGCTTCCAATTAATTCAAATCCTGTAAGACTTACAACGCGTTGCCAGCAATGTGGTCGCCCTCATGCGGTATATCGCAAATTTAAACTATGTAGGATTTGCTTAAGACAACAGTTAATGACTGGTAATGTCACTGGCGGCCGCAAATCCAGCTGGTAAATTTTATTCTATGGAGAACAACTGTGAGTATGCATGATCCTGTTGCTGACATGTTGACTAGAATTCGTAATGGTCAGCAAGCTAAACATCAGAGCGTTACCCTGAATTCATCTAAGTTGAAAGAAGAAATAGCTAGGGTGTTAAAAGAAGAAGGTTATATTTTAGATTATACGATAGAACCTCTTGAGAACAATCTTAAATCTATCACATTGCAATTGAAATACTATCACGGCAAGCCAGTCATTGAGCGTATTCTGCGTATTAGTCGCCCAGGTTTAAGAGTGTATAAATCATCTAAAGATTTATCTTCAGTACCAGGTTTTGGTGTTGCAATTCTTTCTACTTCCAAGGGAGTAATGACTCATATTGCAGCTAAAAAACAGGGTGTTGGCGGTGAAATTATTTGTGAAGTGGCCTAATACTTGCGAGGAATGATATGTCTAGAGTAGCAAAAGCCCCAATTCATTTGCCTGCAAATGTTGAACTTACAATAGGGAAAGATAACCTAACCGTTAAAGGACCAAAAGGGTCACTTGTTCAGCACTATAATAAGCTGGTTAATGTGAGTAAAAGCGATAGCACAATTGAATTTAAGCCGGCTTCCAATGATCCCAATGCTTGGGCTCATGCTGGAACAACACGAGCTTTAGTTAATAATATGGTGAAAGGTGTCACTACCGGCTTCGATGTGACCCTGGAATTAGTAGGTGTGGGTTATCGTGCCCAAGCCAGTGGTAAATCAATAACCTTGTCTTTGGGTTTTTCGCATCCGGTAGAGTATCATTTACCGCAAGGCGTTACTGTTGAAACACCAAATAATACAACCATTGTAATTCGTGGTATTGATAAGCAATTGTTAGGACAAGTTGCTTCTGAAATCCGCGGTTTCAGACCTCCTGAGCCTTATAAGGGTAAGGGCGTTAAGTATGCTGGCGAAGTTATTGTTCGTAAAGAAGCCAAGAAGAAATAAGGTGTAAGAGATGAAGAATAAAGAGAATGCCCGTATAAGACGTGGTCTAAAGGCAAAAGCCATTCAACGGCGGAATCCTGAAAAGCCAAGATTGGTGGTTCATAGAAGCAGCTCACATATTTATTGCCAAATTGTCGTTCGTGATGCAAATGGTGATAAGGTTGTTGTTTGCTCATCAACATTGGACAAAGAGTTAAAATCCTCTCTCTCAGGCACTAAAGTTGAACAAGCTCATCAAGTCGGAAAACTACTTGGTGAAAGAGCTAAAGCAAGTAAGATTATTGAAGTTTCCTTCGACCGTGCTGGCTATAGATACCATGGCAGAGTCAAAGCTCTGGCTGATGGCGCGCGTGAAGCTGGACTGAATTTTTAAGGAACGGTTATGTCATTTGATGAAATCCAAAAAAGTGACGGGTATCAAGAAAAGTTGGTATCTGTAACTCGTACCGCCAAAGTAGTAAAGGGTGGTCGTGTATTTGGCTTTGCCGTATTAGTGGTAGTGGGTGATGGCAAAGGAAAGGTAGGCTTTGGACGTGGTAAAGCCAGAGAAGTTCCAATTGCTATTCAAAAAGCGATGGATCAAGCTAGAAAGAACATGACCTACATTCCATTGTCAGGTAACACCATTCATCATGAGATTACCTGGAATTATGGTGCGTCTAAGGTCTTCATGAAACCTGCTAGCGAAGGTACCGGAATTATAGCTGGTGGTGCAATGCGTGCTGTACTTGAGGTTTTGGGTGTACAAAATATTCTGGCTAAGAGTATTGGTTCTACTAATCCAAGCAACATTGTGCGAGCCACTATTAATGCCCTTACCCATATTGGCACACCTGATTATGTCGCTGCAAAACGCGGTAAGTCAGTTGAAGAAGTGATGGCAGGTTAATAATGAGCAAACAAATTAAAATTACTTTAGTTAAAAGCACTATTGGCCGTAAGCCAAAGCATATCGAGATTGTTAAGCAACTTGGCTTGGGCAAATTAAACAGCAGCGTAATTCAGCAGGATAATCCTTGTATTAGAGGTCTTATCAATGCTGTATATTACCTCGTGCAAGTTGAGGAGTGTGCATAAATGAATTTGAATACACTGTCACCAGATCCAGGTTCTCGTAAAGCAAAAGCTCGAGTTGGAAGAGGTATAGGTTCTGGTTTAGGAAAAACTTGCGGCAAAGGGCATAAAGGTCAAAAAGCTCGAGCTGGTGGTTTTCATAAAATCAATTTCGAAGGCGGTCAGATGCCCATTCAACGCCGCTTGCCGAAAATGGGTTTCAAATCACGTGTTGCCCGTTTTATCGACCAAGTCACTTTGAATGAATTACTTGCCTTAGGTGCTGAGAGTATTGATCTTCAAACTCTAAAGGACTCTGGACTGATCAATCGATCAATTCGCGAAGTCAAAGTTATTTTTTCTGGAGAAATAGATACTCCACTTAAGCTAAAAGGGTTGCGCGTGACTAAAGGTGCTCGTGCAGCAATTGAAAAAGCTGGCGGCAGTATTGAAGAGTGACTATGAATAACCAGAGGCAATCATCAAGCCAATCCCGTGGTGGATTGGCAGAACTAAAGTCCAGGCTAATTTTTGTTGTGCTTGGAATTTTGGTTTATAGATTAGGTGCGCACATACCGGTTCCTGGATTAGATCCACAGAAGTTAGCCAATTTTTTTGGTGAGCAGCAAAATACCATTTTTGGTTTGTTTAATATGTTTTCTGGTGGAGCTTTATCTCGGGTTACTGTGTTTGCTATAGGGATAATGCCATATATTTCAGCCTCCATTATTATTCAATTATTTTCAGTTGTTTCGCCAAAACTGGAGCAGCTTAAGAAAGAAGGTGAATCTGGAAAAAGAAAGATTAATCAGTATACACGTTATCTGACTCTACTCCTGGCCATCTTCCAATCTCTTGGAATGGCTCGTTGGTTAGCGGGTCAACAAATTGCTTTGCATGCTGATCTTTTCTTCTATTTCACCGCTGTGGTTACTCTTGTTACAGGAACAATGTTTCTAATGTGGCTCGGGGAGCAAATCACTGAAAAGGGCGTGGGCAATGGAATTTCCCTCATTATCTTTTCGGGTATTGTATCCAGCATGCCTCATGCTATTGCATCTGTCTTTCAACAGGTTAGAGAAGGCCAAATGCAAGCATTAACCTTGCTGCTAATTGGTGTAATTGTCGTGGTTGTTACTGGCTTTGTGGTCTTTATGGAAAGGGCTCAAAGGCGAATTCGGGTCAACTATGCTCAGCGTACTCATGGACGTAAAGTATATGCTGCCCAAACAAGCCATCTGCCATTAAAGATTAATATGTCAGGTGTGATTCCACCTATTTTCGCTTCCAGCATTATTTTGTTGCCTGCCACGCTTGCACAATTTTTTGCAAAAGGGAAAGGAATGGATTGGTTAGCTGATATCGGTATGGCGTTATCACCAGGTCAACCGCTTTACCTTATCATTTATGCTGCTGCAATATTATTCTTTGCTTTTTTCTATGCGGCATTGGTTTTCAATCCAAAAGATACTGCCGATAATCTAAAAAAATCAGGAGCTTATATTCCAGGTATCAGACCTGGTGAACAAACCACCCGTTATATTGATTCTGTCATGACGCGGTTGACTTTGATAGGTGCACTGTATTTGGTATTGGTGTGTTTACTGCCACAAATTTTGATGTATACCTGGCATGTACCATTTTACTTTGGCGGAACTTCGCTATTAATCATAGTTGTAGTAATTATGGATTTTGTAGCGCAAGTGCAGGCTCATCTAATGACTCAACAATATGATTCTTTGATGAAAAAAGCCAATTTAAAAGGGACTAAGTTGCCCGGTCTTTTATGATTCTTATCGGAGTTTTTAATGAAAGTTAGAGCATCAGTAAAGCGACTTTGTCGTAACTGCAAAATTATTAAGCGTAATGGAACTATCCGCGTTATCTGTAAAGATGCAAGGCATAAGCAAAAGCAAGGTTAAGCTTTGCTTGATTTTAGTTCATTATAATAGTATTCTTCTGTCCCTTTGTGGCAGAGCAAAATAACGTTCGGAGAGACTAATGGCTCGTATTGCAGGTGTTAATATACCGGATCATAAGCACATCGTGATAGCACTTACCTCCATTTATGGTATTGGTAAAACTACGGCAATCAATTTATGTAAAGCTGTAGGTATTGATGCAGCAACTAAAGTATCTCAGTTATCTGAAGATAAGATTGAAGCCCTACGTACAGAAATTGCCAAGATGACTGTAGAAGGTGACTTACGTCGTGTTGTAACAATGAATATCAAACGGCTTATGGATTTAGGCTGCTACCGTGGACTACGGCATCGTCGTGGTTTGCCATTACGAGGGCAGCGTACTAAAACCAATGCTCGTACTCGTAAAGGGCGACGTAAAGGTAGCAATATCTAATTTTATGTAGGAACAAAAGATGGCTATAAATAAGGCAAAACAGCAAAAAACTAGAAAAAAAGTAAAACGCGTGGTATCTGACGGTATCGTCCATATTCATGCTTCTTTTAACAATACCATTGTTACTTTTACTGATCGTCAAGGTAATGCTCTATGCTGGGCTACTGCTGGTGGCTCTGGATTTCGTGGTTCGCGAAAAAGCACACCTTATGCTGCGCAAGTAGCGACTGAACGAGCTTCTGCCGTTGCTAAAGAGTATGGCATGAAATCAGTTGCAGTACTTATTGATGGTCCTGGACCAGGCCGCGAATCTACCATTCGTGAGCTTATTTCTCAGGATTTCAAAATTGTTGAAATAACCGATGTGACTGGCATACCTCATAATGGATGTAAGCCACCTAAGAAACGTCGCGTATAAATTCAGGAGTTTTTAATGGCTAGATATCTTGGTCCAAAATGTAAATTATCAAGAAGAGAAGGTGCTGATTTATACTTGAAAAGCGGAGTTCGCGATTTAAAATCCAAGTGTAAAATTGAAAGGTTACCTGGGCAACATGCTGGAAATAAACCGCGCTTAAGCGATTACGGTATTCAGTTGCGTGAGAAACAAAAAATTAGACGCCTTTATGGGGTCTTGGAAAGACAATTCCACAACTATTACAAAAAAGCTTCACGTCAAGCTGGTTCAACTGGTGAAAACTTGATGATGCTTCTTGAACGTCGTCTGGATAATGTTGTTTACCGCATGGGATTTGCTTCCACACGTGCCGAAGCAAGACAGTTGGTAGCGCATAAAGCAATTCTGGTTAATGATGAAGTGGTCAACATTCCATCTTATCTGGTTAAACCTGGTGACGTCGTTTCTATTCGTCAAAAGGCTAAAGGACAAGGGCGTGTACAGGCTGCTATTGCTCTTTCTGAACAACGTGCTCCCTGTGATTGGTTAACGGTTGATTCAGGAGCGATGAAAGGTACCTTTAGCTCAACGCCTACTCTAAATGACTTAGCTAGTTATTATAACGTTAATTTAGTAGTAGAACTTTACTCTAAGTAAGCTCGGAGACAAACCGAATGGACATACATGAAATGATGACGCCATCTGTGCTTAAAGTAGATGCGAAGTCGCCTTACCACTCACGCGTCGTTCTTGAGCCTTTAGAGCGTGGCTATGGCCATACACTTGGTAATGCATTAAGACGAATTCTTTTGTCTTCCATGCCTGGGTATGCGATTACCGAAGTAGCTATTGATGGTGTTTTGCATGAATACAGCACTATTGAAGGCGTACAAGAAGATGTAGTGGACATTCTTTTAAATCTTAAGCAAGTTGCTATTAAACTTACAACAGGAAATGAAGCATTCCTGACTTTGAGTAAGGAAGGTCCATGCCAGGTTACTGCCGGAGACATTCAACTAACACATGGCCAGGAGATCATTAACCCTGAGCTTGTTATTGCAACATTGAATGAAAATGGCAAGCTGAACATGACTTTAAAGATTGAAAAGGGTGTTGGCTTCCATTCTACTGATTCTTTCATTCGTAATTTTGATGATGAAATTGAGCACAAGTCAGTCGGTAAGTTAAAGGTAGACAACAGCTTTTCTCCTGTCAAAAAAGTGGCTTATTTCGTTGACAGCGCTCGTGTTGAAAACAGAACTGACCTCGATAAGCTAACCATCGATCTGGAAACGGATGGCACTTTGGATCCAGAGGAAGCTATTCGCATCTCTGCTTCTATCTTGCAACGACAATTGCATGCATTCGTAGATATGAAATTTGAGGAATCTCGAACTGACAATAAAGAGCGAAATGAATTTGATCCCATTTTGTTAAGACCAGTAGATGATCTCGAATTAACTGTTCGATCTGCAAACTGCCTGAAAGCAGAAAATATATATTATATTGGTGATCTCGTTCAAAAAACCGAAAATGAATTGTTGAAGACACCAAATTTAGGTAAAAAATCTCTCACTGAAATTAAAGACGTACTCGCTTCACGCTCTTTATCATTGGGAATGAAGCTAGAAAATTGGCCGCCAGCTAATCTTGGCGAATAATATTTAGGAGTTTTGTCATGCGTCACCGTAACTCAGGCCGTAGTTTTAGCCGAACCAGCAGCCATAAAAAGGCCATGTTTTCAAACATGTGTAACTCTCTTATTGAGCATGAGTTGATTAAAACTACATTGCCTAAAGCAAAAGAACTGCGTACTTACATTGAGCCTCTTATCACAAAGAGCAAATCCGACTCAGTTGCCTCCAGACGTTATGTTTTTGATAGACTACGTTCTAAAAGCGCTGTTGGAAAGCTCTTCACCATCTTAGGTCCACGATATGTTGAGCGCCCAGGTGGCTATGTAAGAGTATTAAAGTGTGGTTATCGCGCTGGCGACAATGCACCAATGGCTATCGTTGAGTTGGTTGACAGACCAGTTGCGGATAGCGATTCGGAAGAATAAGCCAATAAAAAATGCCCGCCTAAGCGGGCATTTTTTTATCCCTCAAACTGATTCAATTAATCTACAAAAGTACATACTTCGGGGAGCTTGGCAGGCTGCCGTAACAACCCTGTATTTGCGTTCAATTACATTGAATGTTTTGCCTGTCGTGATAATTATGCCCACGGTAAAGCTTCTGCCCTTATGTCTTAATAAATATTACCATGTTGGGCTTAAACCTGATGACTCAACCCGTTGAATTGCAAACCATTACAGCAGAAAATCTATGCTTAGTTATCCCATCGATGCATAGGCAAAGTAGCTAATCTAACTTGCAATTCCAGTCCGTTTGCCCCTCAATAATTGCTGATGAATAAACAGTGAGCGTTCATGCCCTTAAAGCAGTAAATTCAAAGCGAGCCTGTTTTCGAATAGAAGTAAAAATCTACTTTTTGATTGAAGCGATCTTGACATAAGCCTTTATATTGAAATGCTTACCTTGCCGACTAAAGGCTTAAGCAGATGATAAGCAGTACCATAGATAGGCATTGCTGCACATAAATTGAAGAGCATTTTAATGAGGGTACAAGCTATCAAGGAATTATTAAACAGAAGCTCTCAGCCAAGTGGTAACGGATAAACATCACACCTCTTCGCGTATACGGTCTTCTTTAATGTCTGATAGGGAGTTGCATTCTAAAATCACACAATGTTCCAAGGCCTCTACCTTATGAGTGACATAGGGAAGCACCTCTATTTGGGCCGGAGCAGCAATTTCTATACTGCTTACATGAGCAGTGCCAATTTTGCGGTAGGAGAACTTAATTCGCCCGGAGAGGACAACAAATATTTTCGGATGGGTGCCTTCTGATTTACCTTGATGATAAGTATTTCCTGATACAGTTCCTGCTTTTCGGCTTATATAAACAAACTTATCCTGCTTGCGGCTTAAGAAACATTCCGCGGTCAATCCTCTTTCATCTTGCCCGATGATGTTAAATTGCTTAATCGTTACCAAATCGCTCATATCTGTTGCTCATAGCTGCAATTTTGTCGGTTAAGCCAGGTCGCATCCGAAGATTTGTTCTGGCTTAAGTACCTTTCATGTCAACTTAAATTAAAAAGGAATGTCGTCGTCGAGCTCATCAAAAGCATCTTGTGCTGCTGGCATAGCTTGAGGTTTTCGGCTGCCTTGAGCTGGCATTTGTTGGTTCGCCATGGGCATATCCTCATAGCTTGCTGAGCCTGATTTGCCATCGAGCATTTGAATGTCTGCGGCAACTATTTCGGTGGTGTAGCGATCTTGTCCTTGTTGGTCTTGCCACTTACGGGTGCGCAAACTGCCTTCGACGTATAATTTAGAGCCTTTACGCACGTATTCACCTGCGATTTCACCCAAGCGATTAAAGCAAACTACTCGATGCCATTCAGTGCGTTCTTGTTTATCACCCGTTTGTTTATCCTTCCATGTCTCGCTGGTTGCAAGCGATATCGTGGTGACGGCATTGCCATTTGGCATGTATCTCACATCGGGATCCACGCCCACATTGCCTATTAAGATGACTTTGTTAATACCACGTGCCATTATTTTCTCCTGTGCGAAAGTTAGAGCTGAATTATAGCGAATCTGCCCGGAATTGCGTAGACAAAGAACAGGGGTAGCAATGCAGTATATAATCAGCTGGTCGAGTTTGAATATTCTGCCAGCAATTGCCCGGCACTGCCATCAACATATTGCGTTTTATCCACACGAAGGTAAATGACTTGTTCAGATTCAGCGACGCTAAAATCGATTACTCCCTTAAGCGTTTTTAGGCGGCTTACAATCAGCTCAATATCATTTGCCTTGGCGGAATAAGGTAGAGTCAGATTACTCAGATAAATATTAGGCTTCATAAATAAAGCAACAATCAACCATAAACCGCCAAGGAGACCATTGATCATAAATATTCCAGCACTACCGGTTAACTGGTATAGAAGGCCCGCAAAAGTACCGCCCAAAAAAATTCCAAGGAATTGGCTGCTTGAATAAATTCCCATAGCGGTGCCTTTCATACCTGGGTTGGCCTGCTTTGAAATTAAGGACGGTAACGTTGCTTCCAAAACATTAAAAGCGATGAAATAAATAAGCATTAAGGCACAAAGGATGAACCAGGACAGATTATAGAAAACTAAAAGAAACTGCGTTGCCGCCGTTAGCAATACAGCACTGCAAAAAACAACTTTCATTTGTCTTTTTTTCTCAGCAAGAATAATGAAAGGAACCATGAGCATAAAGGAGATGAACATGATTGGCAGATAAAAATGCCATTGTTGATGCAAATGTCCAAGCCTAATCTGCTGTTGCAAAAGAAGAGGGATGGCATAAAAGGTTGAAGTTAAAATGAAATGCTGGAAAAAAATGCCCAAATTCAATCGTTGTAAATGTCTATTGGAGATTACCGTTTTAAAATAAGTTGGATTGGCCTCGCTGTCACCATGGAAACGCTCTTTGGCAGGCGTTGGAATGATTAAATGAAGTAAAAGCAAACCCAGCAAGGCTAAGCCTGCGGTTAAATAGAAAATTCCAGCCAAGCCAAAATGATGAGTCAGGGCTGGGCTTATAATCATGGCTAAACTAAAGGATAAACCTATGGTCATACCAATGACTGCCATGGCTTTTGTACGTTGTTCATCCGGGGTAAGATCGGCAATCAGAGCGATTAAAACACTGCCGATAGCCCCTGTGCCTTGTAAAGTACGGGCAATAATCATGCTATAAATTGAATGGCTAAATGCTCCAAGAAGGCTTCCCAAGGCAAAGAGCAGTAATCCGAGGGTCAAAATGGGTTTTCTGCCAAACCGATCAGAAAGCATGCCCAAAGGCATTTGCAATAAGCCTTGAGTGAGTCCATAGCTGCCTAAGGCCAACCCAGTTAAAGCGGGTGTAGCATCCTCTAATTGTTTGGCTAAAACGGTAAATACCGGAATTAACATAAACAAACCCAGCATGCGAAAGGAAAAAATGGCGGCAATTGGGAAAACTGTTTGTAACCAAGAATACTTCATCAACAGAATGCACTTATAATCTCATGCACAGATGGTACAAAGTTAGCGTGCAACAAACAAGAATATCTTGTCTGAAAGACAATCATTATTGACAGAAGAAGCAAATCGCTGTAGTTTGCTGCATTTTAGTCCAATGGAAGAGCTATGAGTTTGGTTTTTGCTAATAAAGTCGCGCTCGTGACTGGCGGTGCGCGTGGTATCGGTAAAGCAACGGCTTTAAAATTGGCTCATGCCGGCTGTGATGTTGCGATTGTCTACTATAATAGCTCAGATGAGGCTTTGGCTTTAGTTCAGGAAATTCAGCAATTGGGTCGTAAAGCAATAGCTATCCAAGCCAATGTCGCTGATCATCAATCTGTAAAAGACCTGTTTGCCCAATATCGCGAACATTTTAATCAACTTCATTTTCTAATCAGTAATGCAGCCAGCGGAGTGTTAAAGCCGGCTTTAAAAATGTCAACAAAACATTGGCGCTGGTGCATGGAAACCAATGCATTAGCACTGAACCATCTGGTCTCAGAAGGTCGAGAGTTAATGCCAGTCAACAGTCGTGTCATTGCATTATCCAGCCTGGGAGCCTCAAGAGCCATTCCGAATTATGCCTTTATTGGTGCTTCTAAAGCCGCGCTTGAAGCTTTGGTCCGCTCACTGAGTCTTGAGTTAGCTCCAGTGGGCATTACTGTTAACACGGTTTCAGCTGGAGTGGTGGACACTGATGCATTGAAGCATTTCCCTAACCGTGAACAATTGCTGGATGAGTATCAAGCGCACTCGCTATCGGCAGAGCCCTTAACACCTGCGCACGTTGCGGATGCAATCTACCTATTATGCCTGCCCGAGGCAAAAATGATTAATGCCCATACACTATTTGTTGATGCAGGTTACAGTCGGGTCGGTTAAATCTAATCTGCGAGCTCAATGCCAATACTGGAGTGGAGCAGCGTCAATAACGCAATGAAATGAATGTGCAATGGCAAAATTCTGAATCCTCATTGCTTTATCTCTATCAGGAGGGCAGACCACTCCCAGCACGCAAAGAAGGTAAAATATCGGCTAAAGGACGTTCAGGGACATTTAAAAACGGCTGATGTGGACTACCTATGGCTTTGACCAACGTCAACAAACCATTGATTCCATGACAAACTGCATCAGTACGAATTAATTTATTGGGAAAAAAGCTGATGAAACCACCAATCGCATGACTTGGGTTCCTAATATCATAGCTGTTTGCGGGGCTGTAGGAGTTTTGAATCAACCAACGTGCAGATAAAATCATTGCTTTTCGATAGGAAGCGCAATGTGTTAAGTGTTTATTCTTGCAAAATTCATAAACATTACCCATGACTTCAGTAATCCAACCATTCCCACTTGCTTTACGTGTATCCCGATAGCGCCCAAAAAGATAAACGTCATGACGGTCAGTAATTTGCATCGATAGGATCACCGCGGCCAATTGTTTGATGAGCTCAATGTACTGAGGTTGCTCATTAATTTGGGCATAATCAATCATAGACATTAGCAGCCAACTCGTGGAAATGCTGTTTTTCGGCCGATAATCATCCCCAACGAATAAATGCTGTTTTTTAGCCTCTATGCTAAATCGCTGGGCGATTTTGCTGGCTCCTTGATAATAACGCGCTTCTTTTGTTGCTGCATAAAGGCGGGAGAGGGCGGATAATACTTGACCAGAATACAAATAGGATTGGTTTTGATTGTATTGCCAGACATTGGCTTTGCAGGTTGCAACGGCTGTAACTTGCCCATCTTCCTTAATCATGGACAACAACCAATCCCCAGCTTTTTCCGCAGCCAATAAATATTGCTCATCATGATAAAAACGATGCAATTCAAGTAGAGTGAATATGGTTTTTGAGGCTGTGCCTACGACCGCTCGACAGCTTTTTTTCTTGGATTTCAAATTGTAGGAATAATAAAATCCTCCCGCATTTGGCCCTGTATCGATTTGCATAAACAATAAAAATTGTGCAATGGGTCTGAACTGTTGTTCAAGTTGCTCATCATGGTTGAATTCATAGAGCTTAAGAAGAGTATAAAGGCTTGATGCGGAGTAAATGGTGCGTAGTACTGGATCGGTTTTATCCAATTCTGCGTCATAATGCTTTGCAAAACCATGAAGGGTAGGATGCATCATTCGGAGCAAATATTGTTGGCTATTTTGAATTTGCTTGAGCAGCAATTGATTATCCAAAGAGCGAATCGCAACTCGACTTCCACTGAGCTCCAAACCCTTGCCGGCGTATTCAATAAAAGAATAATATTGTTTAGGGTAGTAGCTGAAGTCGACTTCAAAGCGGAAATTCGCCAAATCTGTCGCTGTGATGGGTTTCAAGTTGCTATGACTTAGGGCCTCTTCGGTTGCTTTACGAATGACTTCTTGCAAGCGATCGTCTTGCGAGCTTCCTTGACCAATTGGTTGTCCCCGATTAAAAATTGTAACTTGCACGCTCCAGCGTGAACCCTGGTAGCGATCTTCCCATTCATTAAAGGGATTAGAGATTAGCTTCGTTTTTAAAATGCTATGATTGGCGACTGCTCTCACATAAGAAACGATTGCATCACGAAATCGTTGGTTATCATGAGTTGAATCTGGGCCTTGTGCCTGGAAAGCGGTGCTAGCTTGCAAAAAAGTTGAGAAGATAAAAAGAAATAGGGCAAATGTTTTTATTCTTTGATGCATTATGTTCCAAGTTTTATGCAAGTGGTACCATTGAGGTCGCTGTAGTAGCTCGAAAGTATAGGGGATAATCGCCTTTTTTTATAGATTAGCATTATTATTTTTAAACTCATTTGCAGTTCCACCAGCATGTGAGAAATTCAAAGAATGATTGCAAAAAGAATTGGGTGAAAGTTAGGGTAAGATAAATAGAGCTTTGGCTTTTTCTGCATAGCTCTCTTTAAAAAAGATATGATATACTCTGGAGCTTTTAAGAATTATTGAGTTCTGGGGATGAATATGAATGTTGAAAGCCTGTACCCTAAGGTGAGGGAAATTATCGCTGATGTGCTGGTTATTGATGAAGAAGAAATTTCTTTAAACAGCCGCTTGATAAGTGATTTAGGTGCTGAATCCATTGATTTTCTTGATCTGGTTTTTCAACTTGAAAAAGAATTTTCCATCAAAATTCCTCGTGGTCAGTTGGAAAAAAATGCCCGTGGCGATTTGGCTGAGGATGAATTTGAAAAGGGTGGTGTGTTAACAGCAAAAGGCATGCAAGCTCTTAGAAATTACTTAAGTGAAGTGCCTGCTGAACATTTTAAAGCCAATATGAAGGTCAACGAAATCCCGACTCTATTTACCGTGGAAACCTTTTGTAAGCTGGTGATGGTTGCCGTGAATGAACAAAAAGCTTGTGAAAGTATAGCCTAATGCGGTTTTTATTTGTCGACAGAGTTTTGCAATTAATCCCAGGGGAATTAACCCGTGGGATCAAACACATAACCCAAGATGATTTTTATCTTCAAATTGCTGACAATGGGGAGTTTTGTTTCATTCCTTCCTTGATCGGTGAAACTCTTGGGCAATTGGCCGCTTGGAATGTAATGCAGTTTAATGGTTTTAGCATGCGCCCTGTTGCTGGAGTCGTAGCCAGTGCGAAATTGCATCGACCGGCTTATGTAGGCGAAACTCTGGAGTTGGAATCAGTCATTGAACGTTTGGATGAAAGCGCGGTTCTCTATAACAGCGTTGCCAAGGTGGGACAGGATATTGTTTTCACCGTTGAAGGGGCTTTAGGCCCTTTATTGCCTATGCAAGATTTCATCAGTGATGAAGAAATCCGCCGTCAATTCCAGGAAATCAATCGCCCTGGGGAATGGCCTGAAACGCAGCATAAAACAGCAAGAAAATTGGCTTTGAACCCATTCTTGACCTCTAAGGATAATCTGCCCTGCTTCAACTTTGAGCACATACTTAGCTGTGAACCAGGTGTATGTCTAATCGCGGAAAAAAGAATCACCCGGGCAGCGCCTTACTTTCCAGATCATTTCCCGAATAAACCAGTATTGCCCATGACTGTGTTATTGGAATGCAAACTGAACTTGGCCCGGGAATTTATAAGGCGAGCGGGTTTTACTGGCTATCACATTAGTGAACTTCGCAAAATAAAAATGAATGATTTTATTCACCCAGGGGACGTGGTGCAGTGCCAGGTGAAGCTAAAAGAAAAAAATGATGAGCAATTAATTCTAAGTTTTCGCAGTGAAGTTGAGGCTAAACGAGTTTGTGTCCTCGATGTGGTCATGACTACAAGGTAATAAAAATGAGCAATAGACGAGTGGCAATCACCGGATTAGGCGCTGTTTCCCCATTGGGAAATGACGTCCAGTCAATCTGGACTAATTTGATGGCAGGGCGATCCGGCATTGCTGAAATACAACAGTTTGATGCCAGCTCTTTTCCGACTCACATTGCGGCAGAAGTTAAGGGTTTCAAACTTCCTGAAGCCATAAAAGGAAAACATTGTCGTTTTGCAATGTCCTTTACTCAATTTGCCTTGGCTGCGGCTTACCAGGCGATGGAAGATGCGGGCATCCGACCCAGTGAGCAAACATCCAGACGCTGGGGAGTGGTAACCGGAAGTGGCATGATGACTGCTGAATTTGAGTATTTACAACGTTTTCAGCGTACTTGTGGATTAGACGGTCGTATCGATTGGAGTGCGCTCCAACATCAGTCTCAACAATTTTATCGTCTGGTGGATTTTGGCAAAACCACTTCAAATACTGGATTATCTTTATTGATTCAACAATTTGGCATTCAAGGTTATGCTTCTTCAGTACATACTGCTTGTGCCTCCGGCGGCCAGGCTTTGGGCCTTGCGATGCAGGTGATCCGCCGGGGTGATGCGGATTACATGTTGGCGGGCGGTTTTGATTCAATGATTAGCCCTCTGGGTTTATCCAGTTTTTGTTTATTGGGTGCTTTATCCACCTACAACGATAGCCCAGAAACGGCCAGCAGACCTTTTGACGCAACTCGAAACGGCTTTGTGCTGGGTGAGGGGGCTGCTTTTCTGATACTGGAGGAATGGGACAAAGCCAAGGCACGTGGGGCTAAAATCTATGCAGAATTGGCCGGAGAGGGTAACTCATTAAGCTCCTACCGCATTACCGATTCTCATCCTAATGGTGATGGGGCAATACAAGCCATTGAACGTGCACTTATAGATGCTGGAGTGAAACCTGCCCATGTGGATTACATCAATGCTCACGGCACCTCCACAAAAATGAATGATCTTAGCGAGACCAATGCCATTAAAGCCGTTTTTAATGAACATACGCAATCCTTGCCAGTTAGCTCAACGAAAAGCCAAACCGGTCATTTGATTGCTGCTGCAGGTGCTCTTGAAGCCGTTCTGTCCGTTCTTGCCATAGAACATGCACAGATCCCCAAAACAGCGAATTTAACCACGCCCGACCCAGAATGCGATTTGGATTACGTTTGTGATGGCCCCCGAGAAAAATCCTTAGGGGTAGTGCTCTCAAATTCCTTTGGCTTTGGCGGTTCAAACAGTTGCCTCCTCTTTAAGCATCCTGAATTTGGGAGAAGTAAAGCATGAGCTCTAACCGAGTTTATATAACGGGCTTAGGTGCCCTGACCGCCACTGGCGAGAACGCAGACAGCACTTGGAGTGCACTTCTTCAAGGGCAAAGCGGCATTGAAGAAATTAAACAATGGGATTTATCCCATTGGGAGTATCGACTTGGGGCTGAGCTTAAAAATTTTCAACCGGCTAAAATGCTGCCAGATAGAAAATTACTAAAAGTCATCTCTCGACAAGACGTAATGGGTATCAATGCAGCCATGCAAGCAGTGAATCATAGTGGCCTTCTCAATTACCGGGAGTCTCTGGATGAAGATACCACCCGTGTATTCAATGATAAAACGGCTGTTTTTGTTGGTTCCCCAGGAAATAAATACTTTCAACAGGATGATTTTCTGCCTTTGGTCGCAAAAACCAATGGCGATATGAAAGCTTTTGCTAAAGAATTGTTTAATGAAGTACATCCCATGTGGTTGTTGCGAATTCTGCCAAATAATGTTTTGGCTTACACCGGCATTACCTACTCGTTTAAAGGACCTAATCACAACATCACCAATCATGCAGCAGGCAGCATTCAAGCTATTCTCGAAGCGTTTCATGCCATCAAACAGGGGCAAGCCGAGCGTGCCGTGGTGGTAGGTTATGATATGGGGCTTGAACCTCAAGCATTATTTTATTACGAAAAGCTAGGTGTGATTAGCCCACGTCATTTGAAACCATTTGATAAAGAACATGACGGCACCATCTTAGCTGAAGGCGCGGCTGCATTGGTATTAGAAAGTGAAGAAAGTGCTAAAAGGCGTTCTGCCGTATGTTATGCTGAAGTTGCAGCAGGGTTAACAGCCAGTGAAGCGGCTGGCCTATTTTCACTTGAAGCCGATGCAAAAAGTCTTTCCGAAGTTTTAACCAGAACACTAGATGAGGCGCAACTTTCGCGTGCAGACATCGATTTTGTTGTAGCTCATGGAAATGGCAATATTAAATCAGATGAAAGTGAAGCCTTAGCAATCCATGAAGTTCTAGGTGATACGCCAGTGACTGCCTTTAAATGGTCTACCGGACATACCATAACCGCTTCTGGTATTCTTGATGCGGTTTTAACCAGCTATGCTTTACAGCAAAAATGTTTGCCTGGCATTGCCAATTTATCTGAGCCAGCACCTAGTTGTGCTCGGTTGAATCTTAGCAAAGAGCATCGCCATTTAGATAGGCATAAAACCGCTATGATTATCAATCGCGGCTTCGCCAGCATTAATTCTTGTTTGGTGATGAAATCCTGTGACTGAACTTGCCTCACGAATAAATAATTTGCCTGTGAGTTTAATGGGGCGATTTCTCTATCATTTTTTGCCTTATCGTCGCTCCATTGTCCAGGCTAATATTAATCTTGTTTTCGGCCATCAACTTAATGCTGCCCAAAAAAAGCGTTTAGCCAAAGCATTTTACTCGCATATGGCGATGTCGATTAAAGAAATCGTCCAATTACGCTTTATGAGTGAAAAAAAACTGAAGGAACGGGTGGATGTTAAAGGCTATCAACGTCTGTTGGACATTGTCGCGCAAAACCGCGGTGTGTTGATACTGACCGGCCATTTTGGCAATTGGGAATTTGCTCCTTTAGGTGGCATATTAAATTTTGAAGAGTTTAAAGGGCAGTTTCATTTTATTCGTCGAACTTTGGGGAGTAAAGCCCTGGAGCGCTTGTTGTTTCGTCGCTATTATCAAGCAGGCTTGAATGTCATTCCCAAGAAAAATTCTCTGGATCAGGTTTGTAATGCACTGGATCAAAATCATGCCGTAGTGTTTGTCTTGGATCAGCATGCTTCATTAGCCAATCGAGATGGTGTCGCCGTTGAATTTTTTGGTAAAAAGGCAGGAACTTACCGCAGCTTAGCCACTCTGGCTCGCCACACAGGAGTACCGGTAGTACCTGCTGCGGGTTACCGATTACCAAACGGCAGGCATGTGCTTGAATTCCATGATCCCATTTATTGGCAGGATTATCCTACAATTCAAGAATCCATTTATCAGAATACCTTGGCATATAATCAAGCTTTGGAGCGCATTATTTTGGCTCATCCTGAACAATGGCATTGGCTGCATAAGCGCTGGAAATTGAAGAACGTGGATAATGAACCTTCTAATTAGTGTTATTAATGAAAAACTCAAAATTATAATTATATAATTTTACGAATGTCCCGTCGGCTTGTATTTGCAGTAAAACTTGATTGATTTGCTTTATTTGTTCTTCATTTGCTGGCAAAGTGGCAATACCTAAACCCTCCCCCACAGGATAGCGAACATCCAGCACATTCACTTCATCAGGGTATTGATGCTGTAAAAATAAGAGGCTGTAATAATTGCCAAATATAGCATCAATTTGTCCGTTTTTCAGAGCCAGGAAAATATCGGGATAGGTGTCAAAGGGGATGAGTTCAAATTTGTTGCCGAAATTTTCCGATAAATAGCGACCATATTCCCGCTCTTTGACTATCCCGACTTTTTTCCCCAGTAAATCTTCTGGAGCGTGAATGGGACTCTCCTTTAGGGTTGTAAAGCCGCCATAGCAAATCATGTAAGGAAGACTAAAGCGGAATTGCTGTCGTCGTTCAGCGGTAATCACCATTCCGCCAATAATATAGTCCGCTTCATTATTGAACAGAGCCTCAAATAAATCGGGAATGGCAAAACGCTTAAAACTGCAGTTCCAGCTCAATCTTGAGCAAATTTCTTTAACTAAATTGATGTCAAAACCTTCAAGAACTTCCGGGGTTCCGCCCATTACATAGGGTGGATCATACTTTGGCACCGCAAAAACGATGGTTTGGTTGGCGGAAACATTAAGATTAATCATCAATAAGATGATAAGGCAGAGAAGCTTCATGTTCTTACTCTGTTACTTTCCGTGTTTCCTAAGTATAGAACAACTATTAATCAGGATTAGTGGATTTTTTCTAAGTAATTATCTTCTGACTATGAAAGAATTTCCTCCCATCTTTGGAATCGTTGTTATACTTAAAGGGATGGAGTTTTAAAGGATTAAGTCCAACTTGGTTAGCAGGTCATTTATTTTGATGACCTTATATTTAAGGAGAAATATTATGGAAGTTAAAGAAATTATGACCCCTAATCCTGAATATCTACTTGCCACCTCAACAATAAAAGAAGCTGCCAAAAAAATGCGGGAATTGGATACAGGATTTTTACCTATTGGTGATAAAAGGAGCGATAAGCTCGTAGGGACAATTACAGATAGAGATATTGTCATTTCTGCTCTGGCTGACGATAAGGGCCTGGATACGCCAGTAACCAGTGTAATGCATAAAGGCGTTTATTACTGCTATGAAACAGACGATATCAAGGAAGCTTCAAAATGCATGAAAGATCACCAAATCCGTCGTCTGATTGTGTTAAATAAAGATAAAAAATTGGCAGGGATAGTGTCCTTAGGCGATATTGCTGTCAATTGCCAGGAAAATCATTTAAAAGGAGAAACACTAGAAGAAATTTCTAAACATTAACATTGTGCCGGCAGGATGCAACAATCAAATTGCTGCTGGTAAGCAGCGCTCAAAAGCATGCATCCTTTGCCGGATGGATAGTCTGCAATTGCCTTCCATGTTATCATTGCTTGCTTAATCTTCCTCTTAGCTCTTTCTGGTTTTCAGGTTGTTCCCATGCAATATAGAAAAATGTTAAAGTCAAAAATTCATCGTGCTCGAGTAACTCAGGCTGACTTGGATTACGAGGGTAGCATTACCCTATCGCCTGAACTTTTGGCGGCTTCGGACATCCTGGTCAATGAGGCCGTGAATGTTTGGAACGTTACAGCCGGTACACGTTTCGAAACTTATGCCATCAAGGGAGAAAAAAATTCTTCCAATATTTGTGTGAATGGTGCTGCTGCCCATCTTGTAAGTCCTGGAGACATCATTATTATTGCCTCATTTATCCAGTTATCCGAAGATCGTTGCCAGCAGCATGAGCCGACGGTAATTTTTGTGGATGAGAACAATAAAATTCGAGAAATTCGGCCAGAAATTTTGGGGAAAAGGGAGTTGGTGTTTAACTGATACCTCAAGGAGCGTTTTCATTTTAGCCCTAACGTGCTAATGTTTCTTGTCCTGGCTTAAAACGGCTACTCTTGTTAAGGAATAATGATGGCTGGAAATATGAAAATTATTAGGGAAGCACTTAATTTGATTTGGCATGAAAGCCGAAAATTTTATCATGGACAAATACCTGGATTTTTTACACCCTACCGCAGTATCAGAGATACTGCCATCACCTTAAGTACTCCCCTCTGCGCTCCCATTATTTTAGGCTTTTTGACTGTCTGCTGCACTGCATTAACGGCAATGGCCTTGTTGCTTTATGCAGTCAGTTACGCCTTTGGAAAGGCTGCTGCTTTGCTTGGGGCAAGCACGCTTTCCCGAACTGTTCAGGATACAGCAGAGCTTTCTCTCGTAGTAGGGGGCGTTGGTCTTGTGTTAATTCCGAGCCTTGCTTTAGCCACTCTAATATCCCTTCCTGCAGGAATGCTAAGTATTTTTACTCGCTTAGCGGCTAGCCTTTGTTCTTTAGCGGGAGCTGAACAGAAGCAGGAAAAACAGTTAGAGATGCAACCCATCTAGGGGGAAAAGTTTAATTGTCAGCAGCATACTGCATCCATTCCATCAGGCCGAAACCTTAAATGCGGTTAAAAAGATTTCATGAATCAGTATAAACTGCGATTCTGATTCTTTTCTTGATTGAGCCAGTGACTGATTTCTTCTTTAGTTTGGGCCAAGACTTGAATTAATTGATGGTAAAGCTTATCCAGAAGATTACTGTGTCCTGCTTGGCTATAACGCTCCAAATATTGGCAAGCGTACTGCAGTCGTGTAGTACCGCAATATAGGGCACCGCTTTTCATCTTATGAGCAATTTTTTCAACGGAAGGCCAATCTCCTTGCATATAGGCCTGTTCAATTTCATGCTCATCTTTGGGAATAACCTCGATCAGCATCAGATTCAAGAGTTCCTTAAGCAAGGCAATGCTTCCCAGGTTATTGATTCCCTGTTGCAAATTAAACAGCGGAAAATCATCTAATGCAAAGAGTTCTTCTTCATTTTCAGGCATGTCTCGGTCGGGAACGACCCCTCGAGGTATGGCTTTGCCGTTAGGAATGACTAAGGAAGAAATAATATCTTTCATGGTTTGCAAATTAATGGGTTTGGCAAAGACTTTATTCATCCCGGCCTCCAAACACTCATCTGCGGAACTTGCCAGGGAATGTGCGGTTAACCCTACGATCGGGGTAGGCGCTTTTTTGCTTCCCCTTTCCCAATGTCGAATGTAAATAGTCATTTCAATCCCAGACATCCCTGGTAAACCAATGTCAGTAACAATTAAATCAAATTGTTTGGTTTTGGCTAACTCCAAGGCCATCTCACCATCCAAAGTCGAAGTGAAATCGCAGCCAGCCTGCTTGGTAATGGATTCAAGGAGGCGTAAGGCGATTATATTATCTTCCACAAGAAGCAAATGTGGTATTTGCGGTTGCAATAGGCTGCGTTCGTCTACTGATTGCCTGGTTTGTGCTGAAGTTTCAGGTGAGCCTTCCCGCCCCTGCGCAAAATAATCAAAAGGCAAAATCTCCTCCAGGAACATGCGGCTGGTTGTTTTGGCATCATTGTAGGTAGAAAGAGGAGTGCATTCATTGTTAATGTTGTTCAACTTGCTCTCTCCTCCCGTAGAATAAATGCTTTGTCCTGGTAAAAGACCAAAAATTGTTTCCATTTCAGCATATGCCGGTCCAGTTTTGCCTGAATTTAAAAAAAGCTGATTCACTTGAGAATCTTTGAAATCGCGGTCAAGGAATGCCATTTGGTTTTCAGCTAAGTTTAAAGGGATTTGAAGTAATTTGGTATGATTGATTGCCTTTGGTTGACAAATAAAATTAAAAGGGTTGGGTTTTGTCCCATTCATTTGGCTATAGAATCCATTCGGCTCCTTAACCTTTGCCGGAAGCAATTCAGATCCACAAAGGTGGTATCCGTTCAAGGTTGCTGTATTTTTTCCATTATTTTCAAGCATTGTAAAATAATTTTGACATGGCATATTAAAATATTAGCAAACAACCAATTATTTGCTAAAACCTTAACAAAATACCTCATATAACGGCATTTGCCAAAGGATTATCATTTACTGTCTAAGGGCTGTTTTGGGCTGAATCCAGGATTTAATTGATTGCCAATGCCGATTAGAAATACTTTTCCTAGGGAACAAGCACTATTTAGATGCTTAAATTTGATTTCCCAAAAGGTCTCGGCTTATCCGCTTTCGCCTATACTTAAATAGAAAGAAATTTTTGGGAGAGCATCATGGAATTAACTCTCTTTCTGGGCAAGGTAATTGGCTGGTATTTTGTCATTGTTGCCCTCTGGATTGTTATTCGGCAGGAATTGGCAAATGCCATTATCTCCGAAACGATTGCCCATCGCGCTTTGCTGTTTTTCATGGCAATTATTACGCTGATTCTCGGTCTTATGATCGTAATCAGTCACAATGTGTGGGTAATGGGATGGCCTGTAATCATTACTATTGTGGGTTGGTTGATGCTTATTGGTGGATTGTTAAGACTGTTCTTTCCAGAAATCGGCGTGAGAATTGCACAGGCATGGCTTAGAAAGCCAGTTTATTTTTGGATAGCTGCAGCAATTTACCTAATCATAGGTTTATATTTGCTTTATAGAGCTTATTTCAGATAAAAAATCTGGATCCCGGTGCAGAGATCCAGGACATAAGGCTACAGAGTGCTGAGTGACAGTTATTCTTCGATTTTGACGTCAATCTTTTTTTGCATGCTGGCTTCTTTCTTGGGAATGGAAATTTCAAGAACACCATTTTTGCATTTGGCGCTTATTTTTTTCTCATCGACTGTTTGAGGTAGGCTAAAGCGGCGATAGAATTGCCCCTGCATGCGTTCAACACGCGAGTAATTGTCTTTCGTTTCCTTCTTCTCGAACTTCCGCTCGCCTTGGATGGTTAGAATATTATTTTCCAGAGAAATATGCATGTCTTCCTTCTTGACCCCTGGGATATCGGCAATGACAAGGAAGCGATTTTCTTCTTCCTTGATGTCCACTGCAGGTGCCCAGGAACCCGTATCAACAAAGGAAGAATCGTCTGATTGGCTTCGGAAGAAATTTTCCAGGAAACTATTAAAATCCCTGGTCAATGGGTACAAATCACGTCTGATAATGTTCATTGCTTCTCTCCTGTTAACGTTCTGATTGAATGATCCCATGGAACATATCATTTCCAGTTTTTATTGAATTTGAATCTAAAGTCAATATTCAAATCTATTGTTAGGCATGGAGGCATTTTTAAAAATTTCAAGGCTAAAGCGCTATTTTGCACCAGGGCATCAGCTTAGTAGAGAATGCCTTGAAACCAGCCTCGCCTTGAAGGATCAGGGCTGACTTGTGGCCCCGTGTTTTGATTTAGTCTCCCCAAGGACCAAAAAGAAGAAGACCAAGAATAAATTGTCCCTGAGACCCTTGTAATGAGAGAAGCCTGTGCAGATGGCAGGGGTTCTGTAGGAGTTGGACAGGCTTTCACCTCAATAGTTTCCGGCTCTTTGGACTCTGATAATAAGGAAGCCACATGATAAAAATTACCAGGTCCTTTGATTGCGCGGGACAACAATGCCCTCAGGCTTTCTTGCTCCTGATGTTTAATATATAAGCCAATTAATTTATTGCGATTATTTATAAATACCTCAAGCTGTTGAGGCAGCCAATTATCAATGGCTCTATCTGATTTACTGCGGTGTAATAATCCTTCGAATAATTCGTCTACGGTTTTTCTAATGTTCAGCTCATTGGAATTGGGCATTTGCCAGTCATAAATGGCCAGAGCATCTGTTAAAATTTTTAAAGAAATCAAATCAGACTCAGCATTTACTTCATGAAGGATTCTGCCTAGATTTTCTCGCCCAGGGAGTTTCTTAACCTGCTCAGATTTTACAGTGCTTGTAATGAGGGGGGCGTGTGTTTCCGTGGGAATTTGCGCCTGGTAAAACTGTTGATTTTCAGCATTGAAGGGTTGTACGTATTTTGGCTCTCTTGGTTCAAACCAGCTTTGCCAGCCATAAAATAAACTTCGTTTTAACCAGATGCGAAAATTTGCTAGAAAGCCTGAGATATTGGCGATGGAAAATTCAAATTCAGCTTCACTTAGGGCCCTTTTTGCGATGGTGGCACTTTCGGAATCAGCATCCAATTTTCTTAATCCCAAAGTGCACAGTTGAATAAGGCCGTGATAATCTTTTTTCAAGGTAAATTGTTGAATGGCTTGTTCGGGAGCAAATTCCAGAAGTGAACCACAAATGCTTTCATTAAATAAGCCAGGGCGCTTTAGCAATTCATCGAATAGAATTTGCCGGGTGTTGGGAGCAATTTCTGCTCGTGTTAACAGCCAGGCTGTGGTTTGCAACTTCTTATGGTCACCAGTTGTCTCAATCAGGTCAAAATAATCACTAAGGCAAAGCTGTAAAGGTTCTTTTTTTCCATGATAATGAACCAGAAAATAGTCGATGGATGTTATTTGATCCAGTTCTTCAGAAAGAATTTTAATCAGGGGATTAACGTGGATATCGGTAATTGGCTCGGGAGTTTCATCAGCCGCCAAAAATAATTTTTTTGCAAATCTGCTAAAAATTTGAACATAACTTTGTGGCTTTTCAGTCGGCGCAGTTCTTAAGTGTATGGGTTTTTGCAAGCGCTTTATATTCAGTTGGCCATCATCGTAGAATATTGAACAATCGGCGAAAAGCGCACTGCTGCGTAGGTAATTGCTGGTGGCCTGCCCAATTTGCTCTTGAAGAGGTAAAAAATTATCCCGCTCGCCCATTCTCATTAGCAGTTGAATGGTTTGCGATTTTAGGGGTTTTTTATTTTCAAGGATTTTATTGGTTAAATTACGGATGAATTGTATGGCATTATCACTTGCCTGACGGCCGTAAAAATAAAGATGACAAATTTGGTTTAAATGTTCTTCATCGCAAAGTGCCAATAACATTTTCAGTGTGCTGCTTGGTAATTGATCTAAATTTTGCAATAAAGATAAAATGATTTGATTTTTTTTAGCCTCAGGCATTTGTGCTACCTCCGCTAACACCAGGTTAGGATGAAGCTGGATAAAAGCCAGCAAAGGTAACTCTCGATTTGGCATTCTGCTGGCAAGATTAAGCCAATACTTGATTAGACCAGGAATTTGTTCATGTACTTGTTGAAGCAAAAGATTAACAGTATGGGTGCTGAGTTGATGAAAATGCTTAACAGAGCATAATAAACTGGCTGCGGCTTCAGCCTGTAATCCTTTGATGAACTCTGGTTCCAGAGCTGCAATTTGCAGCTGGTCGATGATGCCTTGTAAACGGGAGGATTGAATGGTTTCGGATTTGCTTATCTGCTTAAAAAACTCTTCACCTGAAAAATTATCAATATAGTCTTTCCGAGTAGCCAAATGCGTAGCAATAATGGATCTCACCAACTCGTCTGAGGCAGCCTTTTGCAGTTTAATAAGCTCATTTATGGGAATTTGACACTCGCGGAGTAAATTGAATAGTGCTTGTTTTCCAGAAGCATTCTCACGAATGGCTTTAAGATGATTTTCTTGCTGCAAAGCCAATTGCAAAAACAGAGTTCGGTTTTCAGGAGATTCCTTTACTTGCGCTTGAATCCATGACCAGGAAAATCCAAGAACAATGTTTTTCAATAGGGCTTGATCGGCGGTTTTAATTTGCAAAATGCAGTTAAATAGCCATGTGGATTTGGTTTCACTGATTCCCTTGCTAAGGGCAAGTCCCTGGCAAAGTTTCTGCAGTAAATTTTCCTCTACGATGTATGTTAATAATCTCTCCAAAAAAATTTGATTTGACAGTTCTTTCTCAGAAATTTGTTGCAGCCAATTAATAAAATCGGCAATTAATTTTTCTTTATCCTCAGTTAAAAAAGAAGTGAGGCAAAGCCAATGGAAGTAAAGGCCTGGAGCCTGGATGTTTGTATCTTGTTGAAGCTTTTCCATGAATGGGTAGTAATAAAAGCCTCTGTTGTTTTGAAAAAGAACTTTAAGGCAAACATCAAAATTTTTTTGTGCCTGCTCAACAACAGAATCACTCCTGGCCCGTTTCATCATTTGTGAGCGCTGGTTAAGCAGTATGTTGTACAAAGAAGCCTCAGCACTAAACAGTTGAAACTCCTGTTTATTTTTATAAGCTTCTGCGGCTAATTCTGGTAAAGGTTTAATCAGGAAAGACAGGCGTTGAAGAGCCAAAATTTGCTTGCATTCCATTTCACTCAACTTGGCAAATTCCTCAAGAGAGAGCTGAGCCAGCAGAGGCTTATCAATATCATCACGAGCCTTAAGCCCAAGAACCACATGCAGCTGTTGTTGAATGATCGTTTCGCAGTCTTGAGCAAAACCGGAGCGAATGGTGTCTTCAATTAATTTCTCATTGGCTTGGCTGTCTTGAACGGCAAAAGACATCATTTGCTTAACCAATGTTGGACTTAATTTTGCAATAAGTGTCTGTGTTTTTTCCGATTCAAAGTAAAATTTCTGCAGTTGCATTAAGAATTCATGACAAAGCAAGGTCTTTTGTCTGCTGAACAGGGGGAGATAAGAATTTAGGATAGAGGCTAGTTCATCGGTATTTTCGGTTTTTAAATGGCAATAAGCTAACTGTTTTATTCTGGTTTCATCCTGCGCATCATCATTAAAACTCATGGCGAGCTTTGTTATTTCATTAAGTTTGTGCCTATATACACGGCCTTGGTCAGCCAGTTTTATCAGTTCAAGGCGAAGCCAATCCATTTCGAAATTATTGCCAAGAGAGGGAGGTAATAAAAATTGCTGCAATTTAACCTCTGCTAACTGGATACTTTTCGCTTTTAAAACCATCATTAAAATGTGATAGAGATAAGGCTGCTGATCGGGGCTTAAAATGGAGAGCTGAAGCTTAAGCTCTTCGAATGACTGGGAAGAGAGCTCTTTAATAAGGATAGATAAAGAGGAAATTTTTTCATATTCCTTTAAGGTCTTATATACCGCCTGTTGTTGCTTTTGCCTTCGATGAAGTTGTTCAATTTGTTTAAACAACTCCTCGTTTGGATACTGCGCCAGGATGGATTGTAGTAATTCAGATTTCATGGATTGCGTCAGAGGGGAAAAGAGACAAACCTGTAAAAACCATTCCCTAAAGCCATCATGAGTAAAGATTTTCTTCTGCGGGACAACGGTTTTTAAAAGATTTTCAAATTGAACAGAAGGGTTAATTCCTTTTCGCTCAAGCCAAGAGTTATGCGTCTGGAGGGAATTGGCTAGAGAATCGATGTCTTGAGATTGCAGTTGATGAATGACTCCATTCTTGATTCGTGCGAGATAGGAATTCGCTCTGAAAAATTGGATTAATTTAGGTTCAGAAAAAAATTCGATTGTTGCAATTTGTTTCTGGTAGGATTCAAGATAACCTCGAATGATTTGCTGATGAGGGGAGTTTAAGCTCTCCACTCTACGACAATAATCCTCAAGCATGGTTTGCATGTCATTAAATTGCAGATCATAAAAACTGTCTAAATTGCTTGCGCAGAAAAGCGGCTTAATCACTTGCTGATAAAGAGGGCTGCCTTCAATGGTTTCTCGAACTGCAACGTCAGCTCGCAGATATTCTCTAATAATTTCAAATAAAGCTTCTGTAAGAATCGGAATGCGTTGCAGCCACCTTGCTGCGCAAAGCATTTGCGGGGCAACCTCATGACATGACATAAACGGTTCATAAAACTGTTGTAGAAGATTGACTGTATTCCATAATTCAAACTGCGCCCCTACAATTTTACGGATGAGAGAAGGCTCCAGATGTTTAATTAATTGAGGTTTGCCTGGAGTTCCTCGCCAAGGATGCAAGGCAGTCTGCTGCAAAAGGCGAAACAACAATCCTTCAGGATCCACTTGCATATCAAGGCTGGGATTTTGCAAATAATCAATGACTCCTTGCTTAAGATAATGACTCTCATCAATAACTTGCATGAGTTGCTTGCAGTGTTTTTGCTCAACCGTGTAATTGCTAAACGCCGCCAAGGTTTGCGCATCGATATTCATGATGTCAAACCAATGGGCTAGTGAAATGTTTTTCTTTTCAAGATATTCGAAAATGGCTTTAATGAATTCCTTTTTGCGGATTGGCGGGCTATAACTATCCAGAATTCTTAAGACCTGCTTTCCTGACGTCATATCAGTAAACAAAATGTTGAGTTGAGTTGAGCTGAGGCTATTTAAGCCTCTGGGATGCCTCGCGAGCAAATCCACAAATACAAAGCGAGTTTTGCTCTTGCTATAAATTTCATACAAGTCTTCTACCGGCAGCACTTGGGCTAAAGTCAGTAAAGAAGACCACTGAACATCACCCAATGTGGGGCGTTGAAGCAATTCCTGCGCTAATTTTTTTTTATTTTCTTCAGTTAGTTGATTAAAAAAAAGGATAAATTGATCTTCATTCAAATCAATTGGAGGTGAGCTCAAAATTTGCTTGATGAAATCCTGATATTCACTCGCATTGGTTAACTCCGGATGGAAGTTTATATGCCCATGCTCCAGAAGAATGATGGTTAAGGGGTGCCTGCTCATTGATTTAATGCGCAACTCTTTAAGCCAACTTAACGCCAATTGGGCGAAAACTGGGCTGGCTAAAACAGCATGGGCCCAGCGATTGTCCTGTGCAATCAGATAAGAAAGGAGGTTTAATGCCATTTGCTGTAATTCATCTGGAAAACGAGAAAGATGTTCGGCTTGCACGTGATTCTCACCCAGGTTTTTAATGAGTCTCAGATGCTCTAAAACTAAATTGATGTTGTCTGACTGGCTTATCTGCCAGTTACTCAGGCTCAACAAGGTTAAATTAATTACCAATAAGCCAGTAATAGTAAGCTGATTAGATTGAATGTTTTGTTGAACCAATCGGACAAATTCTATTTTCTTTGCGCTAGATTGCTTGCTTAAGTGCTGGAAAATGGCAAGAGAGTGTGGCATCTGATTGGCATTGGTGGCCATTATGATAAAAATGGTTGCCAAATGAGGTTGTAGATCCTCGCGCTGATAAATTGTTTCCAATAAGATAGGATTTTGAGGAAGCAAGCTTAAAAGTGCCCCATAATCAACGTCTTCAAATTTACGCACTGAACTTAACTGGTTTAACCAGGACGGCAATCGCTTAATGAGTTCATCTGATTTGCATTCTTTAAAGAGCCATTGCAATTCTTCATTACTCAGGAAAGGAACGACTGCATCAAGATTGGCCAAACCAAGAATAAAACTCAAACTTTTATTGAGCAAACCTGGATTATTGCTGGCTTTTCTTACCTCACAAAGCAGATGCTTAATCAGCTTAATAGTTTGTTCATTTTCTTTTCCCTGTAAATAAATGGCTACTTTCAACCAGTTAGCCTTGGTGTTTTCCTGAAGGGATCTGGCTAAGATTCTAGCCAGCGAGGAGGGGTCCATATGTTCTAGAGCTTCTACATCAATTTGCACTAAATATTGTGCACACAGATTGCTGTCTTGTTCCCCCCCAACATCACTAGCCAGTCTCGCCAGCAAAGGATCAAAACAATGAGCTGAACATAATTGTGTTGTTAAGAACTGAAAGGCTTTTTTTTCATCGAATGGCTGTTTTGGAGAGAGTAAATTCCAGCATGCTTGCTTTAAGCATAAATAATTTTTTTTTCCCTGCTCAGTCAAGCTTTGCTGGGCGGTTTCAAGATTGATAAATAAAGTTTGTAATTTTTTAGGGGTGGTATGAAATTGTCCCAATAGCCTAAGAGCAATTGCTTCGGCATTGTTTTCATCACAATGAGCTAAATTTAAAATTCGATTGGCTCTTAATTTCAAATCCGTTGCTGGGCTTAATACAACAAAACCTTGTAATAAGGATGGGGTGTAATCCTGCATCAGGGATGAGCGTGAGCATAGATTAAAAAAACAGCTCGGGTTTTCCAGTAAAAATGAAATCAGTTGCTGAGGATTTTCACAGCTGGTCCACTGATGGATTGCTGCTTTTTCATCCATGGTTGTTTGCAGTCTTTGACAAAAGTAATTCAGTAACTGATTCAAGGTGGAAGAATAATTGGAATCACTTTGAGTTTTTTTTAGCAATTCTTCGATTAAGGTAATTAAATTTTTATCATCAATGAATGGCATTAACTTATCGAGGAAAGCTTCATTGAATTGTGGGGTGTTCAGTAACAGGTAGAGCAAAAGTGGCTGTCTGTCTGTTGTTTTTAATAGTTCCACAAGGGGTTGGAATTCTGCCTCTGCAACATGAAGTCGATTCATCTCCAGATAAAAGGCTAGAAATTCATCACTGTTAAAATGTTTAAGTACATTCAATTGTTCGGGTAATTTTAGGACTTTTAACAATTCTCGACAGTGAGGGAGTAGATGGTGTTTTGGAAATTGTTCGGCCAAGAGGGTCATTAACCATTTTTGTCGAAGGGAAGAATGCGATTTAAAATGGTTAAAGATAATTTGGATGGCTTCCCGCGTTACTTCTTCAGGAAACACTTTTATCATTTGAGCAAGATTACTTAAGGCTTTCTCAGGCGTACTTAGAGCCACCATTTTTTCACACAAAATAGTGTAATAAATGTCACATAGTGATTCAAAACCTTGCTGAAAAATTAGGCGCAGCGCTGTGATGTGCCCAAACAGGTTAATAAGCTGGGAGACAGTAAGCGATTTAAAGCATTCTTCGGTTAAAAGGTTGTCACGAGATTTGCTGTAGGTAATGTAATTGATGGTTTTTGTTCTATCTTCATCATCAATTGCTGTCAAACAGCTAAACACTTGTGTTCGGTCAAAGTGTTTGTCAAATAAATCGTCCAGAAAACGAATATCCTCATTGCTGCTCTTCTTGCAAAAGATGGAAACATAGTTTTTAAAGTAAATAGTAAACTCTGAATGAGGAAGATAGGCAGCAATCGCTAGTAAAGAAAAGCAGAGGGTTGTTTTTAATTGAGGATCAGTTACATCGTATTTGTCGTTCTGCTCAAAGAACTCAGCAAGCAATTCTTTTTGTTGAATTGGATTGCCTTGTTCCTTAAGGCGCTTGGAAAATAAGATATTGGCCAATTCACTGTTATCGGAGATTAAATGCTCATAATCTACTTTCGAACTGGTTGCCCGCACGGTTAGAGCAGTTGCCAGCACATCGTACTTATGCAAATAAATTTGTCTTCTTTCGGCAAAGCGGCTGTGTTGCCTTTCCTGATTATTGGCTGCATAAGTAGCGGCCAAGGCTCGCAATTGGAAGATGATGTTGACCAATTTTTCAGTACTTACAAAAAGACTTAATTGATTCAAGTGCTCATAAGCACAGGTCGGGGATAGAAGAAGGCTGGCAGCAAGTTTTTCCAAATGCTCTGATTTACCTATTAGTGTGCCTACGTCCCGACTATGCAAAACATATGTAATTAGTGCCTCAAGCCAGTGCGGGCGCCCATCGGCTGTTTCTAGCAGTCGACTGTATAAGCGTTCTCGCTGTGCAGCTGGAAGATGCTGTAGCAGGAAACCAATTTCTTCATTTGGATAATGTTTTTCTATCCAAAGAATGAGATTTGAAATGAGCTCTTGCCATTGATTAGGTTGATTAGTCAGACAATGGTCTAAATCCTGAAGAATTGTTTTGATTTGCTCTTTGTTTGCGCAATTTAATGCATCCACTAACAAGTGACTTAGAATTTTAGCTTTAAGTATATCCTTATCGGGCAGCCATTCGCCTTGACCCACAAGAGATAAAAGGGCGGTTAATTTTTCGAAATTATGGGCGTCTACCAGCTGATTAATGAGTGGATTCAGTACTGGAGAACCCGGTTTTTCCTGCATGAACAATGCTTGAGCATTCAAAGCATCTGAAAGAAATTCTGTCTCAAAGTATTTGCCCATGTGCGACTCCTTGTCTCAGGGGCTCAAAGACATAAAGCATTCAGCAAAATGCCCTGATCTTGATTTCATTCCTTTGATTAGATCAAGCATAACTGCTTGAGAAAAAATTTCAATATTTGTTTTATTTTTGCCAAAAATGTGGGGAAAATAAGATAAGAAGAGAAAATATCTCCAGACGTCCGGCTAACATAGAGAAAATAAGCAGCCATTTGCTGGCATCACTCAGGTTGGCAAAATTATTACTAATGCCCCCCAATCCTGCTCCGGCGTTGGCTAAAGAAGCAACAATTGCTGAAAACGCAGTGATAAAATCATTGCCTAGAGCCATAAATAGAACCATTAGCAGCAGAAAAAGAGCAATAAACCCTGAAATAAATCCCCACATGGATTCCAAAACAGGCTCTGGGAGGGTTTGCTTACCAAATTTAATTGGAATTAAGGCGTAGGGATGGAGTAAGCGCACCATTTCTCTTCGGCTTTGCTTATAAATTAACAGTGCGCGGATCACTTTCACGCCACCACTCGTTGAACCGGCGCAGCCACCCACGAGGGCAATCAACATAATGAGAATTGGAACATAAGTGGGCCAATTGCTGAACGAAGAAGACATAAAGCCTGTGGTTGTGGCCAAGGAAATGACATTGAATAAGCTTTTTATAAGGGCATGATGATTGGCTTCAAAAAAGCCATAAATGATGAGACTAATGGTGACAAGAAGACTCGCTAAAAAAAGGAAGGTAATGTAAAAGCGGAATTCCTCATCCTGCCAATAATGGCTTAAGCTCCTTTTTTTCAAAGCAAGAAAATGCAAGGCAAAATTGGTGCCACCAAGAATCATAAAGACACAGGCGATTAATTCAATGACATCGCTTTGATAAAATGCAAAGCTGCTGTCATGCATGGAGAAACCTCCAGTAGACACCGTGGCAAAACTTTCCCCTAAGGCATCAAACCAATCCATACCTGCTAACCAGTAGCAAAGCCAACAAATGCAGGTCAATAGCAAATAAATGGACCATAAGGCCTTTGCTGTCTGAGCAATTCTTGGCGTTAATTTGCTGTCTTTCATCGGCCCTGGTGTTTCTGCCCGATACAACTGCATCCCCCCAACGCCAAGCATTGGCAATATAGCGACTGCTAAAACTACAATTCCCATCCCCCCCAAAAATTGCAATTGCTGACGATAAAAAAGAACAGCATGAGGTAAGCCTTCAATATGTTGAATGATGCTTGCGCCCGTGGTTGTGAAGCCTGAAACGGATTCGAAAACAGCATCGGTTAGGCTGTGATGATGAATTGCAAAAATAAACGGTAGAGAAGCATAAAAACAAAGCACGAACCAAAAGAGAACGACAATTAAAAAACCATCCCTGATTTTTAATTCATGGTGTTGCTTTCTAAAACTAAACCAAAGCACTAAACCTGTGAAAAAAGTACAGGCAAATGCCGCTACGAAAGGCAACCAAAATCTTTCCTGAAAAATAAGATTGATCACGAGCGGTGTAAGCATACTCACACTGAACATCATGAGTAACAGGCCAATAAGACGAAAAATTGTTTTTATTTGCATTATTTAGCTCGTAAACGTCAAATTGACTTGAAACAAGGATTCAATTTGACGTACATAACGTCTCTTTAACAGTAAAATAATCACATGATCACCAGATTCCAACTGCAGGTCAGGCTCTGGCATTAACAGTTTATCTTCACGCATCACGGCAGCAATAAAACTACTTGGTGGAAGCTCAATTTGCGACAATTGACGACCTACTACCTGTGAAGTTAGCTCATCCCCATGAGTAATGAGCTCAATCGCCTCTGCTTCGTCATTTTGCAGACGGTATACCTTAACCATATTTCCACGGCGAAGTTTAGTAAGAATGCTACCAATGGTAATCAATTGAGGCGAGATTGCATGATCAATTACACTGTCTTCAATTAGGTCAACATAGGCATTGCGATTGACAAGAGCAATGACATGTCGTGCTCCCAAACGTTTGGCTTGCAAACAGGACATGATGTTGGCCTCATCGTCGTTAGTTACTGCGCAAAATACATCTGTGAATTCGATGTTTTCACTCACAAGCAGGTCCCGATCAGCGATATCACCTTGCAAAACCGTCCCTTTATGCAATTGCGAAGCAAGATCGCTTGCGCGCGATAGATTGCGATCTATCACTTTGATTCGATACTTGTTTTCCAGGGTCTCAGCGAGTTTTGAACCGATATGCCCGCCACCTGCGATCATGATTCGGCGGTTTGGGTGCGTATAGCGGCCAAGGGCGATGAGGAGCTGTTGAATAGCGTGCGGAGAGGCGATAAAAAGTACATCATCGCCGATAACAATCTCACAATTATCTTCTGGGGCAATTGCTGTTTTATCGCGAAAAATAGCCACCACCCGAGCTTCAATCGGTGCTAAATGATCATACAACTGTTGAATGGTTTTGCCTACCATTACCCCACCCGGCTGAGGTTTAATAGTTGCTAATAACAACTTGCCATCAGCAAATTCGAGCAGTTGGGTTACACCTGGATAATCAATGAGGTTTTCTATATGTTCTGTAACCAGTTTTTCAGGACTAATGCAAACGTCCACCGGCACATGATCGTTGCAAAATAATTGCGGATAATCGTAGTAATCGCGTGAACGTATACGGGCAATTTTCGTAGGTGTACGAAACAAGCTGTATGCAATTTGACATCCCATCATGTTAATTTCATCGCTGTTGGTGACCGCAATCAACATGTCAGCTTGCTCAATTCCCGCATTAATTAAAATATTCGGGTGGGCGGCTGAACCAAGAACCGTGCGGATATCCAAACGATGTTGCAATTCGCGAAGCCTGTCTTCATCCAAATCAACCAAGGTGATGTCATTGTCTTCACGGGCTAAGCTGCGAGCCAAAGTTCCTCCGACTTGTCCTGCTCCAAGAATGACGATTCTCATAACAGCAACACCCCCTCATAGACAAACTCCGCGGGCCCTTTTAGAAAAATGGGGCCATTCACATCGGGCCATTCAATGATTAACTCTCCCCCTGGTAATTGCACGTGAATGAGGTTTGAAGATTGATAATAGAGCCTGGCAATGGCCGCAGCCGCAACAGCGCCGCTGCCGCAAGCTTTGGTTTCGCCGCAGCCTCGCTCATATACACGAAGGCGTATCTGGTCTTTATTGATAATCTCCATAAAACCGGCATTACTTTGCTCAGGAAACAGCGGATGCTCACTAATTTCTTTGCCCAATTGGTTGAGGTTTAGTTGATCAAGTGCTTCAACGACGCTAACCGCATGGGGGTTTCCGACACTGAGTGCATGGACAGGGTAGGATAACCCATTCGCCAATTCCAGCTGATAAAAAGTAGCTTGTTGGCCAGCAAGCAAAGGAATGTCAGGCGGAGCAAGCTTGGGAGTGCCCATGTCCACGGTAACACTATCATCAGGATTAATTTGCAACATCATTCGAGTTGTTCGAGTGGCAACGGATATCTGCTTTTTTGAAGTTAAGTCATAGTGCAAGAGAAAACGTGCCAGGCAACGAGCGCCATTGCCGCACTGGCCGACTTCTTGGCCATTGGCATTGAAGATGCGGTAAAAAAAATCGCTATCGGGTGCTGGACTCGGTTCAACAATAAGACATTGGTCAAAACCGATGCCGGTATCTCTTTTCGCCCAATTGGCAATGTCTGCAGCATCTACATTGATGGTCTGGCGTACGGCGTCAATTACCATGAAATCGTTACCCAATCCATGCATTTTTGTAAATCGGATGGTCATTTCAGCTCACTTGTTTGTGATTGACTGTTTCTGATTATCTGGTAAATACAAAGGTCCTTTCTGACCGCAGCCTGTAAGGCTTATTATTATTATTGTTATAGCAATTAGCAAAGATTTGCGCATAGTTAATTCTGCAAACCAACTAGTATAAAAAATTCAAGTGAAAAGCGCTATCGAAGTTTTAGGGTACTAAATGGTAAGTTTTAGCCCTTGATCTTCCACTTGCATTTGTTCTGCGTCTGGGTTTCTCAAATTCCTAATGGCATCAATGGCCTTTAGCATGGATTTGTTTACCCGCTCATGGGAACGTGGATTTATATGAATTTCCTCGCTATGTTCAACTGAATGTTCCAGCCACTTCAAATTGAATAACAAGGTTGAGGGGATGTTGGAACCATCTATGTAAACAGGAGAAACAGTAATATAGACGTCTGAAACGTCTTCCTTGATTAGTTTTTCCGCAATAAATTGTTCGATGATTTCAAGAACATTGTAGTTGGACGCTGCGGTTGCAGGGACTAAATTGTCGGCGGAGTGCATTCCGCCCAGAAAGTAGGCAATGAGATGGGACCAGTGGTATTTGCTCTGGCTTTCAATGACAATATTTTCACCACAAATTGCAAACACTTGTTGGCAGCTGCCACCCATAAGCTGATTTTGTCCTTGCCGGCGCTTTAACCCACGTCTTTTTTTAAGCGCTTCCAGGGTGGCAGTAAAGGACAAGGGCTCCAGTTGCTGAAAGAGCAATTTGGGCATTTTTTTCTTGACGGTTTCCTCATCGTCTACAGTAATTTGTACCTTTTTAGGAGAGGGGGTTAAGGCCTTAAACAAAGTAAAATCCATGAGGCCAGTTCTGTGTCCATATAGTTTTCTGACCCGGGTCTGTTTTTCGGGTGTGCGATAAACTTCTGGATAACCTTTAAGCGGTGTGCCGGGGGAGAGAATGTCTATTCGCCTTACTTTAATATTACTAAGATCAGGCTCATTTTCCTTGTTGTTGTCGCTGAATAATATGGGCAAATCCTCGGAATCATCGTTTCTAAATCGTCTTCGCTTCACGCGATGGAGGGTTGATTCTTCAGGAGCTGGCGCTTTTTTGACATGGCGGGGTAACTGTTTTCTCCCCTGGAGCAAGTCAAGGCTTTCTGCATCCCTTCTGATTTGACTTAGGCAGGACAGGAGAAAGGCACTGCTTAGGCGTTTTACATCTTGCTCTTCAGTGCGGCGAATCAACTGCAGCCATTCTGCTTTACTGAGGTTAAGCCGGCTGATGTTAGGAAGAACGCTAGCAACGCGTTTCGCAAAGTTGGGAATTTTGCTCCCTTGTAACTCCGATTGCTCTTCAAGGGAAGTAAAAACGTCTAAAACTTCCATCTGGGCATAGGGTTGGACGCCTTTAGCTAAAAGCTCGCGTTCATCCGCATTGCTTTGTAAATAAATAATCAAAATATTAAACCAATCCTTTTGGTTAAGCACATAAGCTTTGGATTTTTTTCCTAAATTGGCAATTAAATTTTGAATTTTTTCTAACATCTGAATACTTTGTAAATCGCAATCTGAATGATTATAACATGAACACAGTGTTTGAAATAGATCAATTATGATTTTGCTGTATAAGACAGAGTTTATCGCATCGCTTCTGGACTTCTTAATTAGCGCGCTTCTAAAGCCGCTTTTTGCTCAAGACTGGCTTGCTATCATCCAAGGCTTTGGGGATAATTTGGGGTTTTGATTTTGTGGAGACGCCGTGTTAAACGCTTATATAAAGGAACCGCCACAACCGCCTGAAGCTTGTATCATCTGGATGCATGGTTTGGGTGCGGATGCCAATGACATGTCAGGCCTTGCCAGTCAGTTGCAACTCAATTCAAATGCCGTCCGCCACGTATTTCTTGATGCTCCAGTTCGGCCCGTAAGCATCAATAATGGCCTTAAAATGCGTGCCTGGTATGATATTTATGACCTTAGATTCTCCTCCCGTGAGGACAGGGAAGGCATCTTGGATTCAGAAAACGACATTTTGGCAATCCTTAATGAGCAAATCCAACAGGGTATTCCTTCGAAAAAAATCTGGTTAGCGGGCTTCTCCCAGGGTGGGGCAATGGCTTTGCATACTGCTTTGAAATTAAATCAGCCTTTAGGGGGCATCATTGTCCTCTCAGCCTATTTGCCTCTAGCGTCTGAATGTAAACCTTTACTCGCCAAAGAAACCGCGATTTTTTTCGCTTATGGCCTCTATGATTCTGTGGTTTTGCCAGACTGGAGTAAGCTGTGCTTAGGCTGGCTGAAAGCGAATGGTTACCTGCAGGTGGCCGAGCACAGCTATCCTATGGATCACGCCGTTTGCCTTGAAGAAATCGAAGATTTATCGGCCTGGCTTAATAATCTTCTTGCAGGAGATGACCGATGACTGTTGTAAAAAAGACTCGTATGGTTCATTTTAGTTGCAGCCAAATGTATGATTTGGTCAATAAGGTTGAGGAGTACTCCAGTTTTCTTCCTTATTGCTCACAAAGTCTGGTGCATCATCGCGATGAAGATGAAGTTCAGGCTACTCTGGTCATTTCAGCTGCCGGGATGAATAAATCGTTTACCACCCGTAATCGCTTGCAAGCTAATAAAATGATTGAAATCCGCCTGGTGGATGGACCTTTTAAGCATTTAGAGGGATTTTGGCGTTTTGATGAAGTGCCTGAAGGATGCAAAATTTCCTTTGACCTCGAGTTTGAGTTTGCAGGCTGGATGTTCTCTATGCTTTTAGGCCCAGTTTTTGAGCAGGTAACGGATAAAATGGTGGATGCTTTTTGCGAACGGGCTGAGGCTTTGTATGGTAAAAGTTGAAATCGTTTACATCAAGGCCGATGGCAACACCATACACCATCGGCTGGAATTAAAATCCGGTTCAACCATTTTAGATGCTTTGGACGAAGTAAAACTTTGGCAAAACCATCCTGAGACCAAATCCTTTTCCACCGGTATTTTTTCCAAGGTTTTGCCTTTGGATACTGTATTGAAATCAGGTGATCGCATTGAGATTTACAGACCTCTTACCCTTGACCCAAAGGAAAAGCGCAGGCAAAGGGCAAAAAACCAATAAGCCTCATCGCAAGCGGATTAGGGTCTAAGATATCCCGCTATGGCTTGCGCTCAATTCGTATTAGGCGATCATGGGCGAAATACAAACTTAGATTTTGCATTTGAAGGGGGCCAGTACCACGCCTAAAGGTATAAGCATAGTCCCAACGATCATTATTAAACATTGGATTTAGTAAGCTGGTTCCCATTAAGATAGCGGCATCTTGCTTGCTCATTCCTAATTTCAAACGTTCAATTTTTGATTGCGGAAGCAAATTTCCTTGCTGCACAATTCTCCTGGAAAAATCATAAGAAGCACAATTGGTTAGCGAAAAGGAGATGGCAGAGGCCGTCAAAGCAATGAGAATGGTTCTAATTTGCATTTTTTTTGCCTGTTATTAAAAATTTCGCCATAATATCATGTCATTTGTAGAAGTACAGCTGGATTGATTTAATGAATGCGCGACTACAACGGCCAATAATTTTAAACTATTAATGTCACTTGCAAAGGGGTAAGGGTGGAAGAGAGCCAACAATTGAAAGACGCTGGACTTAAGATAACCATGCCTCGCCTGAAAGTTCTTCAAATTTTAGAGCAGTCGCGTGATCATCATTTGAGTGCTGAAGGAGTTTACAAAACCTTGCTAGACATGGGCGAAGACGTTGGCTTGGCCACTGTGTACCGTGTATTGACCCAATTTGAGGCAGCAGGTCTGGTGCATCGACATAATTTTGAAGGTGGCCACTCTGTATTCGAGCTTAGCCAGGGTGAACATCATGATCATTTGGTTTGTGTAAAATGTGGGAAGGTTGAGGAGTTTGTCGACGAAATTATTGAGCAAAGACAACTCATGATCGCTCAAAAAGCTAATTTTAAGATGACCGATCACGCATTGAACATCTATGGCTTTTGTCCAAATTGCCAAGGCGCTTCTTAAGCATCACTTAAGACTCTTGTGCTACCATTGTGTCCAGTTTTAAATCATGTGATAAATCGATATGACAATAGGTCCTTTTTGGTGCCCCGAACTCGATTCCTGGTTGCGATTCATAACCGAATCGGATGAGGTTAGAGTACAAATCAGTACACGAAATCCTGAAGAGAACAAGCTTTGTCGAGCTTGGGAAGATTTACCCGATAAAAAAGGAACCTGGCTGCTTTATTTTAGCCATGGTCCAAATGATAACTCCGAAGCGGCCTACTGCTTGTATGAGAATACCTTATATTATACCGAGGGAGAGACCAATCGATTAACGGGTAATTTGGAGCTTAGTCGGTGGGCGGCCCAAGTATGGGAACCTGTAAATTACAATAGACTTCTTAAGTCCATTAAAAATCCTCAGGATGTCCCTTTTGCAAGTTACAAGAAATCAGAACATGCTGATAATCCACTGGTATTTTCAAGCTTACCAATCCTCCCAGAAGAGATTTCTGCGTTTAAGCAGGATATTTTAAAGAAAGCACGGCAACATGCGCGGAACAATGTGGAATCCCCACTGTTTAATGAAGCGCAGCTTGATTTTTTGTACTCGCAATTTAGCGATGAACTGGATGAATTTTCCTTCGATTCATTTGAAACAAGCCTTGATTACTTAAGGGCACTGAAAGAAATCATTTCCAATAGGGAACACTCCGTTCATCAGAAGCTTAATGCTCGCGCGGCAGCAACTGATTTTGATCGAGAAATCTTTGTGGCAACAGCCGATCATAATACCCAGGAATTCATAAGGACTTACAACAGCGATGAACAACGTCGGCGACGATTATATGCGGAGAAAAAAGAATACTTTTTCAATTTGTTGATTGAAGAAGGGAAATATCTTGCTCGCGAATTAGGAATCGACATCGATTTCTCATCAGTATTGGCGGTGGAAGAAGAAAGGCGTGCTGAACATGTTTTAGTCCCCTTTAATAGAGACGCGGGCATTGATTATCCACCGAATAGTGATTTAATCGAGGTGGGTGAGTTTCAATTTGAAGAGCTAGATCGGTATGCTGATGAACAGCTAATGGAAGATATTGAACTGATTGATTTGCGAACCGCTGTAGCTAATGCACAAGAAAATTACGAAAAATGGTATAAAAAGGACAACTCTTGCCGCAATGATCGGGGACCTAATGGTTTTTTCAGTTGGTTTCGCCATGGGAAAACAGGACAGCAGTTTGCTGCAGCGTTCAAAAATGAAGTGAACACAGCAGACAAAATTTCTGCCATTGCTAGCATTAATGAATTTTTGCTTGCTCCAAAAACGGCTTATCATCGGCACTCCTTTGCTTCTTTTTTGCTGGATGAATTAACGAAACTTAAAGAATTTCCCTGGAAATCACTCAAGGCTGATGCAACAATCAATCGTTACAGCAAAGCTGAGGTTGTTGAGCTTCTAAACTCTGGGCTAAGCTTTCATATATAATAGTTTTATCCTCCAAACAGGGATGTTATTTTATGAATGAAGATTTAATTAGACCTTACCAAGCAACCAATTTGCCCAGCATACAGTTGGGGGGTATTTTGTTAAACTCCCACTTGTTACCCAATGCTCCTGTGAATCTGGTTTTAAAATCATTCAATCGTCATGGTTTGATTGCAGGTGCCACGGGAACTGGTAAAACTAAAACCATGCAGGTTTTGGCTGAACAGTTGTCATTAGCGGGGGTACCGAGCCTCGTTATGGATATCAAAGGTGATATTTCCGGCTTGGCAATGCCTGGGGATGAGACTGACGATTTAAAGGCGCGTAGCCAATCCTTAAATTTAAGCTTTGAACCGAAAGCTTTCCCCGTGGAAATATTGACGCTGAACGGCTCTAAAGAAGGAGTTCCTGTCAGAGCTAAAATTGAAGATTTTGGCCCCATCCTATTTGCCCGCATGCTTGACGTGAATGAAACTCAAGCCGGGGTTCTTACCATTGTTTTTGAGTATGCTAAAAGTAAAAATCTGCCTTTAATAGACTTGGCGGATATGAAATCCTTGCTGCAATTTTTGCAAAGCGATGCAGGTAAACAAGAGGTTGAATCTGCCTTTGGCGGCATGGCGGCGACATCAGTTGGTGCTATTGTGCGCAAAATTGTTGAATTGGAAGCACAAGGGGCCAATCAGTTTTTCGGCGAACCGGCGTTTCAAGTACTGGATTTAATTAAGACTAATGCTGAAGGAATGGGTATTATTTCCATCCTGCGGCTAATGGATATGCAAGACAAGCCTAAATTATTCTCAACGTTTATGCTCAAGTTGCTGTCGGATATATATCGTCTAATGCCTGAATTGGGAGATCCTCCTAAGCCTAAATTAGTGTTGTTTATCGATGAGGCCCATCTGATTTTCAAAAACGCCAGCAAACCATTGCTGGGTATGCTTGATACCATCGTCAAGCTTATTCGCTCAAAAGGTATCTCTATCATTTTTTGTACCCAAACGCCGGATGATGTTCCTGAATCGGTCTTAAGCCAGTTAGGCCTTAAAATTCAGCATGCTTTAAGAGCCTTTACTGCTAAAGATCGAAAAGCAATGAAACTCATAGCCCAAAATTTTCCACCTTCAGAGGATTACGATACGGAAGCATTATTAACTACCCTTGGAATGGGAGAGGCTCTGTTAAGCAGTCTGGATGGAAAAGGACAACCAACCCCTTTAGTTCAATGTTTAATAAGACCTCCAGAATCACGTATGGGCGTTCTAAATGAGAAAGAACTTCAACAAGCCATTGCCATGTCCTCCCTCTTTCCGAAATATGAAAATCGTCAGGAGCGAAGCTCTGCGAAAGAAATTCTCGCTACTCGTACTGCCGTCGCTGAGCAAGTTGCAATTAAATCTAAGGGTCAAAAATACAGCAAGGCTGAAGATCCATCCATCGTAGAACAAATCAGTAAAAATACTTTATTTAGGCAGGTAATCAGACAAATTATCCGGGACATCACGAGATCAATCTTGTCTGCTATGGGGGTGAAAAAGCGATAGCAAATGCCCCCAAAGCTCATGGAAATCCCAACCCAGTAGACTGGTTAATAAGTAAAAACAATGCCATCGTCTTCTTCATCGGTTCCATAAGGCAGCCGCGCCACATGCGAGCCTTTAAACACTTTTTTAATGTTTAAAGGATTTACTAACCTGGAGGGATCGTCATGCTCGTCCCAATCATACAAATCAGCGTACCATTTTTCTTGCCGTCTTTTGGAGTGCAAGTAATAACCGTTCGTTATTGATAAAAGCATTAAATCATCGTCACTTTTATGATACCGTTCCTGCAACTCATTATTTTCGGGCTCGGCTTTCGACCGCATTTTTTGCTTTCTTACCAAAGGATAAAAATAAACAAAGCAAGAAATGGCCTGTGCAACTTGCAAAGAATACTGGGGACTAAACAATATAAAGCAGTCGATATCCATAGTTCGCTGTTTTTTTAGCGATTGGGAAACACTACGCCCTGTTAATTTCTGGAGGCATTTTTTTTCAAAAGCCTCGAGTCTGCCTTCCTCATCAAAAGGCAACAGATTGACGTAGAAACTACGGTCAGGAAAGGGCATTTCCATTGCGGTTGATTGGTCAAAAACGTCTAAATTCTCGCAAGATAAAATATTTAACCGGTCTTCGCTCAACAACGGTGCTTGAAAGTAGGAATAAAATCCAAAATTAGCTGCGTCTTTCATGGGAAATATTGTGGTATCTAGGAAATAGTCCCCATACAGGTAGAGGACCAGTAGGCTTGCCAAATTTTTTGCTGAAACTTTCTCATGGACATCACCGCTCTTGTTTTCGTTGAAAATACTGACTGCTTCAGTCAGTTTGTAATCCTTTAGTTTATCCTCATTAGCCATAAAGCAGCTTTCCAATCCACGAATTTCAATATCGACAGCAGGAGGAAACAACGTGGAAAAAGATTGACAATATTCATCCAGACAATAGAACATGATTTTGTGATCAAGCCGATGCTTTTTAAAGGAATCATAGAATTGCAATGGACCCGCCAAATCCATGTCGGGATTTGCAGGATCAGTGGTTTTCGGGGGGCCAATCCAGATGAATTGGATGTTAGGGAAATGAGGGACTTGTTTTTTGAATAAACTATGATTAGAAACGCTTAACATAACAACCTGCAAAAGCCTAAAAATTCCTCTGTTATTATAGTTTATTTTTTTGCAAAATTGTTTCGCTAACGCTCACTATTGGAGGCAATTCATTGCACTGTTGGTGTGTGCAAAAATCGGGAATTTTAAGAAAATGGTAGATGAAATTTTTGATAATTTCACAGCCAAAGTCGTTGTTTAAATTTGCAAGGTTTCAGCCAGGATCTTACAAAGATAAGCTAAAGATTCATCCATGCCAGTCATAGCCTGATTGCTTTCAATCTCAATTCCCAGGTATTGTTCATTAGAAAATTGCTTGCGCAGATGAGTCGTAAAACCGTCGCTAATCCCTCGGTAAGGATAGTTAAGCCGCACTTTAAGTTCAGGTGCTTTGTACTTTATATTGCTTTGCCAGCCTTTAGCCAACAAACGCTCATTACTGCGTCCGGGATCATACAGAAAAGCCAAATCCGCGTTGCGCACCAAGCCATTGAAAATGGGCGTGAAGCTGTGCACAGAACAATGCAAGACTTGCCTTCCCGAAGCAAGGTAGTGAGTGACTGTGTCTTCCACTCGTTTACGGAACGGGAGGTAAAATTCCGCGATGATTTCTTGTTTGATCTCGTTTGGCAAAGACCTTGTAATTTCAGAAAAACAGGAGGAATTTTTCAAACTTCGATTGCAATCAATAAGAAGCCTTGTGCTTTTAGCCTGAATCAGAATGGCATTAAACTGTTCACTTAAATATTTTGCAATGTCCAAAGCACCAAAATCGATTGCTCTATGGCTTAGCAATAATTTCTCATAGCCGTAGAAATAGGGGGCGTATTGTTCAGGAATGCTGTTAACAGCATGTTCGCAGCTCAAAACAAGAACAGGTCTTTTCATAAAGGATTGAAGGATTGATTTAAAGCCAGGCAATGACACAATTGCCGGTAAATTCGAGAAAGAATGGTTTTATTAATCTCAGGACCGCAAGCTTTCAACAGGCGTTCGCTTAAGTTCCCATGAGTTAGAATGAATTCCAAAGTTTGCTGGCTTTGATGATCAAGGTTTGAACTGACTCGTTCGAGCAACAAACTCCAAATTTCACGACTGGTCATCGCCCGTAGAGGCAAGCGCCATTGTCGACTCAATTCACTGTCTTCAATGCGAGTATTAAAGCCATCGCTTACTGTTTGCTCATAAACGGCTCGTAAACGCGCGCCATCACAAGGTTTGTCTAAATAATAGGCTGAGTTTTGCCAGTCCTTTAAAATGGCTTGTATAGCCAGTGCAATGGCAATATCTGCATTCACGCATTCTTGTGAATCAATGATGCGTATCTCAATGGCTTTATAATCAAACTTAGGAATTGCTGCCCTTGAATTCAGCCATTCATACTGCAAAATCCCTTGGGGATCATGAGGCTTAATGGCTTCATACATGGGCGCTAAAATGGTTTCCTGGTACTCTTTTTCACTGCGAATGAATTCTGGAATGATGTTGCCACTGATGGCCGGGATTTTTTGTTGGTTTTTATCGTAAAAATAGAGGCGAGAATCCTTTAAACCGGTTTTTTTACCGTCTAAGAAGGGTGTGCTCGCTGCCAAAGCTGGCAATAGAGGCAAAAGCAAACGAATGGAATTATGCAGCCGACAAAATTCTTCATCATTGGCAAAGGGTAGATTAACGTGCATGCTTTGCAGATTAGCCCAGCCGTGCCCCTGGCAGTTGAAAATTTTGTCGTATTGCAAATAAATATCGCGATTTCCATGCGGCCAACGCTTTGTTTCTTGCACCGGATCCATCCAGGGGTGAGCACCAGTGGGCATTAATTGCAAATTGTGCTCTGAAAGAAGAGGCTGTAAATCCCTAATTGCTTTCTGGAACTGAGAGGCAATGGCAGCAGTCGGGGGTTTTGGACCATTATTTTTTAATTCGAGTACATGCATGACCAGTTCATTACTTACGGCTATGTCACCTAAAGCAACTTCATTGGTGAGTTCACCTGCCAAAGCTTTTAAAATTACATCGCTTAAAGGCTGGACATTCAAATGCTCTCGATCAACCAGCATGTACTCAATTTCAATACCAAGAACGGAAAAAATAGGGTAGTTAGACATAACCATGTTTCCTGCGAATTCGTTGTAAGAAAACACTCATGATGTGCTGATACAGGGATTCCCCAAGAATTTTGTCTTCAATGCCAAAATCAATATTAGGATTGTCATTGACTTCAATCACATAATGCTTGTCGCCCTGGCTTTTAATATCCACGCCATAAAGCCCATCACCAATGAGGCGGGTACATTTTAAAGCGGTTTTAATAATGGCTTCAGGCACCTCATGAAGAGGAACTGTTTCTGCAGCGCCCTCTCTTTTGTCTTTTATTGCATCCCAGTTGTATATTTGCCAATGATTATCGGCCATGTAATAACGACAAGCAAAAATGGGTTTATTATCTAAAATTCCAATGCGCCAATCATACTCTGTAGGAATAAAAGGTTGAATCAATACTAAATCGGAAATTTTAAAGAACTGTGTTAATGATTTCTGTAACGACTTGGCATCATCCAATTTGATGACCCCATGTGAAAAGGCGCTGTCTGGCCTTTTTAAAACGCAAGGGAATTCAATATCAGGTATTTTTTTATCGAATTTACTGATGAAAATGGTTTCGGGCGTTAAAATTTGATGGCTGCGCATCAACTCGGCCAAGTAAACTTTATTGCTGCATTTAATAATGGATTGCGGATCATCAATCACAACCAGGTTTTCCTGGGCGGCTCTTCTTGCCATACGGTAGGTATAATGGTTAACAGATGTAGTAGCCCTAATGAACAAGGCATCGTATTCTGCTAAAGATTTGCTGTCGCTTTTTTCAATAAAATCTACGTTCAGACCCATGGCTTCGCCCGTTGTGGCAAAAATATCCAAAGCTTTCTTGTTTGATGGCGCATTGGCCTCTGAAGGGTCAATCAGGATGGCCAAGTCATGGAAGCGTTGCTTTTTTCGCCATTGATGAAAGCGCTTTTTAGAAAGGTAGGCTTCTGCAGATTGTTGCATAAATGCGAGATGATGTTCTGGCACATCGGACAGAGACAAAACCTGCAAGGCTTTAATTCGCCATTGCTTTTTTTTCTCAAGGCTGAACCGCATTAAAGGTAGAGGGAAAAGGCCATGTAGTTTTTTAGCTAGATTGGCATGGCATTTGGCCATATTTTGCCCAAAATACAAGCTTAAAACAAAGTCGTCGCCTTTAATGTCATGGAGACTATGCTGGATTTCTTCATCGACATCCTGGGAAATGTATTTAGATAATTCTGCGCTTAGGGCATCTTGAATGCTGTGAACAGAAGGGATTGCTTTGTGATCACGAGCATGCGCGAGCAAAGATACGTAATAACCGATGGTTTGGTGGTTGTATGATTGGCAAAGATTGATGACTCGGATGGGTTTGCATTGGTAGTAACTTTCATCGGATAAATAATCTGAAGCTTGAACAATTCGTGCTAGAGGACTTAAAAACTCCCAGCCAGAAGGATCATCCGTTACAATTAAAGTTTCCATTCAGCGCTCTTTTGGTTGAATTATTATTAGGTTTGCATCATAGGTTAGAACTCCGACCATGATGGCATTGATTAAACGGTTACTACTGACCTTATAATAGTTGTCTTGAGAGATTGGATTTTCCCGATGCGGGTCGGCAACAACAACCAATCTTTTTTTCTCATCATAACCGCATAACACCACAAAATGCCCGCAAGGTAAACCGCGGATATCATCATAAATCGCTTCACTATTAACATAGCGCTCTCGAGAGCTACGGTAAAGATAAGTGGCACTTAGGCCGGTCAGAATCGGTATGTTTTTCAAAAAATAATCTTTTAATAATTGCACACTCAAGGTTCTGAACCTTACCTTTCCACCCAGCTCCAGAAAGTCCAAATAAGCTTTACTGGCCTGCAAAATGGCTTTGGTTTTCTTGTGCTTCATTTGGGCGTTTAATTTGATTTTCAAGAGTTCTTGACAGGCTTCACCTTGTTCGTGATCAAACCAGGTGGGATCAAAAATATTTAGGTTATTAATATAAAGTGTCACTTGAAAATCATGAAGTAAGGCATGCTTACCAAGCATTGGAGCAAGAGTTCCGCCAGAAAGGGAACGCTCAACACTTTTTACCACCTCGGAAAGATCGAGATTTAAGCCATAGTGACGATAAATAGCATGCAGGCTGGTTGGTCCGCAGGTTTCATCGTCAGGTTGAGTGTGTATTTTAAGCTCGATCATAGTCCTGGAAGATCAAATACTATTCTTTATATATCATGGTTAACGTTAGACTTTGAACAGTGATTTGTCAATGCACAAATGTGGAAGAATTTGTGAAATATTATTAATTTTCAAGAAATTAAATTAGACCAATTGACGTGAAAAATTCGACCCACGAAACCTATAAAGGGAATAAAAAAGCCAAAGCCGAGAATGCAATAAAGCACTGGTAAATAAGACCAGCCATAATGATCAGAATCAAAAAATCTCGGCTTTATTTTTGAATTACTCATTAAAAAAATGAGTAGCCCCAAGCCGTAGAAATAAAGAGAATGAATTCCTAAACGGCTTTCTAAAGTAAGCATGCGAGTTGACCAACAATAATCCATGGGGAAATTCAGCAGGAAAAAGCTAACAAACCATAGAAATTTGGCAGGCGCATGGCCTTCTTGGCCAAAAACAGCAAACCAGCTCAATGCTAATGGAAAAACCAACACAGGAAAATAGTATAACCAGCCAAAAGGGCTTAGAAACAGCATCATGACAATGGTGAATGCAAAACAGTACTGCGAGTCCATCCAGACTTGTTTGGCTTTGTTTAAATAAAATAACAAACCAATGGCAAATAAAATCAGATAGACCAGTTTAATCCATATCAGGCTTTGGGTTTTATCCCGGGCGTCAATCAAAATACGAAACAAAAAGCCGCATAGGGAAGCGTTCCAGCTGTCTCCATACCAGGTGACGTATTGAAACATAGATAGGTAATCTTTATATACCTCTGGCCCGTATATGAATGCTGGGGTCACGGAGAGCAGGAGGGTAGCAAAAAACATGCTCCAAAAAACTTTATATCGTTTTTGCAACAAGGCAAAAATAAATAAAAGAGCAGGGAAAAGCTTAAGGGAAATAATAATTCCCCAGGTAATACCAGCAGCACAATCCCGATTTTTACAATAAAAATGGTAGCCAAGCATGACAAAGAATAACAAAACCCCACCGAATTGGGCGATGGTCATATTCATTAAAGTGCCAAAAAAGACAAAGAAAATCAGATAAAGATTGAGCCAATTTTTTTTAAGAAAAAAGCGGGGAAATATGTGATGAAAAGCAAGTCCTGCTCCGATAAAACTGGTGATTAATGATATCAGCCACCAAATAAGCAAAGCTGTCCCATATTGATACTTCACCAATGGATTAAACAGCATTAAAAAAAAGGGAGGATTTAAGTTGGCAGCTATTTTTTTCGCAACAGGCAGATAGGTGGCTAAAAGAACCTGATAGCCATTATTTCCCATTGTCAGCATTTGAGCAGAAGAATAAAAGGCGGCAAAATCAATTCCCTGTTGGAAGGACAAAATAAAATAGAACAACCCACAGTAGATAAATAAGGTGATTAAAAAAACCGCACTTTGCCAATAACCTATTCTCATTTTTTGATGTATGGGTTGCTGAATTTGTTATTCTAGTTAAAAAGAGAAAAGAATCCTATGATTAGCATCAACTTCAACCCGCATGGCTCATGCATAAGATTAAAAAATAAGGTCTAATAGCGTCTCTACCTGTTGTGCAACAATGAGTTTTTCTTTATTTTCCAAACTGACAAAGCCATGCTCATGCATATGGGCAATAAATTCGAGAAAAGGAGTGTAGTAGCCGTTGATATTTAATAATCCAAGTTTCTTATTGCACAGGCCCAAACGTATTTCATTCCAGGCATTAAATAATTCTTCCATGGTGCCAAGCCCGCCAGGAAATGCGATAAAGGCATCAGCCAGCTCACGCATACACCTCAGGCGTTGAGCAATGTCATCGACAAAAATTAATTGGCTCAGGCCGTCTTGCTCCAATTCTTTTTCTCTAAGATGGTGGGTTAAAATGCCAATGACCTTGCCATTTTTTTCAAGTAAAGCGCGGGCAAGATTACCCATTAGGCCAAGGCTTGAGCCGCCATAGATGAGCTGAATGTTTTTAGCGGCCATGCAACGTCCCAGCTCTTCGGCCGCGCTAAGATAAACAGGGTTTTTAATTTCTTGGCAAGATAAAAAGACGGCGACAGAACGCATATTATTCCTTGTTTAGACAACTTTAATAGACAGTTCAAGAGTGAATTGAGCTACTTCTTCAGGGGCATCAGGGTAATGGATGAAAGCTTGAATCTCTATGGGCTTATTGATGCGCTCTTTGGTTCTTTTAGACTCTTCTATCATGGTTTTAACTTCCTGACCTTGTTTACAAACAAAGTAAACATCCGTCTCAGGACGACGCAGAAAATTGGCGTGGAATGACTTAAATACTATCGAGCTTTTAATCTTGCTTTGCTCACTATGATAAAAGCCGTGTAGGCCGCCGGCCAAATCAGCCCCAACTGCAAGCGCACCAAAGTACATGGAATTAAGATGGTTTTTACTGCGCCGAGTCAAAGGCAACTTAACAATCACTTCCTCATCATCAATATGGATAAGCTTTGGCTGTAAATGGCCAATCAAAGGTACTTTAAAGTGTCCGAAATAGCGAAGAAATAACCTAAAGCGGGTTAGGGCTTTCATTAAGCGTCCTTGTTGACTTGCAATCTTGAAATAATTTTCTTAACACCAGGAATTGCACTCACACGTTTGATGATAGCTCCCACTGCTTTTTCCTGCTTAAGACTTCCAGATAAAGTGACGGTGCCATTATTGGTTTTGGCGTTGATGCCGACCAAAGGGATGCTTTCATCATCAAATACTTTGGCTTTTAGGATTGCCGTTTCAACTCGCGCAGTCAAATAGGCATCGGTAAAGGCTGTATTCACTTGTTGAATCACAAGTTCTTCCGTATCTACTTCCTTAACTCCCTTAGTGGTTACTGCCAATTTTAAAGCATCAACAAAGGCTTGGCGATCATTCACATGGCCTCGAAGACTGACTACACCGTCTTTCGTGGATACATAAATTTTTAAGGGATTTAAATTACGATTTTTGGTGAATTTTGCAGTGATTTTAGTGGTAATAACTGAATCGCTAATTTCCTGCTCAAAATCTTTCAGTTTTTTGTCAGCATGTGCGCCAGAAACGACTAAAATAAGTAAAAATGTTGCAAAATAATGAACTATTGCTCGCATGCCTAATCACTTAAAAAATTTCTGGTAAAGAAGTATAACATTTTAAATTTCTCCACCAAGAGAATTAGGCGAATTTTACATAATCTTAAAAGTTTACATACTGGGTTAAGGAGAGTGTTTATGCCGCAGCTCACTCTGGAGTATAGCTCTAATGTAATTGAAGAATTTCCATTGGCTGATTTTTTCAGAAAATGTCACGACCTATTGTCAGAAGGCTTGCCGACCAAATTACAAAATTGCAAAAGCAGAGCCATTTGTCATCAACAATACTTCATAGCGGATGGTCAAGCGGACCATGCCTTTGCGCATTTGCAAATCAGACTATTGCCTGGGCGAAGCCCAGGGCTGTTGCAAAAGATAGCTGAAGAAGTCATTGAGCTGCTTAAGGTTCATTTTGCGCGTTCCATCGACCAATTAAATCTTCAACTTTCTTTAGAAATTCAGGAGACTGGAAATTATTTCAAAATTTCCACTTAAATCGCTCCAAATGGGCTAAAATCGCCAGTATTTCTATTAACCATTTGTGCATTCCAAAGCACAAAGTTATAATTGGATTTTTTTTAACCAAAATGGCCATGGACTATATTAGTATTCGCGGTGCGAAAACTCACAATTTGAAAAATATCGATGTGGAGATCCCTCGCAACTGCCTAACGGTAATCACCGGTTTGTCAGGATCTGGAAAATCTTCTCTGGCATTTGATACCCTTTATGCAGAAGGCCAACGCCGCTATGTAGAATCGCTTTCTGCTTATGCGCGCCAGTTTTTATCCATGATGGAGAAACCTGAGGTAGATTCTATTGAGGGTTTGTCACCGGCCATTTCCATCGAACAGAAAGCCACGTCACATAATCCACGATCGACAGTCGGCACGATTACGGAGATCTATGATTACTTACGTCTACTGTTTGCTCGTGTAGGCGAGCCGCGTTGTCCTACACATGGAACCAGTCTCCATGCGCAAACCATTAGTCAAATGGTTGATCAAGTGCTGGCACTGCCTGAGGGTAGCAAAGCCATGATTCTTGCGCCTGTAGTCCGTGAGCGTAAAGGCGAGCATGTACAACTCCTGCAGCAATTGTCCTCACAAGGTTATGTGCGCGCTCGAATTGATGGTGAAATCTATGAGCTTGATGAACCTCCGAAATTAAATTTACGACAAAAACACAGCATTGAAGTCGTTGTAGACCGCTTTCGTGTAAGAGACGATTTGGCACAGCGATTAAGTGAATCTTTTGAAAATGCATTGAATTTGGCCGAGGGTTTGGCCATTGTCTCTTCAGTTGAAAATGAGTTTGCAGAACAGGTCTTCTCCTCTAAATTCGCTTGCCCGGAGTGTGGTTACAGCCTGAGTGAATTAGAGCCTAGGTTGTTCTCTTTTAATAATCCTATGGGCGCTTGTCCCTCTTGCGATGGGTTGGGCGTCAATCAATTTTTTGATCCTGAGCGGGTTGTTCACGATCCGGCTGCAAGCCTTGCTAATGGAGCTATCCGTGGCTGGGATCGAAAAACCACGTATTATTTCCCCATGCTGGAATCGCTCGCCCGCCATTACCAGTTTGATCTTGAAGAAGCATTTTGTGATTTGCCAGAAACTATTCGTGATGTCATTCTCTACGGCAGCGGGCAAGAGGTCATAGAATTTCAATATCATCGTCCGCAAGAGGGTTATGTTTCAAAGCGGCATAGCTTTGAAGGGGTTATTCCCAACATGGAACGGCGGTATCGGGAGTCGGATTCTTCAATGGTTCGAGAAGAGCTTGCGAAGTACTTGTCATCTCGTCCTTGCCAGGCTTGCCAAGGTACCAGATTGCGGGAGGAAGCGCGGCATGTGTTCGTGGCTGATAAAAATTTGCCTGAAATTACCGCGTATTCCATTGAGCACAGTTATGAATTTTTTAAACGATTGGAATTAAGTGGCTATCGTGGCGAGATTGCGGCCAAAATTAATAAGGAAATTGTTGAACGTTTAGGTTTTCTGGTCAATGTGGGTCTTGATTATTTATCCCTGGCAAGAAGTGCTGAAACCTTATCCGGCGGTGAAGCCCAGCGGATTCGTCTTGCCAGCCAAATTGGCTCAGGCTTGGTTGGCGTCATGTACATTCTTGATGAACCTTCGATTGGGCTGCATCAACGCGATAATGATCGATTATTAAAAACCCTGTTGCATTTGCGCAATTTAGGCAACACGGTTATTGTCGTTGAACATGATGAGGATGCCATTCGTGCGGCCGATTTCGTATTGGATATTGGTCCTCGAGCGGGTGTGCATGGAGGTGAAATTGTAGCCAAAGGCACTCCTCAGGAAATTATGGAAAATCCGCAATCTTTAACTGGCCAATACTTATCTGGTGCGCAATCCATAGCCATCCCTTCTCAGCGAAAACCAATTGATGAAGAGCGTAGCCTTCATTTAAAAGGTGTACGCTGCAACAACCTTAAAAATGTTAATGTCCGCATCCCTTTGGGTGTAATGACATGCATCACTGGAGTTTCTGGTTCTGGTAAGTCCAGTTTAATCAATGACACCCTTTACCCTATTGCCGCCAATCAATTAAATCGCGCAAGTCTTTTTACCCCTGGAGCTGTGGAGGGCATCGAAGGTCTTGAATTTTGTGATAAGGTGATAGACATTGATCAAAGCCCGATTGGGCGAACCCCACGTTCCAATCCAGCCACTTATACGGGTTTGTTCACGCCCATTCGCGAATTGTTTGCATCAACGCCTGAAGCAAGGGCGAGGGGTTATCAGCCTGGCCGCTTCAGCTTCAATGTTCGTGGAGGACGCTGCGAGGCTTGCCAAGGTGATGGCTTAATTAAAGTGGAAATGCATTTCCTACCGGATATTTATGTGGCTTGCGACGTTTGCAAAGGGAAACGTTACAATCGAGAAACCCTTGAGATTCAATACAAGGGTAAAAACATCAGTGAAGTCCTTGATATGACTATCGAGGACGCACGTTCTTTCTTTGATGCTATTCCCATTGTTGCTAGAAAATGCCAGACCTTAATTGATGTCGGTTTATCCTACATCCGTCTGGGGCAAAGCGCCACCACTCTCTCTGGAGGAGAGGCACAAAGAATCAAATTGGCTCGTGAGTTATCGAAACGCGATACAGGTAATACCCTTTATATTTTGGATGAGCCGACAACCGGTTTGCACTTTCATGATATCAAGCAATTGCTTCATGTCCTGTTTCGTTTAAGAGATCAAGGCAATTCTATTATTATTATCGAGCATAACCTTGATGTCATCAAAACCGCTGACTGGATCATTGATCTTGGTCCGGAGGGAGGCAGTAAGGGCGGAGAAATCATCGCCACTGGAACACCGGAGGATCTTATAACCTGCGAACACTCCTATACCGGGCAGTTTCTTAAATTTTTACTAAAACCCAAATGTTAGAGGATGAACACTTTGTGATGCAGTTTGACACGCATTACCCATCATTTGAATTTTGGTTTATAGTTTGATTATTAGAGGAATTGCGGGAGACAGCAAGGTGAAGGGAGCTGAGCTGGTGGTGAAATGCCTGGAGGCCCATGGAGTGGAGTACGTCTTCGGTCTTCCCGGTGCCAAGGTCGACGGCATTTTTAATGCGCTGTTAGACTCTAAAATAAAATTGATTTTGTGCAGGCACGAACAAAATGCTGCTTTTATGGCCGCAGCTTACGGACGTTTGACTCAAAAACCAGGAGTGGTGTTAGTAACCTCAGGCCCAGGTGTAGCCAATCTGGCTACCGGACTTTTAACTGCAACCACAGAAGGGGATCCCGTAGTGGCCATTGGGGGGAATGTTTCTCGTGCAATGCGTTTTAAAACCTCACATCAATCGGCTAATAATGCCAAGCTCATGGAAGCAGTGACTAAGTACAGCGTCGAAGCCATGAGTGCAACGAACATTGCTGAAATTCTAGCCATGGCATTTAAACAAGCAGTAATGCCACGCGCAGGGTCTTGTTTCATTAGCTTTCCGCAAGACGTCTTGAATGAAGAAGTTGCTGACCTCGTGATTTCACCCAGGGCTGAGACCGAAATAGTCTTAGCTTGTGACAAGACCATTAATAATGTAGCGAAAGTCATCGCAGAAGCTAAACTTCCCGTATTGTTCTTAGGGGAGGAAGCTAGTCAGCCACAGAATGCAAAAGCCATTCGAGAGCTCTTGACTCAAACGAAACTGGCTACGATTAGCACTTATCAAGGAGCTGGGGTCATATCCAGAGAATTGTTCCCTTGTTTTGCTGGACGAGTGGGCCTCTTTTGCAATCAGCCTGCTGATAAATTACTGGAAAAAGCCGATGTGATTCTGACCATAGGCTATAACCCTGTGGAATACGATCCCGAAATTTGGAATGCGAAAGCTGACAAGCTCATTTTGCATATGGATTCAGTTTCGCCAGAAATTCACTACTGTTACCAACCACGCTATGAAATTTTAGGATCTGTGGCTGAGAATATTTTGTTGCTTAAGAAAGCACTTGCCGAAATAAAAATGACGGGAGACGTCAAGCACGTACAACAATATCATGAAGCCTTAAAGGATAAAATTGCCCAAGGAAAAGGCAAGACGGAATTTCCTATCCATCCTCTGCGCTTTATTTACGAACTTCGTCAATTCATTGATGATGAAACTTTAATCACTTGTGACATCGGTACGGTTTATATTTGGATGGCTCGCTATTTTATTTCTTATCAACCTCATCAGCTCATGTTTAGCAATGGGCAACAAACTTTGGGTGTTGGACTGCCGTGGGCCATGGCAGCAAAATTGGCATTTCCCGGTAAAAAAATAATCTCCATCTCAGGAGATGGGGGCTTTTTATTTTCAGCTCAAGAACTTGAAACAGCCGTGCGTGAGAAGTTACATTTTGTTCATTTTGTATGGCAAGATGGCACTTATAATATGGTGCTGGAGCAAGAAAAAATGAAATACAACCGCATCAGTGGGGTTAATTTTGGCGAAGTTGATTTAATACATTTTGCCCAAGCCTTTGGTGCCAAGGGCTATAATTTGACAAGCCCCAATGACATTGTTCCTGTGCTTAAGGAAGCTCAGCAGCAAACCATGCCAGTGCTCATCAATGTACCTATTGATTATCGCGAGAATCAGGAGCTTTTTGCGGCAGTCAACAGTGATAACATCAATTAGCATTCTGTATTTGGGATTCACGCAGTATTGTCCCAGATCCTGCGGAATGATTTAATTTGAACAAATTTGAGGTTGGCTTAAAGATTGCCTCTGCTTAATTTGTTCGTTCAACTCGTCAAGATTAATAGTTATGCCTGTTTGTTCCTGAATAAACAGCAGCCGTCTGGCCAAACTTCCTTGGGGATTGATTGACTCTTGCGACTCGAGTAGAGCTTCGGTTAGTTTAGCTATAATGATTTCCACGGATTGCTCAGGTGATTTAGCAACTGCAATAAGAGTTTTTTTTACACTACTTGTATGGTGCCTATTCCAATGTCCTGTAATAAGTAGGTAAACCTCTGAGAAAAAACAGGGCCAATTATCGCTGATTTTGACGTAGTCCTTTAGCAGATTTAAGGCCGAATAATAATCCTTCAAAGGCTCAGATTGTCTTATCGCCTGGTCGAGCATTCTGGCATGAACCCAAAGGTGGGTATACCTTGGAGGATAATTCTTGGAAATTGCTCTTTTTCTAGTCTGCTCTTCGTCATCGTAAAATGCAGCTTGTGAGCGCTGAAATAAGAATTGAGTCAGCTCTTTGCAATGTTTTGAATCAGGAATTTTTGAAGAAGTGAGATATTTATAATCTATCCATTCAGAATTGACTTCATGAAGCATTCCCTGGGCTTCTTGAGAGTAAAGATCAGTTTTCGTGGCAACCAGGACAAATAAACAATTTGGATTTCTCTCTTTGCAGGCCATAGCAGTATTTTCCAATGTTTTTTGATCAAAAGATTCGCTAAGGTTTACGCAATATAGAAGGATATCTGCATTTCGATAATACATTGGCCACAAGCCACGGAACCGTTTATTTCCCGGAATCGTCCATATGATCAGTGAAGCAGGAGCAGTATCTTGCTGATCATCATCCAAGTTTAACCTTTCATGAGAAATGTTTATTTGTCCATCACGCTTACTGAGAAACCTATATTCAGGAATAAGCAATGGAGCTTCGGATTCATCAAAGGATTGGCCGGAAATGATCCTGCATAATTGTTTTTTTCCTGAGCGCTCAGGGCCAATGATTACTACTTTTGTCATAAAAATTCCAACAACAAAAAACGCAAGCTTTTGAAATAAAACCAGCTATAGCTCAGCCAAGGAAATCTGAGTATAAGCTGCCAAAGTATCTAAGAGAAGCAGTTAATTTAATTATTGGACATTTGTTTTGGTGTGAGTCTGTTCTCTGAACTGGTAGTACGGCAGACACAATCGTGTTATGCCTGCCAGGGGAATTCTGAAACTAAAGTGCTTTCAAAAAGGTAGTCAGGTCTTCTTTTTCTTGTTGACTCAGTTGTGTTTGTAAAATTAAGTTAAAAAACTCAACCGTATCCGCAAGGGTTAGCAGACGACCATCATGTAAATAGGGCGGTGAATCTTTGATTCCCCGGAGAGGAAAGGTCTTGATAGGCCCATCACCAATCGCTTTCATGTTATTAACCATTACCGGGTTAAAGAAGCGTTCGGTTCTTAAATTATGCATGCTATTGTCCGTGTAGTACGGAGGCACATGACAAGTGGAGCATTTAGCTTTCCCGAAGAACAGTGCTTCTCCCCGCAATTCGGCAGGAGTGGCTTTGGCAGGATCCAATCGACCATCGATAGCCAATTTTGGTGCCGGAGGAAAATCGAGTAGCTCCTGGAATTCCGCCATGAAATGAACCTGACTGCCTCTCTCAAGGACATTCACCCCTTTTTTGGTGGCAATGACCGGATCGCCATCGAAATAAGCTGCCCGTTGTTCAAACTCGGTAAAATCTTCTACTGTTTTTAAAGCACGTTGAGAACCAAACAACCGTTGAATGTTGACACCTCTTAAGCTTGGAGTGTCTATACGGTGGCGAATTTCCTGGGGACGAATATCTCCCACTAAATGGGTTGCGCCATTCGTATGTCCATTGGCATGACAATCGAAACAAGCTACACCACGACTGGCAGCTTTAGTACGACGATCATCCGTTTGGTTAAACTGCTGTTGAGGGAAGGGGGTGAGCAATAAGCGCAGCCCCTCCAATTGTTTTGGATTAAGAATGCCATTGAATGTTTCAAAGAAATTCGCCAAAGTAATTAATTTCCCCTGAGAAACATCACCCAGATCAGGACGTGTGGTCAAAAAAATTGGCGCAGGAAAAACCGGCAGGAAATGATCCGGTAAGTCAAAATCTAAATCAAAGCGGGCTAACTCACGGCCTTCCTGCTTATGGATTTCATCAATTTCGAATTTCGGAAAAACCATTCCACCTTCAAGATGATTGGGATGCGGTAATGGTAAAAAACCTTTGGGGTAGAGATTTTTTTGTTTGATCTCCTCGGGGGACATCTTGGATAACATTTCCCAAGTTACGCCCTCTGGTAATTTTACGCGCACGCCTTCCTGGATGGGTTTGCCTGTAGACATTTTGGCATCTGTAGAGGGTTTATTGCTCAAATCATAACGTTCAGTGAGCAAGTTTTGCTGGCGTTGGTTGATTGCTGCCTTTTGTGAAGACATTCGCTCCATGATGGTTGCGAACGTTTCTTTAATCACCACCGGCATATAACTTGAAGGGGGAGGCTCGGCCGCTGATTTCGAAGCCGGTGATTCCGCGGCCGCACCAACACAGGGTGATGAGAAGCTGTAGCAGAGAAGCGGCAATAGCAAGGCTTTTTTTAGCATGAAAAGTCCATTTTTGGCAGAAAATGTTTTCATCATAAATAAGTTAAAAGCACATTTCAACAAGCAAACTTTCTTTTTTAGACCAGGAAAATTTTAAGTGAATTCATCTATGTTCATTCTGTGATTTTACGAATGTTGTGCAGAGTGCGTTTACCTACTTGGGGGCGTGGTCACCGTGCCAGTTGGCGTGGTCACCGTGCCAGTTGGCGTGGTCACCGTGCCAGTTGGCGTGGTCACCGTGCCAGTTGGCGTGGTCACCGTGCCAGTTGGCGTGGTCACCGTGCCAGTTGGCGTGGTCACCGTGCCAGTGGGTGTGGTCACCGTGCCAGTGGGTGTGGTCACCGTGCCAGTGGGCGTGGTCACCGTGCCAGTGGGCGTGGTCACCGTGCCAGTGGGCGTGGTCACCGTGCCAGTGGGCGTGGTCACCGTGCCAGTGGGTGTGGTCACCGTGCCAGTGGGTGTGGTCACCGTGCCAGTGGGTGTGGTCAGGGGAGAAGTCTCAGTTCCGGGAGTCGTTGCTTGGTTGCCTGTGTTTTCTACAGGATTACCTTGGCTGTCGGTTCCTGTGGTTGTAAAATTTCCACTGGTGGTGCCAATGACAGTTTTTACCTCATTACCTGTAGGCGAGCTGGTGTTTGAATTCGTGGTGGTGGAGTTTTGCCCACTTGGATTGGTAGTTATCGCAATGGCTGCATAGCTCAAAGGCATTAGAGTGATGATAAGCAGCGAAACCAAAATTCTAATTGTCTGAATCATCAATAGCCATCCTTAAATCGACAATTTATTTCCTATTTAAAGTATAGAACAGCTTTGCCAATGCCTTTCCCTTGAAGGCTCAATTTTGTTTTCTTAAAAATTTCTTCTACGCTTAAAACATAAGCTTATGGTGAGGAACGCACAGTCATCCGTTCTTTGACTATGAGGGAAAACATGAAAAACAACAACAAGCTTTCAGCCTTATCTAAACGAATCATCATGCTGGGTTTCGGCAGCATAGGACAAGCGGTTCTACCCTTGTTGTTCCGGCATTTAAATCTATCCCCTTCTCAGATTCTAATCATGAGTAAACATGCTGAGGGAGAGCACATCGCCAGAGAATACGCCGTAAAATTTTTAGTGGTCGCCATTACCCGCGACAATTTGGAACAAACCATTGGTGAAGAACTTAGGGAAGAGGATTTTTTATTGAACTTATCGGTGGATGTATCAAGTATGGAGTTAATTAGACTTTGCCAGCGAAAAAATGCCCTTTATCTGGATGCAAGTACTGAACCTTGGGCAGGAGGATACACCAATACTTCATTGTCACCGTCTTTACGCTCGAATTACGCCTTAAGAGAAGAAGTTTTAAAACTTCGTCGCTCCCCAGCACCAACAGCTGTGATTACTCATGGTGCAAATCCAGGATTAGTTTCTCATTTTGTGAAACAGGCACTTTGGAATATGGCCAAGGACAATGGCTTATCTTGTCCCCATCCACAAAGGGCCTCTGAATGGGCAAAATTAGCTCAAAAATTAAATATTAAAAGCATTCACATTGCCGAGCATGATAGCCAGCGCAGTACTCGAGTGAAAGATCCTAATGAGTTTGTAAACACCTGGTCTGTTGATGGTTTCATTTCGGAGGGGAGTCAACCGGCTGAGCTGAGCTGGGGCTCGCATGAAAAACATTGGCCTGAAGATGCTCACCAGCATGAATTTGGCCCTAACACGGCTATTTATCTTAATCGGCCAGGCGCCAGCACCAGGGTTCGTTCCTGGACTCCCACTTTTGGAGCCTATCATGGTTTTTTAATAACGCATGCGGAATCCATCTCGATAGGGAACTACCTGACTTTAAAAGAAAAGGAGCTTTACCGACCTACTGTGCACTATGCTTACCACCCTTGTCCTGATGCCGTTCTTTCCTTGTATGAACTGCAAGGACAGGAATGGTTTCCTCAAGAAAATAAACGATTACTGTTTTCTGAGATCACGCAAGGTATTGATGAGCTTGGAGTGTTGCTAATGGGAAATAAACGAGGGGCTTATTGGTTTGGCTCCCAGTTATCGATTCAAGAAGCCCGGAAACTGGCTCCTTATAATAATGCCACCAGTTTACAAGTCGCAGCAGGTATACTTTCAGGACTCATTTGGGCCATTCAAAATCCTGTTCGCGGAATCGTAGAACCAGAAGAGATGGATTATCGAGATGTTCTCGAAATAGCCATGCCTTACTTGGGAAGAGTGGCAGGATATTATAGCGATTGGACTCCACTTAAGCATCGCGGCCGATTGTTTGAAGAAAAGATTGATGAAACTGATCCCTGGCAGTTCCTGAATATTCGCGTTTGCTAAAGAGAAATAGGCAGTAAAAACTAATTTTCTAACTCAATCTTTACAATAAAATATTAATATAAAAGAACTATTTGTCGCTATACTGAAGACAAGTAGGGAAAGGAGCTAATCATGAAAAATAAGAACGTTGGTATAGCCACAATGATTATCGTTATCCTGGTAGCCATCCTTGGATTCATTTACTTCGACAACTTTAGTACCCCAGTGACCAAAAAACTTGACTCCACACCTGATGTGCCAGTGGAGGCGCCTGAACCTACAAACAATGCGGTTCATAACCCCTAAGAACTCTCATTGCTATCGCCATATTGCTTGACAAAATGGATAAGTTGACTCTGGATCTCTTTGGCTTGTGGACTTAACCATAAGCCAAAATGCGAACCCTCTTCAATCCAAATAGGCTTTGCCTTTAAGATGCAAGATGCAGCATACAGGCCATCGTAAAATAACACCGCGGCATCGGCAGTCCCATGGATTATCAGGCTTGGGCATTTGATGTCTTTCAAAGCCAAAGATTTTAAATCACGGACTTGTTTTAAATCATTGTTTACGCCATTCTTCCGCAGCTTGTTGAACTGTAAAATGCATTTGTAGAATCGGTTAATGTATTTAAATCGTGCGGGATCAGTTGCGATTTCAAAAGCGCGTGCCTCAATCTCTTCTTCGCTTAATAAAGAATTGATTTTTAAAAAGAGCTTCGCGCTCAACACAGGTTTAAGTCTTACCAACTGATTCAAGAACCAGCTTCCTACCCGTCCCAATAAATAAGGCATAAATTTGGGAATAGTGCGAAGTATTTGAAAGCGCCTGGAGATGCAGTTAATGGCGACTAAAGCCTTTACTTTATCTGGATGGCGAATGGCTAATTGGTAAAGTGTAGGTCCGCCTGCGCTTAGGCCTATGGCGATGACTTGATTGATGCCTAGTTCATCGAGAACAGCCGCAATCAGATCCGCTTGCTCAACAAATGTTTGTGATGGCGCGAGAGGAGTTCTGCAATAACCAGGTCGAGATAAACCCAGGACATTAAAACCAAGGCCAAATAGAAAATCAAATAACCATACGCTCTGATCATGGCCACCAATAGCACCATGAATTAAGAGTATCGTAGGTGCATCTGAAGATTTTGCAGGTCTGAAATTGCTGCTTAGATGGAGAATTTCAATCTTTCCTTTGGGAGTATTAACGATCTCAGACAATGGCAGCACAAAAGCAGCGATTTTTGCATCCTCTTCAATTATTTTTTTAGTGTTAATCATGATTTTTTCCTTATCCAGCAGTTGTTTTCAGTCCCGTGTCGAAAGCACATGTACAAATGGACTAACTCATGGAACAGTTAGAGTTGTTCTGGAATCTGAAGGAGTGTTTGCTTTTTCCTTTATTTTAGGACTATAACATTAAGAAGAATAATGAAAGGAAAATTGCAATGAGTACTGCGGTTATTATCATTTTAGTCCTGGTTGTACTTATATTTTTCTGGGCAATCGGCGTATTTAACAAGTTGATTGGCATGATAGAGGCGATAAATAACAACAAACGGCAAATTGATATCCAACTGGATCGCCGCTATAAAGTATTCGAATCCCTCATTGAGACGGTGAAAAAATACATGAATTATGAGCAAACCACGCTTAAAGATGTGGTTGCTTTGCGTAACCAGGCTCAAGCGGCCAAAGCCGCTGGGGATGAAAAGGCACGAATGAATGCCGAGAATCAAATTTCACAAATTGCTTCGGGACTTAATGTGGTTTTTGAACAATATCCCGATCTAAAAGCGAATACCAATGCGCTGCAGCTGCAAGAGGAAATAGTCAATACTGAAAATAAACTGTCTTATGCCAAACAGGCTTACAATGACAGCATTGAACGTTACTACGCAAAAAAGAAATCCTTTTTTGAATCGATGGTTGTCAGTATGTTTTCCTCTAAATTAGACAAAGAATATGATTATTGGGCATTACCTGAAGAGCAAATTCAGGCCCGTGAGGCTTATACCGTAAAATTCTGAGTACATTATGGCCTTGAAGGATTATCATGCTTCCGTGGGCGACTGGCGAGAGCAGTTACGTAAAAATGAACGTAAAACTCGTCTGGTCATTGCCATTTTTTTTGCCATTTATCTGGCAATCGGTTTGCTAGCAGACATGGTTATCCTGGTGAATAATTATCCAAATGCAACCCTTGAGCAATGCTTGTGGGCTTTGCTCAGCTTTAGGGTCTGGCCTTATGGCACCATGATCATGCTGGTGGTTGCAGTAATCTCCTTATTAATTACTTACTCGTTTTATGATCGCATCATGTTGTTAGGGACGGAGTACCGTGAAATAACAGCTGAAACGGCGCAAAATTTACAAGAGCAGCAATTGTATAATGTAGTTGAGGAAATGAAAGTGGCTGCCGGATTGCATTTTATGCCGAAGGTTTTTTTGATTGAAGCCGATTATATGAATGCATTCGCTGCAGGATACAGCGAAAAGTCAGCGATGGTTGCAATTACCCGTGGCTTAATGGAAAAGTTAAACCGGGCTGAAATGCAGGCTGTGATGTCGCATGAATTAAGCCATATCAGGCATCACGACATTAAACTGACGCTCACGGTGGCCATATTAAGCAACATTTTGCTCATCGTGATTGATATGCTGTTTTATTCAAGCCTATATCGACGAGACCGGCGCAATGATAATAATAATGTTTTATTTATGGTAATCATGTTATTGCGCTATCTGCTGCCCATTATAACTGTGGTACTGGCTTTATTTTTAAGCCGCACCCGGGAATACATGGCCGATGCGGGAGCGGTAGAATTGATGCGTGATAATGATCCAATGGCTCGCGCTTTACTGAAAATAGCAGATGATCATCAGCAGCATGCTGAGCAGTATCGTCATCAATATGGTGAGACTCCCCATGAACAAGTACGACAAGCCTCGTACTTGTTTGATCCCTCAAGCATTGACCCGATAAAATCTCTGAATAATCTGTTTTCTACACACCCAAGTCTGGAGCAGCGCTTAAGGGCTTTAGGCTTTAAGCCCAAATAAAGAACAGCAAGCTCCAAGAGACCCAACATCGACTGATGTAAACAGATGGTTTCGGTTTGGTTTTCCCCTTACAGCACTAGTCATTCATTTAGGCGTTAACGTTCTACACGTCAGAAAGATTCATGCCTGTTGGCTTAGTGGCTTTTTCGTGGCTATTTACTTGGCATTATTGTGCAAAAAAATTCAAATTGTTATTATATAGGCCTGATTTTTCGTTTAGAAGATGAAATGCCTAAGGTTTTGTATTCACCCGCTCCGTCAGCTTTCTTAGCCTATGAAGCCATTCAAATCGAGCAACATGATTGGTCAAAGGTTTTATTTTCTTTATACAAAGCTGAGCCATGCTATACCTATGAAAATCCCCAGTATGGAGAACAGCTTGCTGCTTTAATTGACGTGTTGGCCAACTTTGTTTTAAAAAATGTTGCCAATCCTGAGGTGGGAAGAATCAGGGAAGAGGTCGAAATACTTAAAAAGGAGCTTAAGGATACCAGTTATGTATCTGAGAATGCGCAAGTTCAAAAGGCCTATTATCTGAGCTACAAAAAGAATCTTGAAACTATTTTTTTTCTGATAAGGGATTGGGAAGAGCTAAAAAAACGCCAATTCATTATGGCTCTGGGTGAGCGAGTGATGGTATGTGCAACCGGTGCCCATACCCAGCTAGCAGAAATCGTGTTTGAATTAACCCAAAAACCAACCCTCATTTCCTGGCTTGCGGAGCTGAGGAAAAATATTGTGCACGAGTTTGCTGAGGAATGGATAGCCAAGCATAAAATAAGGGATGGCAGTAGTATTCATGTCCATTATTTTTGTAATAGATATGGTGAAACATTGGGTTGGAACATCCCCGGAAGCAATGAAATTTCAGGGTACAGTGATGAACGGTTCAAACCTCAGGGACTTAATCATCAAACTCAGAACCAGTTAAAAGATTATTTTGAAAAAAATTATAATTACCAGACTATTCTGAATAATATTGTTGTTAACTTTAATTCACTGTTATCACCTTACTATCCTATCCCCTTAACTCCTGATCTTGATAAAAGCATCTGCTCAATCCTTGAACCATTCACTGAACACGGCATCCTTAGCATGAGTGATGTTTATAGTTATGATGAAGAAGATGGCGAAAGCGTATGGAGAATACGGCCTGACTTTAAAACCAATCTTCCCAAATATGTAAAAACATTATTGATAAAGGAAAAGATAATCACTTCAAATGTGCCAATGATTGTAAATCAGGAAATGATCCCACTTCTGGAAGAGGAAATTGAGCGCCTGAAATTAAAATACCAAGGCAAGGATAATCGGATTCAGGTATTAGAAAATACCCTGAGCTTTCTAATAAATACCATCACCAAAGAGGAAACCACTGAATATGAATCCGAGATTGCCAAGCATATCCAGGAATTATATATCCACAGTGGCTTGGATAAGTACAATTCTTTACAACGAATTGGCCTGGTTCTGTTGAATGCTTTAATGATTCTTCCGCTTGGGATATGTGGGGCATTTAAATATGCCGCAACCGGCAGTTTTTTCTTCAGTCATCACGGAAAAACCCAAGATTTAATCAATTCAATCTACCGCGAAGTGTCGCTCCACGTGAAATAATGCATAAACTTGGGTTGCTTGATCAGCAACAACAGTTGATGGTTGTGAATCCTGGCTGGAATTTGCCAGGCAATTTATAACCATTTTTTATATTTAAAAAATTTATAAGGCAAAATTGCCGAAAGAAGCATCGCAGACAAAGCAAGCCAATATCCCCAGGGTGATTCGAGTTCAGGCATCCATTTGAAATTCATGCCATAAATGCTTGCAATTAGCGTCGGAGGTAAAAAAATAACGGCTGCCACCGAAAAGATTTTTATGATTCGGTTTTGCTCAATGTTGATCATTCCCAAAGTGGCATCCAGCAAAAAATTTACCTTGGTGGAAATGAAACTGGCATGATCGCTTAAGGAATTAATATCTTTCGTCAGGGTTGCGATGCGGCTTTGGCCTTCATTATCTACTTGTGTGGACGCTGCCTGGCTAAAAAAAGCAATGAGGCGACTGAAGCTCACCAGGCATTCTCTTGCAGCGGTGTTCAAATCAGCCAAATTTCCGATTTTCAAAATGACTTGTTGGTAATTCAATTGCTCCTCATGATCATCGGCAATCAATTCAGGTCGGAAAATGCTTTTCGATACCTGTTCCAATTTATGAGCTATGCTTTCGAGAATGTCTGCAAATCGGTCCACAGCAGCTTCCAATAAACCAATTAAGAGAATCACTGCATTTGCGCGATTCACTTCAAATTTGTGCAGTTGCATGATGAACAGCTTAAATGCGGAGGGTTCGATATAACGCACGGTGATTAATTTGCTTTTGGTCAAGACAAAGGTGACTGCTTCGTTTTTGGGATTTGGGGAATCCGCATGGGCGATCATATTGGCGGTCATGAACAAGGCATCTTTGTTTTTATACAAACGACTTGATAACTCAATTTCCCACATCTCTTCGCGGGTTGGGATATTTAAGTTAAGCGTTTGCTCCAGCAAGTTTTCCTCATCCATGCTGGGTGAAACCAGGTCAATCCAAAGGGCTTGTTCAAGCAGAGCCAGATTGTGCTTATGTATTTCGTGGGCTTGCAAGGCACCATTGTCCAGATATGCAATAATCATGGGTTGTTTGGTTCGGGTTAATGTTCTAAGTTAGCTCAGTTAGTCTTTAGAATCTAGATTTAAATGATTATTTTGTTGTTGAATAATTTCTGCTAGGGAGCATTGCTCATCAATGGCTTGCTTAACCCATTGGCCAACGAGATGATGGGCGTCGCGAAAAGGAACTCCCTGCAACACGAGCTCTTCCAGTACATGAGTAGCTTCTAAGTAACCGCTGTTTGCCCTTTCCTCCATTGCTGTGGTATTAAAATGCAGGTTTTCTAAAAAGGGACGTATGATGCTCAAACAAGCTTTCAGCGTGTTAACCTTATCAAATAATATTTCTTTGTCCTCCTGCATGTCTTTGTTGTAGCTTAAAGGCAAAGCCTTCATCACCGTTAATATTGCTGCGAGATGGCCATAAACTCTCCCTGTTTTACCCCGGATTAACTCCAAAACATCCGGGTTTTTTTTATTGGGCATAAGAGACGAGCCAGTGGCAAAAGCATCATCAAGTTCTACAAAATGAAATTCTTCGCTAGCCCACAAAATCAAATCCTCACACAGGCGTGACAAATGCATCATGATAATGGCCGCAACGCTGCAAAATTCAATGACAAAATCCCTATCGCTTACAGCATCTATCGTGTTATCGATAATACCCTGGAAGCCGAGTTGTTCAGCCACCCAGTGTCTGTCTAAGGGAAGGTTGCTTCCTGCTAAGGCCCCAGCCCCCAGGGGGGAGAAATTCATGCGTTTGTGCCAGTCTTCAAAACGGCTCATGTCACGTTGAAACATAGACAGATAAGCTTTGAAAAACCAGCCTAAATATATGGGTTGTGCAGGCTGCAGGTGGGTATAACCGGGGAGGCGGTCGTTTTGATGTTGTTCTGCCAATCTATTCAATGTCGCTATAAGTTGTCTTAACAACTCTTCAATCTGTTGGCCTGCTTCGCGAGAATACAAGCGCAAATCCAAGGCAACTTGATCATTTCGACTGCGGCCTGTATGGAGCTTTTTGCCGACTTCACCAAGTTTATTGATGAGCAATTGCTCAATAAACATATGGACGTCTTCACAGGAGTTATCTAACACATGCTGACCTTCCTTTAGTTCCATCTCGATCTCAGTTAATGCTTCTTCAATTTGCTTGGCCTCCACTACAGTGAGTAAACCTTGTTTAGCCAGCATGCGGGCATGAGCTTTGCTTCCTGCAATATCGTAGGGGAATAGCAGGAAGTCAAAAGATAAAGAAGCATTAAATTGAGCCACACGTTCATCGATGGCTTTTTTGAATCGTCCCCCCCATGTTTTACTGGTCATGCTGGTCTCCTTTGTGCACCATGCCGTATATTTTGGCCGACAATGAAAACAGATTAATAAAACCTTCTGCGTCTTTTTGATCATACACGCAATCTTCTTCAAAGGTAGCGAACGCAGGATTATGAAGGCTGTAGGGTGAGGACATGCTGCTGGCCAGTATGTTCCCCTTAAATAATTTTAAATGGACAGTGCCGCTGATGTATCGTTGCGTTTCATCGATGAAAGCATCCAAAGCTTTCCTGGTTTGGGAAAACCAGCGGCCTTCGTACACCAAATTAGCGTAATTATGCTGTAAGGATTGTTTTAGATGCAGCAATTGACGCTCAAGGCATAAGCTTTCTAGCATTTGATGCGCTTTGTAAAGAACAAAAGCGCCAGGTGCTTCATAGATCCCTCTAATTTTCATACCTACTAAGCGGTTTTCAATGATGTCGCAAACGCCAATTCCATGCTTGCCGGCTGTTTCATTCAAACTTTGCAAGAGAAGTTTCGGGGATAAGCATTCGCCGTTTAGAGCAATGGGCACTCCCTGCTCGAACTGGAGGCTGATGGCTTCAGTTTCGTTGGGAGTTTCTTCTAAAGGAGAAGTGATCAACAGTAAATCTTTAGGCGATTCATGGGCAGGATCTTCTAATACTCCTCCTTCATGTGAAACATACCAAAGGTTTTGGTCGCGAGAAAATGGGGATTGTGGCGTTACCGGAACTTCAATTCCATGCTGTTTGGCATATTGAATGGCTTCTTGTCGGGATTTAATGTCCCATTCACGCCATGGGGCTATGATTTTCAAGTCCGGGGCAAGGGCTTTAAAGCTGTATTCAAACCGCACTTGATCGTTACCCTTGCCCGTTGCGCCGTGGGCCACCGCATAAGCATTTTCTTTTAGGGCGATTTCAATGATCTTTTTGGCAATTAAGGGGCGAGAAATCGTGCCTAAGATGTACTGATTTTCGTAGAGGGCACCCGCTTTGACCAAGCGCCAGAGGTAGTTATGAATGAACTCCTCTTGTACATCGAGTAAACAGGCTTTAGCAGCCCCGCTTTTAATCGCCTTCTCCTTGATTGCCTCAAGATTTTCTTGCTGTCCTAGGTTGCAAATGACGGCAATAACTTCTGCGTTGTGATAATTTTCCTTAAGCCAGGGGATCATAACCGACGTATCCAAGCCGCCAGAGTAGGCCAGTACAATTTTATTTTGATTGCTTTCAGTCATGATTTTTCTCCTGGTAATACTGTCTTAATTCTTCAATTGGTTTTTCCAATTGCTTGGGTTGCAAATCTGCGAGCAATTTCCCATTGCCAATGATGAGCACGCGATCGGACAATTGACTTAAAAAATTTAAATCATGCGATGCAATCACCATGCTAACTCCCAATGCTTTTACAGTATTGAGCAAAACAATTACGTCTTCTATGCTTGCCAAATCAAGCCCTGAAGTGGGCTCATCGCACAACAAAAGGGAAGGTTTCATCATTAAGCTTCGCGCTAAGGCGACGCGTTGTTTTTGCCCCCCTGACAAACGCGCAGGCAAAACATGGGCTTTATCCGCAATGCCTAATTGCTTGAGCAAAGAGAATGCTTCTTCTTTGTGCTCTTTGCCGTCTTTAAGATTCGGGGCATAAATTAAATTGTTAAGCACCGTCATGTGTGGAAACAATTGAAAATCCTGAAACATGAAGCCGCTTCGCCCATCAAAATGAATTGAGCCATGGTCTAGGCGTTCAAAACCTTGAAGGCAACGCAGTAATGTAGATTTTCCACTGCCAGAGGCTCCGGCTAATCCCACAATTTCATGAGGGAAAACGCTGAAACTAACTGCATTGAAGACGTTATGAATACCAAAATTTTTAGAGGCGTTTTTAACCTGCAACATGTGCTTCTCCTTGTGCAATTTTTTTGCTTAGGTATTCAATGAGCACTACAAAACCATAGTAATACAATCCTGCAATGCAAAGCGGGAGAAAATAGCTGAATTGTTCTGCCGCAAGTGCTTGGGCTTTTCGCATGAGGTCCATGCCACCGATGGTTGAAATTAATGCTGTTTCTTTAAGAAGGGCAATACTTTCATTAATAAGGGCCGGTAAAATGTTTTTTAGCACCTGGGGTAAAATAATATCTTTCCAAACGTAGAATGCAGGAATTTCGAGAGTTTTTGCCGCTTCAAACTGGCCATTGGGGATATGTTCTATTCCGGCCCGTAAAATTTCAGCAATGTAAGCCGAGCTATTTAATCCAAAGGTTAAGATACCAGCCGTCAAAACGGTTAAATTCAAACCCAATAACTGGGGTAAGGCAAAATAAACAAAGCTCAATTGCAGGATTAAGGGAGTACCCCGCACCAGGGAAATAAACCGGTTTATGATGCTTTTAAACCAATTTAGATGGCGGCTAATTGCTAAAAATGTTCCCAGCAAAAGCCCAAGGCCTAAACCGCCAATTAAGAGCAGGAGAGTTAAGACCATGCCCTGTCCAATAAACAGTAGATTTTGATAGACCGCACTCATTTTACCCCCACAAGCCATTTATTTTTTAATTCTTCCAATTTGCCATTGGCTTTCAGAGTGTTGAGTGCACGATTGATTTTGGCACTTAAAGGCGAACCCTTCTTTAAAGCAATGCCATAGCCATCTTCGGAATGGGCAATAATGGCATATAGCAGCCTTGGGTTTTTTTGGCTGAATAATGCAGCCTGAGGAGCGTCCATGAGTACTGCTTCAACATGTCCAGCTTTTAATGCCTCAATGGCCTGGTTGTTATTATCCAGGCTGACAATATTTTCCCCCGGTATATGATTCTTTAGCCAGATTTCCATGGTGCTGCCCAATTGACAGGCCGTTTTTTTGTCCTTCAAATGTTTTAAATCAAGCACAGGGCTCTCATTGCGAAACACAGTAGCCATTTCTTCAAAATAGTAGGGATTACTAAAGTCAAAATTGTTGCTTCGTTCTTTAGTGATGGTGATGGTGGATATTGCAGCATCCACTTTACCGCTGCTTAGGGCTGGTAAAATGGTGCTAAACTGCATGTTGTCAAACTCAGCTTTTTTACCCAGATGGGCGGCAATCAAATTGGCTAAGTCCACATCAAAACCTTTCAGCTGATTGCCTTTTTGATATTCAAAAGGTGGATATTCGGCGGCAATGCCAAAATGGATTACTTGCTCATTTTTTTCATCATTGCATCCCATCAATAATAGAGAGCTGCTCAATAGAATAGTAATTACAAACGGCTTCATGATTGCATATCCAGAATTTATTCATTTTATGACTATACTGAAGACGGGATTGTCTTGTCAACCAGAAGTGAATATAATTTCTAAAAATGATTTTATATTCAAATGGAGTGATGAATGTCCTACGACAGCATTCTTGATGGGCACATTTTAAGCATTGTGCAAACCCGGGAAATTATGGAGCAAAGCGATTTACAACACTTTCTAAGCGAAAGAGGCTATGATATTCCCCAAGCTACATTGTCACGTAAACTTAAAAAGCTGAAAATTGCCAAAGTGGCAGGTGTGTACCGGGTGGTTGATTTTGCACTTCCTAACCTGCCATTAGTGTTAAATATGCAAATCTCTGATTTTGGTTTAATTGTCCTACACACCCACCCTGCAAGCGCCAGCAGCCTGGCATCCTTTATTGACCGAAAATACGTGAGTTTCTCTTTTCAGGAGGAAAGCCCTTCAGGAATTATTGGCACCATAGCCGGTGATGATACGGTAATACTCATTATAAAAAACAAACAGCTTTTGCCAAATGCATTGGCTATTTTAAAGCAGGAATTTCCTTATCTGGACAGTTGAGAGTTTCAGGATTCATCCTCGAAGGCAGCACAGAGAATGTTAATAAAATTGATTAGAGTGGATTCGTCAGCATCTAATTGCGAATCGGTGAATAGCCATTGTAAATAACAAAAAGCCAATTGTTTATTTTCTTCAGGTTTGCTCCTTTGCTTGTCTTTAAAATGCAGGAACAGCTGATGTTGCTGATAGGCTTCAGAAATCAGCTCATCTTGTAAGAGCTGATGGTAAAAATTCTTGAGCCAATCGTTGCTGATTTCTGTTTTTAAAAATTGGCGTAGCTTTCTTAACGGAATTGTTAAGTAATCTTGCCAGTTTTTAATCGCATGGCAAGCGCTTAAAAACTCTTCTTGTTCAATGGGTTCAACATACATGGAAAGCCAAAGGCAAAGAAGCAGCAAATTCACGTTAACGTGAAATTGATCTTGCAAATTCAGGCAACTTTCTCTGACTTGCCTACAATGATAAACCCTAAGCGAGAACTGCCAAAATGGGTTATTCATTTCGGCAATCAAAATATTATTTGGCATCTGGCTGGTTCCGAAGCTCTACAACAATAACGTGCAGTACATTGGAGCCCACATTGATGTCTTGATGAGAATCTTTGCCCTGAGCTTGACTTAAAAAAATTGGGGTTTTCTGCTTGAGTTTAAAAGTATATTCTTTACCAGAAGCATAAACAACTTTCAAAACTCCAGACTCTTCCGGTATGACTACCCGTGCGTATTCATGAGTATGGAAAGGCAAAATTTGCTGCGGACAAATGGTTGTTTTCCACACCTTGGCAGCAGAGTTTTCGATGAATAATTCCCGTTTGGTTTCACAAGCTTTGGCCAAGCTTAAAAAGCTTAAGCCAGAAAGCAGCACAAAACTGGCAAGTCGCAGCATGCTCAATTCCCTAGATCAAAAAAATGAATCTTACAAACTAAAGTGGCTTAACTCAAGACGCAAGAACTTACACTAAGCTCAATGGTATTTTGTGTTTGCCGATGCAGATCGCGATAGATGAGTAATACAGTTTGCAACAAATTGTTAGCAAATACTTGTTGTTCATTGCGTTCATTAAATGCTTTAGAATTGCTATTTAGAAGGTCGACACATTGTGAATAGGCAAACCCAAGAGAAGAATTATGCTGAAAGCTGCCCACTTGAGTCACAGTAGAACGGGTAACCGCAGGAAGCTGGTCCAGATAATTTAATAAGGGTTGCAATGAGTTTGAATGCAAATACTTTAAAAAACTTAAACCATTATTGTGAAGGGTATAATTGGGGGTTTTTAAAATTTCTTCCATCACCGACTTCAGCGCAAAGGTTTTGCCCACAAACTGTAATGTTAGCAACACATTTCCGGCACTGGCTTCCAATTGTGCCAGAGTTTCCAGATGAATTTCCCATTGTTTAAGTTGCTTGATTAATGGTTCTACGCCAATAAAGCGCTGGGCCTCTTCAACGGCTTGTGTTATCGACTGCAAAAGCTCTAAGACGGTATGCTTCTGCCTCAGGACAGCTGCCAAATTCAAAGACAATTCGCAAAGGTCCCGGGAATTGTGGTGCTTTCCAAAGTTTTCTAAACACAGTACATAATTTCTAATTAAATCGTCCATCGCCTACTCTCATCAATCACGTAGACCGACACCTCTTTTTAGAAGAACCATATTGAGTGCAGCCAACAATATAACCATTATGCAAATAATGGCCATGGCGGTCAATATGTTTACTTCTTGTTGGCCTATCATGGCGTATCTTAGCGCATTGACCATGTACAGAATGGGATTTAAATGAGAAATCTTTTGCCAGAAGGGTGACAGCATGTTGGTGGTATAGAACACGCCGCCTAAATAAGTCAGAGGGGCTAACACGAAAGTGGGAATGATCATTACGTCATCAAAATTGCGAGCTAACATGGCATTGGTAAATCCTGCGAGAGAAAATAAAGCGGAAACCAGGAGGACTACCACAAGGCTCAAAAGAATGTTATGAAACTCAACGGTCATGAAAAAACAAGATACGACAAAAACTAAAATCGCCACAATCAATCCTCTTAACACTCCACCCAAAACATAGCCTAGGAGCAGTAAGCTGTCATGCATGGGACTGACTAGCATTTCTTCAATACTCTTTTGAAAGCGCACGCTAAATAAAGAAGTAGAAACATTGCTGTAGGCGTTGGTGATAACTGACATCATAATCAGGCCTGGGGCTATAAAAAGAGGATAATTGACGCCAGCGACAGGACCAATCCGCGAGCCAATTAGACTGCCAAAAATTAAAAAATATAGAGCCGTGGTAATGACCGGTGGCAAAAATACCTGACTGGCAATTCGAAACATTCGGACCAGTTCACGTCGAACAATGGTATATAGCGCAATGCTTTGTTGTTTAATGGCCATGATTAATCAAATCCAAAAATAATTCTTCTAAACGATTTGTCTTGTTGCGCATGCTGGAAATATTAAGATCATGTTTGCTCAATTCGGCAAAAACCTGATTTAAGGACCATTGGTTATCCACTCGCAGTTCAAAGGTATTATTATCAATTAAAGTCACTACAAAAGATTTCATTTCAGGCAAAGATTCAATGGGTTTTAATGTGTTAAAAATGAAGGTTTGATGATGCAGGCTCTTCAACAACGTTTTCATGGATGTATTTTCTATAATTTGGCCCTGATCAATGATTGCAATATGCTTGCAAAGCTGCTCGGCTTCTTCCAAATAATGAGTGGTTAAAATAATCGTGGTGCCTTCTTTATTGGTGCGTGTTAGAAAATCCCACATGGTGCGGCGAATCTCAATGTCTACGCCGGCGGTTGGTTCATCAAGTATTAATACCTTGGGTCGGTGAATCAAAGCTCGAGCTATCATTAGCCGTCTTTTCATACCTCCTGACAGGTGTCGCACGATGGTGCCGCGTTTGTCCCAGAGACCAAGCTGATCAATTAAGGATTTTGCGCGTTCGGTGGCTTCTTTGCGCGGAATGCCATAATAACCCCCTTGATTGATGAGGATTTGCTCGCAAGTTTCAAAAATATTGAGATTAACCTCTTGTGGAACAAGCCCAAGACAGGATTTGGCCAACTCTGGTTTACTGTCTAAATTGTGGCCGCAAATATGGATACTGCCAGAAGTCTTCGTCAGTAAAGTCGTAATGAGTCCGATGGTTGTTGATTTGCCTGCACCATTGGCACCGAGGAGTGCAAAAAAATCTCCTTCCTGGACCTTGAGATCAATTCCTCTTAGCGCTTCAACGCCATTGCCGTAAATTTTTCTCAGTTGTTTAATTTCCAAGGCATACATAGTGAGATTTAAGCTAAAAAAAATTCATTATACACGAGAAAGAAAGTCCATAAATATCGGGGGAAGGACTAAGTGAAGCCAGCTGTTTCTCATTGAGCGAATTATGTTAACCTCATAAGAAAGATATAAGGATATTACATGCATCAGTTTCCTCTGTGGATACAAGCCTTTTGGTGGGGAGGTGTTACAGGATTTGCTTTATTGATAGGGGCTTTTTTCGGCTATTATGTGCAAGTTTCTCAGCGGGTTACTGCTGCAGTTATGGCTTATGGCAGTGGGGTTCTTATTTCGGCACTCTCCTTTGAGCTAATGGACAAGGCATTTCAATCAGGTGGTTTTGATTCGACGGCTTTGGGTTTCTTAATAGGTGCTCTCGTATATACCGCAGCGAACTGGCTCATTAGTCAAAACGGGGCCAAACATCGAAAACGATCGAGTAATGTTCAGCCTTCAGAAGAAGAGATGGAAGGAAGTGGTTTAGCCATTGCTGTGGGAGCTTTACTGGACGGCATTCCTGAATCCATTGTAATAGGCTTAAGCTTATTGCAAGGAAAAATCATCAATTACGTCGCTGTGGCTGCGATTTTTTTATCTAATATTCCAGAAGGATTATCCAGTGTAACAGGGATGAAAAAAGCAGGGAGAAGTGCTTCTTATATATTTGGGCTTTGGCTAAGCATTGCACTGTTTTCAGGGATTGCCTCTCTCTGCGGCTATGCCATTTTTCGTCATTTTTCCGGCGATGTGATAGCAGCTACTACGGCAATTGCCGCAGGGGCTATTTTGGCCATGTTGGTGGATACGATGATTCCCGAAGCATTTGCAGTTACTCACGACTTTGCAGGCTTAATCACCGTATTGGGATTTTTAACAGCCTTTGTTTTAAGCAAATTAAGTGCTTGATCGCAAATTAAGCCAGGTTGTAAAAATCACCACAAGATCTAAAATCTTTATCATGTGCAGTTTTTTTTACTGAAGGAATCTACCATGGACCAGAAAGCCTCGCTTAAAGTAGCCGAACTCCTTGTAAAATGCCTGGAAGAGGAGGGAGTTGAATACATATTTGGTTTACCTGGTGAAGAAAATATTGATTTCATCGAAGCCTTGAACCAGTCAACGACTATTCGCTTTATCTTAACCAGGCATGAGCAAGGGGCATCCTTCATGGCAGATATTTATGGGCGGCTCACCGGCAATGCAGGCGTTTGCTTAGCCACCCTCGGTCCTGGTGCTATTAACCTGTTGCTGGGAACAGCGGATGCCAATTTGGACAGCTCTCCCTTAATTGCTATAGCCGCCCAAGCTTCATTAAATCGTCTGAACAAGGAATCACATCAAATCATTGATCTGGTGAAGTTATTTTCTCCAGTTACTAAATGGAGTGCAATGATTAGCTTGCCTTCGGTCGCTTCTGAACTTCTACGTAAAGCATTCAAAGTTGCTCAGGCTGAACGCAGCGGGGCGGTGGCTCTTATTCTTCCTGAAGACGTGGCTAAGGAAAAAACGACGGTTCTTCCTTTAAAGCCGCAATCACCAAAGTTAACCATGCCCAATCAGGATCAAATTAAAAAAGCTGCAACGGTTATCAACTCTGCACAAAATGCCATTATTTTGGCTGGCGCTGGTGTTTATCGACAGCATGCTGAAGAAGGGCTTACTCGCTTTGTAAATCAGACTAAAATTCCTGTTGCCACCACATTTATGGCCAAGGGGGTGGTTTCGGCCCGCAATCCACTTGCAATTGGCACAATTGGGTTTATGCGTCATGACTACAGCAACTTCGGCTTTGATGAGGCTGATGTGGTCATTACCGTAGGGTATGACCTGGTTGAATACGCTCCCAAATCCTGGAATCCTAAAAACGATAAGAAAATTATCCACATTCATGGCACAGTCGCAGAAGTCGACAGTAATTATGTTTTGGCAGTAGGTATTGAGGGAAGCATTACTGCAGCCTTGGATGCCCTAGTCAGCGAAATAAAACCTCGCGAACATTTAACTTCGGCTACAAAATCATTACGGTGCTTCAGTGAGCAAGAAATTAAAGAGCACGAGGACGATGATTCTTTTCCTGTTAAGCCGCAAAGGATCATCGCTGATCTTAGAAAATCGCTCGACGATGAAGACATTGTTTTATGCGATACTGGAGCCCTTAAAATGTGGATGGCGCGCTTGTATCCCTGCTACGAATCCAATACCTGTTTGATTTCAAACAGTTTGGCTACCATGGCTTTTAGTTTACCAGGTGCCATTGCCGCAAAATTAATTTATCCAGAGCGCAAAATTGTTGCAGTTATGGGAGATGGCTCTTTCCTCATGAACTCACAGGAAATTGAAACGGCAAAGAGGGAAAAAACCCCTTTTGTGATTTTAATTTGGCGCGACGAAGCCTATGGTTTAATTGAATGGAAGCAAAACTTGGAATTCGGACATGCTGCTCATGTCTACTTCAGTAATCCTGATTTGGTTAAATACGCCGAAAGCTTTGGAATTAAAGCTTATCGGATTGAATCAACTAAAGATTTACTGCCAACTTTAAAAACAGCGCTTGACTCCGATGAGCTGGTGCTGATTGATTGCCCAGTGGATTACTCCGAAAATGTTAAATTAACCGATAAGCTTGGAGCGTTGACCCAGACCATTTAAATAGCCTCACTTCGTCGTTTTAGCCATCCGGCAATGCTGTAGCGGCTATTTTTTGTAACGCAAACCTCATGAGGCAAATCGCTTCTAAAACAGATGAAGCGATTGGGCAAAGGTGCTGTGTTAAAAAGCAATTCACCTTCATGGTTATAAAGCTTTAGCTCCCCGCCATCCTGCTCATGCCAGCAATGATTTAAGTAGTAAACGCAGGAAATTTGCCGATCTTGGGTTGTTGCAAATTGATCAATGTGCTTCTTGTAGAAAGAACCGGGTTGATAAACTGCAAAATGGGCCTCAAATTCAACCAGGCCTAAAAACAAAGCTTGATTAAGCATGGCGGCTATTTCGCTGATACGGGCAAGAAAGGGTTGAACGGCTTTATCCTCGATGTGTTCGTCAAGCCAGTTAATTTCATCTGTCCTGATGTCATTATGCAACATGGAGCTGAGTTGCCGACCAATTTTTGCCCTCCTAAATTGCCCATCCTGCTGTAACCCGTCCGCCTTTTCTCGTAAATGTTTAAAGTCCTTAACGGGTAAAAAATGGTCAATGACATGAAACCCTTTGGCGCAAATATGGTCGATGATTGTTTCTTTCATGTTGCTACTCTATGGTTTATCTTGCTTCCAGCAAAATTTTTTGCTTTCGCCAGTCCGGCATAAAATGATCCATTAAGGCATAAAAACGTTTGTTGTGATTTTTTTCAAGTAAATGAACCATTTCATGCACTAAAACATATTCCATGCAGGAAAGGGGCTTTTTAATTAGACTTAAGTTTAGCCAGATGCGCTTGGCACCTATATTACAAGAACCCCAACGGGTTTTCATGAGTTTAATTCCCCAACTGCCTAGCTTAACGTTGATGATGGCTTCCCATTTTTCAATGAGTGCTGGAAGCAGGGATTTCATCTCTTTTCGGTACCAATTCAGCAAAATTTGTTGTTTTTCTTTATTTGTGGAGCTTGATTTTGTGTGAAAGTGAAGGATATTTCCCTCCACAGCCAGATGGAACCTTTTATGCTCCTCAATACTCAAAATGAGAGCTTTACCCAGGAACTCAATGCCTTCGCCCGATGTAAACTTAGGCTCTTTAGCAATTAAATGCTCTCTTCGGCTGCGAATCCATGGGAGTTTGCTTTCCAATAGCTGGCGAATGGTTTCCAAGCGATAGCGTAACGGGGCACTCACTTTAACTTTGCCGTCGGGTGGGTAAACCCGCAGGTGCAAATGTTTTATGGGTTTTTTAACAACCTCAATTACGAGATTATCCAGTTCAATTTCATGTTTCGACATGTTGTATCAATATAAATTGGTATTTAGCCAGTTAGCCGGCTCAAAATGAATTTTGGGTGCTTATCATATCATCTATTGCTACTATAAAGATTCAATGTATGGAAAATTGGTGAAATTCATGGAACCTAAAGTTATTCTGATTACGGGTTGTTCTAGTGGAATTGGTTATGATACGGCTTTGGCCTTACAACAAAGGGGACATCGCGTATTCGCCAGTTGCCGCAAAGAAGAGGATGTTAAAAAACTGCGAGAGTTGGGACTTGAAACCTTGCAGATGAATATGGATGACAGCCATTCCGTTCGTTTGGCCTTTCATGAAATGCTTAAAAAAGCAGACGGTCGTCTGGATGCAATCATTAATAATGCGGGTTATGGACAGGCTGGAGCCTTGGAAGATTTGCCTCGGGAAGCTTTAAGGGCGCAATTTGAAACCAATGTGTTTGGTCTTATGGATTTAACCCGGCTTGCCATTCCTACCATGCGCAAACAAGGCCATGGGCGAATTATTAATATCAGCTCAATCCTCGGGGTAATTAGCATGCCCTTTCGTGGCGCTTATAATGCCTCCAAATATGCGGTGGAAGGTCTAAGCGATACATTGCGTCTGGAACTTAAGCCTTCAAATATACAAGTGATCACCATCGAACCAGGGCCTATTGAAAGCCGATTTCGAGATAACTGTATTGATCATTCAATGAAACGCATCAATCAGGAAAATAGTCATTTCCGTGAACAATATCAAGTGTTGGCGGGAATGTATCGCAGCAACAAAAATCAATCTTTGTTCACCCGCAAAGCGGATGCTGTGGTTGCAAAAATCATTCATGCGATAGAATCAAAGCATCCAAAAGTAAAATATCGCGTGACCATTCCTGCTCATTTATTTGTCTTTTTAAAAAGGATTTTACCGGTTAATACTTTAGATAAGTGCTTAGCCTTTATATCAAAAAAAGAGTTTACGCCAAACCAGCGCTCAGGGGTTGAGGAGTCAAGATAGCGATTTAAGGATAAGACATATACCGCTCAGCGGGAACACAAGGGCTATCAACGTATTCGCCATTTACTTTTAATACCATATTGACGTTTGCTCGTTGATAGCGGGTAAGAATTTCATATTCTGCCTGGTTTATATACACTCGCGTGTTGCCGCAATACACAAGCGAGTATGAGGATGGATGAGGGTTTGCATGTGCTGGTAGATCACATTCCCAGCGAAATCGTGTTAAATCGCAATTGGCGAATGATTTTCCAAGAAGCGTAAAGAATAAAATTATCGCTATACCCACTTTTCCCATAATCGCAACTCCATGCTAAGTTAATGTATGTGGCATCATAAAGGCCATGTCCGAACTCAGTTATTTAGACCAGTGTCATTCTTAATGAATAGCTTATTAGCTGATAAAGATGCAAATTGCTTTTATGCCGAGCTTATTGTTGATTATCGTCGGCTCATTGGAATTCTTTAGAATGGAGGAGAATGCATGAATTCGTCGACAGAGGAGTATTTAAATGCTTTGCGCTGTGGTGATTATCTGCAGGCAGTCAACTGGCTTGAGTTTCTTTTGGCACGTTATGAGGTATCAGAGGGAGATGCCGACCTGTTGTTACAAATTGCTATCTTTGAGTTGATTCATCATGGTTTTGTTCCTGAAGACTTTCACCACATTCAGTTGCTGTATGATTTATTGTATGAACAAATGCCGCCGTTTATAGAAAAAAATGCTTATCAAGCTACCGTGCTCTGTAACGCAGCGATGCAAGTCATGGTATTTTTTGATTATCAAGTCATCGATTTTTATTCAAATGTTTCTCTTAAAGACCCTAAAGAAATCCAAGCCTGGATGCAGCGAAATCATGAACGTTTAGAGCCACAAAAAAATAATGAAGAATTGATGAAACGTTATACTGCTCTAAACCAGGCTGTGGCTGACAGTCTAGCAGAAGCTCGAGTCATCAGAGAGCAAATCAACAGTCTTTTGGAAGTTAAACACCTTCTTAAATTATATCTTGAGAAACTGACCTCCGTTCCACCCGAAGGAGAATTTCACGCGATCAGGCAGGGATTATTACAGTCTTTGCAGATGTACTTAAAAGATAAGACGATTGCTGCCAAGGAAATTCTTGAAGAAATCAGCAGTTTTATTTTAGCCTTAAAAAAAATGGAACCTCACGATTGGGAAATGGCCTATTTAGACAAAATGCTTCCTAATGGCTCAGTCAATAAACCCTTTGTTTCCCGGATCTTTGAATCCTCCGCCAATCATTTTCATTTTTTTGCCATTAAAATGCTGGATTCAATGTTGCCTAAAGTGGCGTCTAAGGAATCCAATTCTAAGAAGCAAACCCTAGCTCATTAGCCGTCGTCAGATGCTTAAGAGTCCTTCATGTTTGAGCAGGCCAATTTTATAGCATAAAGCCTCAGGTTTTCCCATGTAACCCCCTTGATTATGCTTACCTACCACTCGATGACATGGAATAAACAAGGCAATCGGATTGCTCTTGCAGGCTTGGCCAATAGCTCGCGGACTGGATTGTAAGCGGCTGGCTAATTCCCCGTAGCTTAAACTGCGGCCGACGGGTATGACCAATAAAGCATTCCAAACCCGTTGTTGGTAAGACGTTCCTTGTGGCTTAAGGGACAGTCGAAAGCGATAATGAGGATCTGCAAAATACTGCTCAATTTCCTGAGATATCAGGGTGGTTAAAGAGTTGCTTTGATTGTTTTGCGTGGGAGTTTCAGTGAAGCTTGCCTGAAATAAATAATGCTCATTGTAACTAACCTCAAGCCAACCGACTGGCGTCTTGAACGAGCTGACAATGAGCATTGAATACCTTAGTCTTCTTTCTTACTGACCAATTTTTCTTTAATACGAGCAGCTCGGCCAGCTAGATCACGGAGGTAATACAATTTTGCACGACGCACGTCACCGCGACGTTTAACCATAATACTGTCCACAATAGGACTGTACGTTTGGAAAACACGCTCAACGCCGACCCCGTGAGAAATCTTGCGCACGGTAAAAGCAGAATTCAATCCTCTGTTTCTTTTGGCAATTACGATACCTTCAAATGCCTGTAAACGCTCACGGTTTCCTTCCATCACCTTAACTTGAACCAAAACGGTGTCGCCAGGGCTAAAATCAGGAACGGTTTTGCCTTTCATTTGCTCGGCGTTTAATTGATCAATAATGTTGCTCATGGTCACTCCTCAAATTGGTATTCCTTCAAAAGGAAGTACCCTGTTCGCTTTTAAACTCGGCAAGCAATTGCTTATCGAGCTCGCTTAATTGGATTTTATCTAATAAATCCGGGCGCTTAAGCCAGGTTTTGCCCAGGCTTTGTTTTCGACGCCAACGTTCAATATCTCGATGATGCCCGCTTAATAATACAGATGGTACTTCCAAACCATTAATCATTGCGGGTCTGGTGTAATGAGGGCAATCCAATAAGCCATTCATAAACGAATCTTGCTCAGCTGAACATAAATGCCCAAGGCTTCCAGGCAAGAGGCGAATAATCGCATCAATAAATACCATGGCTGCCAATTCACCACCACTTAAAACAAAATCTCCTAAAGACCATTCTTCATCTACATGCTGAGTAATGATCCGCTCATCTATTCCTTCGTAACGTCCTGCTATAAAGACTAAGGATTGTTGAGCTTCAGCCAACTTATTCAAGTCATGCTGACGAATGGTTTTACCCTGCGGACTCAAATATATTGTCCTGCAAGCCGCTGTCATTTGTGCTTTGGCGTGATTAATGGCACCTGCAAGAGGTTCATACATCATCACCATGCCAGGGCCACCACCATAGGGTTTATCGTCTACCTGGCGATATGGACCTGTTGCCCAGTCTCGTGGATTCCAGTAATCCAATTTTGCTAAGCCGTGCTCAATGGCACGACCCACTACGCCATACTTTAATGCTTCAAACATTTCTGGCATTAAAGTCACTACAGCCAAATGCAGCATTTAAAAATTCACATCCCAGTCGACGCTGATAACAGCGCGCTCAGAATCTATATCCAAAATAAATTGCCCCGGCAAATAGGGGATCAAATGTCGTTTTTCACCGACAATCACCAACACGTCATTTGAGCCGGTTGGCATGATTTCTTTCACAACCCCAAGCAGAATGCCTTGCTGATTCACAACCTGCATACCAACCAGCTCATGCCAGTAGTATTCACCTTCTTCCAGGTTGGGAAGCTGGGCACGACTGACTGCAATTTCGACATTGCCAAGAGCAGCCGCTTGCTCACGTTCATTAAAGCCTTCAAGACGAACGAGAATGGACTTTTCAGTCATCTCCACTCGTACGATCTTAAGAGCCTGCCACTGCTTATTAATGTAAGCGTGCCAATCCGTGTACTGCAGAATGTTATCGCGAGGCTCTGTAAAGGAATGAACCGTGACAAAGCCTTTTATCCCATGGGGGCGGCCAAAGCGACCAATAACAATCCAATCAGCAAGCTTGTCCACGTTTTATTTAGCGGTTTCAGCGCTTTTCTTATTGTATTCTTTCACTAAAGCACGAACGCGATCAGATAATTGCGCGCCTACTTTTTGCCAGTGGACTAATTTATCCATTTCCAAGTGCAAGCGAGGTTCTTGACCGCGTGCAATCGGATTGAAATAGCCAATTCGCTCGATGTAATTACCGCGTTTGCGGCTATCGGTAACAACCATGTTATAGAATGGACGCTTCTTAGCGCCTGCTCGTGATAAACGTATAACTACCATTATGTCCTCTACTTTAAGAGTGTTTACGTAAAAATGCCGTGTATTGTACGAAAATTAACTCGGCATTGGAAGCCCATTTTCCAGAAATTATTTATGGTCAATCTTCAGGGAATAAACCTTTGAGGCCCGTCATGCCTCCCATTCCCCTCATCATCTGCTTAATGCCACCGGGTTTAGTGAATTTCTTCATCATTTTTTGCATTTGTTCAAATTGCTTAAGCAAACGATTCACATCCTGAATTTGTGTTCCTGAGCCCAAGGCAATTCTTTTCTTGCGTGAACCAACGATTATTTTGGGAATACGGCGCTCCTTTGGCGTCATGGAGTTGATAATGGCAATGGTTTGCGCCATGGCTTTATCATTCACCTGACTGAGTGCTTTTTGAGGCAGTTGGCTCATGCCTGGCAATTTACTCATCATGCCAGCAATACCCCCCATATTGTTCATTTGCAACAATTGCTGCTTGAAGTCTTCTAAATCAAAACCCTTACCTTTCTTCAGTTTTTTAGCCAATTTCTCACTGGCTTGTTTATCCGCCTTGCGCTCAACTTCTTCAATTAAGGTAAGAATGTCTCCCATGCCCAATATACGAGAGGCAATTCGGTCAGGATAAAACGGCTCAAGAGCTTCTACTTTTTCCCCACTACCTAAAAATTTAATCGGTTGACCTGTAATGTGCTTAACAGAAAGAGCAGCCCCACCGCGGGCATCGCCGTCGGTTTTGGTCAAAATAACCCCTGTCAAAGGGAGGGCTTCATGAAAGGCTTTGGCGGTATTGGCCGCATCTTGACCGGTCATGCTGTCTACGACAAAAAGTGTTTCGATGGGATTTAGTGCATGATGAAGAACCTTAATTTCATCCATCATTTCGCTATCAATGTGCAGGCGGCCTGCAGTATCGAAAATGACCACATCCATGAATTGCTTTTTTGCACTTTCCAAGGCTTTTTGCGCAATCTCTAGAGGCCGCTCCTGGGCTTGGCTGGGGTAAAATGCCGCGCCTATTTGCTCAGCAAGTAATTTAAGTTGCTCGATGGCCGCGGGTCGATAAACGTCCAAACTGACCAACATGACTTTTTTGCTTTCGGTTTCCTTTAAATAGCGGGCTAATTTGGCAGTACTGGTGGTTTTACCTGAACCTTGTAAGCCAGCCATTAGGAAAACAGCCGGTGGTTGTGTTTTAAAATTGAGCTCTGCCCGCGAGTCACCCAAAACATGGACCAATTCGTCATGGACAATTTTAACGAAGGCCTGATCAGGCTTTAAATTGGCCAATACTTCTTGACCTAATGCTTTTTGCTTGACCCCGTCAATAAATTCCTTCACCACGGGCAAGGCTACATCGGCCTCCAGAAGAGATAAGCGGATTTCTCTTAAAGGGGCATTGATATTGTCCTCGGTTAATCTTGCTTGTCCACTGATGGTTTTAAAAGCCTGGGTTAAGCGTTCGGTTAAGTTTTCAAACATGCCAATACTCAGATGCAAAAACAATAACTATAGCATAGCAGAGGGAGTTGCTAAACCCTGATGCACTAACAATTAATGGAAGATAATTAAGCAGGCTGTAGACAATATTTAGCCGGCCATTCCGAAGGAATCCCTTCAAAAAGCCGCTGTACTTGCCGATGAGTGGCTCATTCATTTTGAAAAACAAGTAAAGCCTGATAAATAGCCCTTAACACAAGCGATGAGTTTGCTTAAAATCATGGCATAATGAATTGCGCCAAGCCAACTGGAGTTATGCATGATCCCGCAAAGTGATTATTTTGCCCAGGAAGATTATAAAGCGATAAAAATTCATGACAATTGCCATCCTCGTTTAAAAATACAGCCCATGTACTTTGAATTGGGTTTCAGCCCCGTACCACACATGTTTGCCCGCTTTGCTGTCTTGGATAGACTATTACAAGCTCTGCAATCGTTACCTCAACACTATGGTTTTCTCATTTGGGATGTTTATCGTCCGAGAGAGGTGCAAGGCAAATTGTTTGCCTGGATGAAGAATGAAATCCGCAATCGCTCTCCGCATCTGAACGAAGAAGAACTCGAAACCGAAGTGTTAAAATACGTGGCAGCTCCCTCTAAAGTTGGAGACCGTTATTGTTCACCTCATTTAAGTGGTGGCGCTATTGATTTAACTCTGTTTGATTTTAGTCAAAATCAACCCCTGGATATGGGAACTCCATTTGATGATCCAAGCGATGTGGCGCATCGAGATTATTTCACACTCAAAGCGGAGATTAGCGAGGCAGACCTCGTTTTTAAAGAAAGGCGGGAATTATTGCGTCAATCCATGGAGAAAGTTGGCTTTACCTCCTATCAGTATGAGTGGTGGCATTTTGACTTAGGTAATGCTTCATGGGGAAAAATAACAAAACAGCCGGAGGCATTTGGACCTTTGTTTGGTAATCACGAATGGCCAAACTCCTGAAACGCTGTCTGTTTATAGTTTTACCTGACTCTGGCATAATGAAACGTTCCTGAATATTGGCTAGCAGCCATATTGGTTGCTCATTCTTTCTTATAGCAATGGAGCCTCAGTGCAATTTTCTTTGACAACTCTATTTTTAGTGTTGCTCTTTCTAGTCCTTCTGTCCGCATTTTTTTCTGGGTCAGAAATTGGCATGATGTCACTCAATCGCTATCGTTTGCGTTATCTCGTTAAAAAAAATAATAAGCAGGCCATTCGCGTTAACCAGATGCTCTCTCGCCCAGATCGTTTGTTAAGTGTTATTTTAATTGGCAACACCTTCGCCAATATAGTCGCATCCATGGTTGCCACCCTTATAGGCCAGCGTTTATATGGTGACACTGGAGTGGCTGTGGCAACCATTTTGCTAACCTTGTTGATCCTGGTGTTTTCGGAAATGGTTCCTAAAACGCTTGCAGCACTTCACCCGCAACAAATCGCGTTTGTTGCTTCAATACCTATAAAATTTTTACAAAAACTGTTAGCTCCTCTTATTCAAGCCATCAGTTGGATAACGAATGTTATTTTAAGATTATTTAATGTTTCGGCGGAAAAAACGCAGCGCGAAGCATTATCAAGAGATGAGCTGCGCTCCGTTGTACATGAGGCGGGTAGCTTAATGCCCGTGGAGCACAAAAGCATGCTGATTAGTTTGCTCGATCTTGAGCAAGCAACAGTTGAAGACATCATGATTCCTAAAGCAGACATTGTTGGTGTGGATTTGGAACAACCCTGGCATAAAGTGATTGAAGAGTTAGAAATAGCCCAGCATAACCGACTGCCTTTATACCGGGGAACCATTGATAATTTAGTTGGCCTTATTCATATGCGAGATGTGCTCCATTTGGTTCTTGAAGAACGCTTAGATATGGATAATTTACTTAAAATTTGTGATTCGCCTTATTTCATTCCCGAAGAAACTCCCCTGAATGTTCAAATCTTGAATTTCCAGAAAGTTAAAAAACGAAGTTGTTTTGTTGTGGATGAGTATGGCGATTTGTTGGGCTTAGTCACCCTTGAGGATATTCTGGAGGAAGTCGTGGGTGAATTTACAACCGATGTGGCCGACCTCGGTCAGGAAATTATTCCACAAAAGGATGGTTCTTTTCTGGTTGATGCAAGCATCACTCTCCGGCATTTGCATCGTACATTAGCTTGGCAGTTTCCAGCAATTGGACCAAGAACTTTAAGCGGTTTGATTATTGAATATTTAGGCTATATTCCTCCAGCCGATTGCTGTTTGCAAATAGAAACCTTTCAGATTGAGATTTTAAAGGTGGGTGAAAACATGGTCAAAACGGTCCGCATGTGGAAAGTTGCCAAGAGAAAAAAGTAATACAGCTATTGAGGCAATCACATTGTGTAGCACACTAAGCCTTGGATTCATTCGCTTCTTTAAGGGTCATAACGCGAGAAGTAAACAAATAACCGCCATTGCGAATCGTTTTAATTAAAGCCGGTTTTTTGGCATCCGTTTCTATTTTTTGTCGCAAACGACTAATCTGCACATCAATTCTCCTGTCAAATGGAGATAAATCCGCATTTTTAGTAAGCTGTAACAGAAATTCTCGTCCTAAGACCCGTTGAGGCTGCCTGACAAAAGCCAAAAGTAAATCGTACTCACCAGCACTGAGCTGTAATTCTTCGCGTGTATTGCTATCTAAAACCTGACGAGAGGCTGGATATAAACGCCAGTTAGCAAATAATAAAACTTCCTTTTCTTGCTCATTGTCTTTAGCAGAGCGCGATACCCGACGTGAAATGGCGCTAATTCGAGCGTGCAATTCGCGTGGGTGCAGGGGTTTGAGCAAAAAGTCATCGGCACCCGCTTCAAGCATCTTGACGCAAGCATTTTCATTGGGCTCATCACTAATCACCAATAGGGGCACAAGATAGCGACGATAAAGATTGTCAATTAACGAGGGATCTTCTTGGATAAGCGAGCAGTTCACAAGTAAAGCTGCTGGAGGTTCTGATTCATTCTCCAGTTGTGAAAGGCTGCTGTATTGAATGATATCAAAATCAAATTTATCAAAATATTGGACGAGTTGTTCGTCAATTGGAGCATCGTCAATAATCAATAAGTATTTGCGATGCGATAACATTCAATCAATTCTCCCGCTGTCTCTTCATATTTGAAGAATTATATACATCTTATTATAGAATTGGCATGAAAAAGTTCATTCATCTCCAAGATTTTTCTTATTGATGAAAATAGTGAACATCACTGGCAATAGCAGAGCCTAATTTGTAGAATAAAGCGATTTTTGCAAATTGCCAAATTAGGAGATAGTCAGATGAATAAATTGTTCTATGTTTTAGGGTTAGCTTTATGTCTAATCCTTGGTGGATGCGGTAAAGATGTTCCCCCTGGAGAATACGATGTCAATGAAGTGGGTAAATTGAAAAAAGTGGCATCAGGAGTGATTATTTCCAAACGTCCCGTGAAATTCCACAGCAAAGCACCCAATGGTCTAAATGAAAAAACACCGGGTAGCGAGTATCTGGATGGCGGCCGTGGTTATGTCTATGTTATTAAATTAAACAGCGGTGCCATTGTTTCCGTAGCGCAAGCAGAAGAACTGAATTTGAAAGTAAAACAAAAAGTTCTTGTGGTTTATGGCAAAACAACGCGCATCATGCCCGATAACGGTACCGACATGTAATCTGTTTTTTTCTTGGAGATGTCTTGCATCTCCAAGATTAAATAAGCCTGCCTTACTCTTCCTTAGTTTTTTGACTATCATTAACATAATTGCTCATATTTTTAACTGACAGAAATTATCAATAAAGTTGTAAATGGAAACTAACGCTGTCGCTCATTAGACAGTATACAGTTTGATGGACTGATGCATGGATGGAAAACATGGCTGACAAAAAGGTTTCAATCAATTTCCTCGTTAATAACCATGCACGCATCAAAGCACGCTTAAAATACGAAATTAAATTTTTGGAAAATCGTTTGCATAAAGCCATGGGCGATGGCAAACATGTTCGTCTTAAAACGCAGGATGCGGCACAACTTAGTTCGGAATTAGCCATTAAATACTCCGAGCTTGCTTCCTTGCTGCAAGTGGATGTCAAAATTAAACCAAAAGGCGACTTGAGGGTTTTAGAAAATAATCCTTCCCGTTATTACGTGGTCATCCAAACATTAAAACAGCAGCTGAGCCGCAACCTGTCCTTATCTGAAGAGTTAATGATAATTCACAAGCTTGAAAATTATTACAAATATTTGCAACAACAACTGAATGGCCTTCAGCCACAATCCATTGAAATAAGCCAACGCTCACTTACAGGAAAATTGAAAGCCATTTTAAATGTAAACGGCAGCGTGGAATGGTTGCATGCCATTGTTGATTTAGCTAATGATGTTGGTGAAAACCTCATCTCCTGTTTCGGTTTAATTAGCCAATTAAATCAACAGGAACTCTTAGGTCTTGCCCAATATTATGAAAAATCGGATGTTATTTTTCTTATTGCGAGCCTTTTTTACTACAAACAACAACCTCATAAATTGTTTAAACAAACCCTGCACCCTGAAAAACTGGCGTCTGTAAAAAACAGATTATTCATGCTGTATCAATTCATTGAGAGCCTTCACGAAAATTTGTTCCATCATCTTAAACAGCAAGGCATTGCCATTCACGATTACTTATTTCATGAAGAAGAAATGCCCGCCGGAATCAAAATAGAGGCCGAGCAGAATGCAAATGTAATCATCTCGGCGTTGAAAGAGTGGCGCTTAATGAGTCACGCCCAGTCCGATGAAATCTTCCTGGCAAATAAGATTAATGATTTATTTCGTTGTTACAAATTTTGGTTTAACCCCAACCGTTTAATTGATACAGCAATGACTTTGAATCAACTGTCATTAAAACATACAAATGGGCAAGCGGGAAATTTCAATAAATTCTGCCTTTTTATGCAGGAATTGTTTCAGCGTTTGTCGACTACAGATTGTCTTGATTTATATGGGTACTTTAGCAACAAAGACAGCAGTTATTTAATGCAAATCCTCTCAGCACTCCTTCATGATGAACAGGTGATTTCCATTCCAATTCCAAATCAACAACAAAAATATGCACTTGAGCGAGTTTATAAGACTCTGGCTACCATTATGGAGGCGTTAAGAGAAGAGTTAGGAAGAAGGCATGTATTAACAGAAGCTTACCACCATATTCATGAGCGTAAACCCCTTAAACCCGGCCATAGAAATTTAAATGCTATCATCCATATCATGAACTTATACTGTGATTCAGCGGTTTTGGAAAATAAAACCATTGAGGCTCTCTTCAAGGAGATGGGGACGCATACGTGATTTTGGGTAGGCTGCTAATTCTTTACCGTAAAAGGATAATAAATTTTGCAGCAAGCCAGTCGCAGGTGAATGTCGCGCAAAAGAAGAATTCATATCATCGCTCCATTGTCCACTGCGCGTATTGAGGAGAATGCTGATGTATTGATAATCATCAGGGTATAAGGCCAGTAACCAGTCTCCTTCTAAAATCGCATACAATTTCATTGCGTCAAATAGTGGTATTCTGTCTTTCCTTATCTCAAGCCAATTGTTCTTTGGGTTCACTTGGTACATCAATTTAGCCAGCTGAGTGAGGTTCTTTTCAGACACCAAGTAGTTCGGCAATGCACCACTTTCCATAAAAATGGCTCTCGACGGCAAGGTTTTTCCGTTTAGAATTGCATGCAATAAAGATATGCCATCGAAAGATTTTGAGCTTCTGATGTTTAAAAAAGAGAGAATTGTAGGGGCAATATCAATCAGAGATACACGTTCATCAATAACTTGTTTTCTGTTCAGCAGCTGGCTATTTTTAAAAATTTTAAAATAGAGCAAACTGTGGAATTGGGACGGGCTAAGGAGATCCGAACCATGACCAACGCTCGTTTCAAGAGTAGTTGTTGTTTTACGTCGAAAATAATCGGCAAGGTGCTCAGGGTCATTCCCCTGATATTTTTTTCGGTCTATTGCACGACTGCCTTTACGGTAAATGGCCTCGCCATGATCACTTAAAATTAACAGCAAACTATTGCTTAAATATCCTTCCTTTTCCAAGCTATCCAGAGTGCGTCCTACTTGAGTATCAGCCTCATGGATTGCCTTTAAATAAAGATCCTCACGCTCATAAAAACTGAAATCGTTAGTAATGCCTGCAGGAGAGGAACTGGCCCAAACGTAAGGCCAGTGAGGCAGGGTGAAATGGACAGCCAAAAACAAAGGGGCTTGCGTAGTTCGAGTTTTAATTGCATCCAGTAAAGCATTGTGAAGGCTAGTGGGATAATAAGAGAAGTAACTGGCTCGATTCAGATGGTTATAAGGAAATAACCAATGGCTAATTTTGAAATTAATTAAGAGGTTACTCAAGGGAAAATCGTAAAATGTGCCGAGTAAAAAATCGTTTACACCAGCTTTTGGCCCAAGGATATGATCAAATCCAAAATCGTAGCTGATTTTAGAGAATTGCCGATCATCCGTTACATATATGGTTTCATAACCCTTATTTTTAAGAACCCAACCCAGACTTCCATTTTTGTTAACCTCATCAGAAGGCATAAGATTGTAACGGGCGCCATGATGGAGGGGATAGTCTCCTGTCAAAATCGACGTCCAAGCCGGAAAAGTTCGAGCAAGTGGAGTGATGGTTTCTCTAAAAGCAGTGCTGTCCTTGGCAAATTTATAAATGTTAGGTGTTAAATTGGGATTGATGTATTGGGCACTCAAGGAATCTACGCCAATAAATATAACATTAGCTAAAGTTGCTTTGGCTTTATCATGAACCTTAGCTTTGGCTTCATGAAGAATTAAAACTGTGAAAGCAGCAATGACGCCAATTGCCGCAAGGCCGTGAGCCCTATAAAGGATGAGGCTTTTAAAAATGGCATTTATGCTTAAGAAAAAAATTGCTGCAAGAGAAAGAAATAAAACGGTTTTGATCAGCAGTGAAGGGCATTCCGGTAAAAATAAACGGCTAAACCAGCTCATTGGAAAAAAATGACAGTTCAGGCTGGTTAATGCGAGTACGGTGATAAAAAAAATGCCAGCCTGTACTTGTGCGAGGGATAGGGATTTAAAGTAATTTCTTATCCCCCAAAACCAGATGCTTTGTACTAGGCATAGCAGAAAATACAAAACAATTTGCATCAACACAGCGAAAGCAATTTCCCCATAAACGCTGGCGGGCAGGTGAACTGCATTCATAAAATTACCCGTTTGACTGAGAATAAAAATGAATTGCAAGCTCAGAAAAAAAGCATTAAACCAGGCAAAATTTAGAAAATAAGAGTGAACATAATATTTCACGATTTGGGCACAAGGTTGTTTAAGTGCCAATTATAAACGTAACCATCAATCGTATTGATGTGTTTCAACTGACTGCGTAAAGGTTCTTTTGCAAATTGCTTAAGATGAGTGATTATGTCGGCCTTCGAGCCACCAAAATCGTCGCTATACCATTCATAAATTTTTGACACAATTAACTCACCTTCAATGACTTGTGCCCCTCGCAGTGAATTAATGTACTCAGAGGCCGCTTCATTCAGCTGTGCTTCTATCGTTGAGCCGTGATAAGCCTGTTTACCCAAATTAGCCGCGCCAATCGAGCCGTTGTTGATCGCGTAATGAGTGCGTGGATCATTCCAAACCGGTCGAATGATTCGATTATTAATTTCATCGAGGGATAAGGGAGTGCCATTAATGGTGACCAGTTTTGCGCCCCAAGGTCCTACGCTAAACAGGCCAGGGGAGATATTAATGTCTTCAATACTGCCAACAGGGTAGTAATCAGCCACGATTTGTACCGTTAAAGCATTATAGAGGTTTAACCAAAAAGCCAGTTGCTCATCGCGATTATAGGCGTCAATGTCAATATGGCTCATTTTATCGATGTAATTTTTGAGCAGATTATAATCCGCATCCGTCATGTGCGCGTAGTCAACCAAATTGATTCCTTCTTCATTGGTAACAACACGCCGGTTTAGGAATTCTTGCCAATCGTCATGATTAATGGCGGCGGTGGATAATGGATTGTTTGTTTCCCAAATTGGCCATAGACTTTTATTAAAAGAGGCATGGGTAATGCTCGTGACTAAAATAAGGCTTATAAAAAGATAACTACCCTGTAAGAATCGTTTCATACAAAACACTTTATACACTTACCGTAGCTCGATTTTTCAATGCACTACCTATGGTATTCGCATCTAAAAATTCAAGCTCGCCTCCAGAAGGGATGCCATGCGCTAATTGACTAACGCGAATGGGCTGGTCACTTAATAAATCAAAGATAAAATGGACGGTGGTCTGACCCTCAACTGTAGGACTTAAGGCCAGAATTACCTCGTGGATGTTTTCATCAATAACCAGTTGTCGAAGCTTTGGGAGCCCTATATCGTCAGGACCTAAGCCATCAAGAGGAGAAATTTTTCCCATCAATACGAAATAACTTCCATTAAATGCATTACTTTGTTCAACCGCTGCCACGTCTGCTGGCGTTTCAACAACGCACAGGACACTGGCATCGCGAGTTGAATTTTGACACAGCTTGCATAAATCCAGCTCTGTATAATTATTACAACGTTTACAAGGATGAAGAGTTTGCATGGCTTCTTCGAGACAAGAAGCCAGATGCAAGCCGCGTTGGCGCTGATGTTGCAATAAGTGAAACACCATTCTTTGGGCGGACTTGGGACCAATTCCAGGCAGACAACGCAGAGCATCCACCAGCCGACTCATGACATCCATCAGTGGTTTTATTCCTTTTCGCGATCTTTCATGAAATCCGTTGGAATATTAAGACCAGCGGTTAATTCGCTGATTTTCCTTTTGGACTCTTGTTCCACTTTGCGAGAGGCATCGTTAAACGCTGCGACAACTAAATCTTCAAGCATTTCAACGTCTTCATCCATCAAGGATTGCTTGATCTTTACTTTACTGACTTCATGATTGCCTTTCATTTCAACTTCCACCATGCCGCCCCCGGAAACTCCTTTAACAGATAATTCACTTAACTGTTTTTGAGCCTCTTGCATGCGTTGTTGCATTTTTTGGGCTTCTTTCATGATGTTGCCAAGATTTTGATTAATATCCATGGTTACCTCTCGTTAGAATTACTTTGTTTATTATAATTCATCTTTAGCGGGTGCAATAGAATTTTTGACCAATTCGGCTGAAAATTCTTGTTTTAGTTGCTGAAAAAAAGCATCTTGCTGCAAAGCGATCTCAGCTTCTTGTTGACGCTGAGTTTGAGCCAATTGCTTTTGCTGTGCTGGAGATTCTTTAACGCTCTCATTAATTTCAATGACAAGTTTGATATTTTCTTTGTAATATGCGGTCAAAGCTTGCTCAATACGATTGACAACGGTTTCAGTGAACAGAGACTGATGGCCCTTTGCCACAGCGAAAGTAATGTGCCGGTCAGATTTCCCAATAAATGCAGCATTTTCAGCTGCTGACAGCGCTAAACCCGTTAATTTAAGCTGCTTAAGAACGGATGGCCAAGCCTGATCAACAGCTGTTTTGGCTTCATTTTTAATCTGGGTGGCTGTAGAAATTTCTTCTTGTGCTTGCCCAACGACCGGTTTGCTAATGGACTTTTGCAATTCAGGAGGCGCCATTTCATTAGAAGTTGTAGGGAGGTTTACTTCAGAGTGTGCTGACGAACCAATCGGGTTTTGATGATTAATCACTTCATAACTTAATGTCGGAGTAACTGCTTTCGGAGCAGGGCGAAAAGCTAACATTCTTAATACAGTCATTTCAAAGCCAACAGCTAAAGATGGCGCCAGATGCATATCCTCGGAACCTTTAATGGCAATTTGATAGAACAGTTGAACGTCTTGCGGACTAAATTGTTTCGCCAAGGCTTTAATATGTGGTTCATTGTTAATCAAAGGGTTGTCAGCAGCCAGGCTTTGACAAATTGTAATCTGGTGAAGATCATCCAACAGCTCATCCAATACATAACGGAAATGTCCTCCTTCCATGGCAATTTGCCTGCAAATGTCAATCAATCCTTTCGGGTCAAGCATGGCTAAGCTGTGCAGTAATTGCGCCGCATAATCTTGATGGGTATAACCAAGAATTGATTTTAACTCCTTGGCATTTAACCCGCCATCACAAGTTGCAATAGCCTGATCCAGTAAACTTAGCGCATCGCGCATGCTGCCTTTTGCCGCTTTGGCCAGAATAGCCAAAGCTTCTTCTTCAAAAGATAACCGCTCTTCGTCAAGGATATCTTTTAAATGCTGATGGATTAAATCTTGCGACAAATGCCTTAGGTGAAATTGAATGCAACGAGACAACACCGTTACTGGTAATTTTTGTGGATCAGTGGTGGCAAGTAAAAACTTGACATGTGTCGGCGGCTCTTCAAGCGTTTTTAGCAATGCATTGAAGCTGTGCTGTGACAGCATGTGTACTTCGTCAATTAAATAAATTTTAAAACGGCCATTCACTGGAGCGTATTGCACGTTGTCCAAAAGCTCACGCGTATCTTCTACTTTGGTACGCGATGCACCGTCAATTTCAATAAGATCAATAAAGCGTCCTTGTTCGACGGCCTTACAGGCATCACATTGAAGACAAGGATTCGCGCTAATACCTTGTTCGCAATTTAGCGCTTTTGCTAAAAGA